>CAUAFL010000006.1 GCA_958428295.1 uncultured Bacillota bacterium
TCTCAGCAGCCGTACTCGTTGTATAATTATTATTACTAGCCGCATTTGCTTTAGCAAGTAAAGTATCCGCTAATTCTTGAGCAGAGCCAGGAGAGACAATACGAATTTTCGTTTTGAACACCTGCCCAGTAATATACCCATCAACATCAGGATCAATCCATACTC
Organism: uncultured Bacillota bacterium; assembly: GCA_958428295.1. Taxonomy (GTDB): domain Bacteria; phylum Bacillota_I; class Bacilli_A; order RF39; family UBA660; genus Onthousia. The sequence goes on from CAUAFL010000006.1 coordinate 166, forward strand.
GCAATATAAATTCATCCGTTTTCTTACCCGCAACACTACCGGTATAAAGTAATCGAGCACCCAATTTTCGTACTTGTCCTGCTTTCCCATTGACATCAAGACTATATTTTATGTAAGAGTCAGTTAGTCTAGTAGCGCCACTTAGTGTATCGTCATCTAACAAAACATCATAACTAGCACTGCTACTACCCAAATTTTCAACTGAAAAAGTAAATCCTGTTTGGGCCAACCCTTCTGCATCTGTTAATGGATGAGCGTTTTCAATTGTTAAAGAATTGCCCTCATTTAATAAAAGACGTAAACTCCCAACACGTAGAACCTGCTTTTTGGTTCCGGGAACAGTTGTAGACAGCCAAGCATAACTAGTAGCGATCACTATAATAAGTCCTACCACAACAAAAATAGAAAGCAATAATACTTTTTCCTTCTTAGTTTCTTTTCTCGCAGTCTTCCCCATTGTCAAGACACCTCAATTCTAATCATAGTATAACAATAGATACTTTTGTCCCCTATCAACATGTGATAATTACATATTCGATTTCATAAGATAGACATATTCCCAATACACTCACATATACTCTACTAGGTGAGACAAAATGGACTATATTAAAAATCTACTGAAATCGCTCCTACTAACCGTAGGTCTATTACTATTCTTAATCCTTATTTTAACACTATTTTATCATTTTGACATTATTTCTAATAACATTTATTCAATTTTTAAATTGATTATCCCCCTATTATCTCTTTTTGTAGGTGCCTTCACCCTAGGCAAAAAGGTAACCAAACGCGGCTGGTTAGAAGGACTAAAACTAGGAGGTATCTTGATTTTTCTTTTCTTTACTATCTCCAGTATCTTCTTTGAAGGAGGTTTTACGTTAAAATTAGTTCTCTACGATATCATTTTATTAATCGTCTCCATTCTTGGTGGTATGATTGGCATCAATAAAAAACAGGACCTATAAAGATAGATACTGCTTAAGCCATTTGATTTCTCTTTTGGTTTGATACCATTTATGAAAATTCCTAACAGAAACTAACTGCAATAATCGATAACGACTAGAAAGTTCTCGTTGATAAAATTCCTGAACCAAAGGAATTTTTTTAGTCTTTAAAATAGGCCCTAAAAACAAGTCTTTTTTAGAATAATGTTTCTTTCCCCGTCGACATAGCAATATCGGATAAAACAAGTGTTTTTCTTTCACTACCAATTCTTCTTCAATTATATAACCAAATTGATTTACTTGCGTTCTTACTTGAGTCGTAAAATTATTAGGTGATAAAATTAACCACTCAATCTGTTCTAGTAAGGAAAGGTGATTCTTTAAAATCTTAATCATCATGAAACCACCCATCCCCGACATAATAACAGCATTCACTCCCCTTTGATAAGCTGCTAGACCATCCGCTAAAACCAGTTGTATTTGTCTCTCTACTTGATAACGATGAAGATTCTCCTTAGCACATTGTAAAGGCCCCTCTTTATTATCTGACGCTATAACCTTAGGAAAATTACGCTCTACTACCAAATAAATCGATAAAAGAGCATGATCACAACCAATATCTAATGGATAAGAAGAAGAGGGAACTACCTCTCCTAATTGTTTTAATCGTTCATTAATCTTCATTAATCCGTTAAAAAATCCTTCAACTTTCTAGACCGAGACGGATGGCGCAGTTTGCGTAGCGCTTTCGCTTCAATTTGGCGAATTCTCTCACGAGTAACACCAAATATTTGTCCCACTTCCTCTAGTGTCCGACACTGACCATCATCTAACCCAAAACGTAACCGTAATACTTTCTCTTCTCGATCTGTTAACGTTAATAAAACACCGGCTAATTCCTCTTTCAACATCTCTTCCGTAGCATACTCTTCGGGTCCTATGGTTCTTTCATCGCGAATGAAATCTCCTAAATGAGAATCATCTTCTTCCCCGATTGGTGTTTCTAAAGAAACAGGATCTTGACTAATCTTATATACTTCCCGTACTTTTTCTACTGTTACACCCAACTTTTCAGCTAACTCATCATCACTTGGTTCCCGGTTTAACTCCTGCGTTAACTGTCGTTGTACTCTTGCTAATTTATTAATCGTCTCTACCATATGTACTGGTACTCGAATAGTTCTTGCCTGATCCGCAATAGCGCGGGTGATTGCTTGCCGAATCCACCAAGTCGCATAAGTAGAAAACTTATATCCCTTATTAGGATCAAACTTTTCAACCGCTTTCATTAACCCAATATTTCCTTCTTGAATTAAATCAAGAAAAAGCATGCCACGCCCCACATAACGCTTGGCAATTGACACCACTAATCGTAAATTAGACTCGGCTAAAATCCGTTTTGCTTCCTCTTCTCCTGCCACAGCTCGATGAGCATATTCAAACTCTTCATCAGAAGTAAGTAATGGAATACGACCAATTTCTTTTAAATACATCCGAACAGGATCATTAATTTTAATATCTTTAGATAAAGTTAACTCTTCTGTCTTAATAGTAGGTGTAATTTCCTCCCCTGTGGCATCATCACTACCATCTTCACTGACAATTTCAATACCAACTTCTACAAAAGAATTATATAAGTCATCTAAACTATCACTATCAACCTCTAGCCCCTTTAACTCATTAGCTAACTGCTCATACGTAATAAACCCTTGTTTTTCCCCTAAAGCAAGTAACTTTTGCTTTCTTTCATCCATTGTTTTAATTTCTTCTACCATGTTTCGTTCTCCCCTATTCTGAGTTCTCTTATCTCATTTGCTACCTTTGCTTGTTCTAAAGGGTCCATCATTTCCTTCATCTTCTCTTCGAGCCGTTTGATCTCCTGGCTCCTATTATACTCCCTGACCGCTTTAAAATAATCGTATAATGCTATCTTTTCAATAGGCTCTGGTAATCCTTGGGCTTCAATTTCTGATAAAAGACTCAAAAGCTCTTTTTTTGCTGCTAAATAAGTATAAAAATCTGCGACTTCAATAAAACCATATTTATGATAAAAATACACAATCTCACTTTCCAAAGCTCGCCATAGATCCTTAGGAAAAACAATATGTTCTTTTTCAACCTCTTCAATTACCCACGGTGTTGTTAGCATATAATAAAGAATCGCATAACTTGCTTTTTGATACTTATCTTTTTTTTCAACAGGTGCCTTCTTCACAGGAACTATTGGGTTTGAATGAACCATCTGACCCTTTAATTCTTGAAAAGTTTTTTCCAGGGTATTATACCCTATTTCTAAATTTTTTGCAAGCTCTTTTAAGATGATTTCAATACGGATTGGATCTGTAAGTTTTGCAGTTTCCTCTAATACCTTATGAATATAGAGTGCTTTCTCTTCAGGACTATCAAAATTGATCCCTTTTCGAAACATACGAATTCGATAATCGTGAAAATGTTCTGCATTTTCTACTAACCGTAAAAAAGCCTCCTTGCCTTTTTGTAAGATAAACGTATCCGGATCTTCTTCTTGGGGTAAAACAAGTACTAAAGGCTCAACCCCAGAGGCAGTAAACAACTCACCTGCTGCCACCGTCGCTTTTTGACCGGCCTCATCACCATCAAAACAAAGAATAATCTGATTGGATAATCTTTTAATATCTGCAATATGTTCCTTTGTAAGAGCCGTCCCCATCGTTGCTACCGTATTCTTAATTCCTACACTACTAGAACGAATAACATCCATAAATCCTTCCATAACTAACACATACTTGGCAATACGACAAGCTTCTTTCGCTATATGATAGTGATATAACAAACGACCTTTTTTAAAAAGTTCTGTCTCTTTGGTGTTTAAATATTTATTCTGTGCACTAGAAAAAATAATCCGACCACTAAATCCCACGACATGACCTGATAAATCATGTAAAGGAAACATCAACCGTTGATGAAAAATGTCATAATCAGAAGTCGTAAGCCCTACTTGATTTAATACATCAAGAGAATAACCTTTTTTAACTAGCAAATTGGTCAAGTCACTACGTTGTTCCAAAGAAAAGCCAATCTCAAATTCACGAATCACTTCCTCACTTAATTTCCTTTTTTCAAGATAAGCACGTGCTTCTTTGCCCTTACTAGACATTAAATTATTCTGATAATATTTGCAAGCGAATTCATAAATTTGATACCAAGGATCATACTTAGTGGAAACCTTTTTGGTCTTATAGCCTTTTAATTCTACACCGGATCGCTCCGCTAAATCATGTAAAACTTCCGCAAATTCCTTATGTTCATAATGCATTAAAAAAGTAAAAACATTCCCGGTAGCATGACAAGAAAAGCAAGTATAAATTTGCTTTTCCCGAGAAACACTCATCGATGGATGGTTATCATCATGAAAAGGACAGACACCAAAATAATTTTTACCACGAGAAACAAGAGGAATCCGTTCCCCAATGATGTCAACAATATCGTTTTTACGACGAATTTCATTAATCACTTCTTGTTGATTCATAAAAATTCCCCTTTCCAGTATTTACTCTATCATTTTTCCACCAATTTATCAAACATTTACTCGCTATTCCTTTCAATCCTATATTTTGCTAGTCATATGATTTATAAAAAAGAAAAAAAGAAACATACACTATGACAGGAGGCAATAAAATGTTTAATCATTGTGAAAATTCATTATTAGAGCACCCTAGGGGACCAAGATGCAGCAATTGCTTTGTTCAAGGTCCAACTGGTGCAACTGCTCCGATTACATTATCCACACAAATATAATTTATTAAGTTTGGAAGTTCCAAACGATTCTTATTTCTCTAGTCTTTGTTTCATCATCAATTTTTCCTACTTTGATTTTATCTACAAACTCATCAAGTATCTCTGGTGTAAGTAATTCAATGTGTCTGTATTTTGAAAGAAGACTATCACGATCTTTTAATTTGTTTTGTTTCATTTCAATTAACTTTAATTCATTATCTATAGTAGATAGCCTTTCGCTTAACTTATCCACATCTTCTTTATACTTTGCACGTAGTGAAGTGAAATCGTTATCATCAATAACACCAGTAGCACGATCTTCATAAAGTTGTTGAAATATCTCTTTTTTTCTTTTTATAAGATTTTGAATGTCAGTTTTTTCTTTATTAAAACTATCTAATTGATCTTTGAATAAATCTTTATCAATAACTTCTTTGTGAAGTTCTTTTAATGTGTCTTTATCATAATACTCATCTAACAAGCCATTCATAGCTGATAAAACATAATCTTCTAATACATTTAATTTGATAGACTTGTTATTATCACAATTTGCCCATTTGTTCTCTTTATCCTTACATAATAGATATTCTATCTTTTGACTATCTTTGTTTTGACAACTACTATTTTTACGCAATATACTACCACATTCAGAACAATAAACTTTTCCACAAAAGATATGTTTAACACCGTCTGCACCTGATCTACTAACTTCATTTAACTTTGTTTGAATAGATAACCATTTTTCATCATCAAATACCTTTTCAAGAGCACTTTCACTTGTAACCCAGTGTTCTTTTTTTGCATTTATACATTTGTGATTTTTATAACTGATTCTTCTAGTCTTACCTTGTATTAGAGTACCATTATATATAGGATCTCTTAACATTTCATAAATAACACGTCCAGACCACTTATATTTTTTTCTTATTTCATATTCAAACTTAAATTCTGTATCTGTATCAGCAGCTACTGACTTTGTAAACATTTTATAAGTATTATGACATTTGTTATCATCAAGTTTAATTTCTAATTCAAAACCAGTTTCAATAAGTCTGTCTAACTCTATATTTGTACTTCCAATATAAAACACATCATTTGGAATAGTATCATTTGTTTTTAATTCGTGCCATACACCAGTAGAAAAATCAATATTATTAAAATCTATATTATCTATGTTAGATGATAAATTATCTGTAGTATAGTATAGCTTTAAATCTTCACTTATGGATCTAACTCTAATATGAAATTTTGAATTATATTCTTTTAATTCATCAGTACCAAATACATAAATTGATTTTATGTTTCGTAAAATTTGTTTGTACTCATTATATAAAGAAATTCTAACAATATACCCGCCTGACTTTGAAATAGAATATTTATCTTCTTTTTTAGAAATAGGAAGTTTTAATTTACAACCATTCATTGCTTTATATTCATAAGGACTAGGAATTTTCTTTTCTTCTAAAGTATTAGCAATTTTATCTTGTCCGTATCCTGACAAAAACATTTCAGCAATTTGTTTTAAAACTTCACTTGCAATAGGATCAATGAGAAGATGATTTTTATTCTTTGGATCTTTCATCAACCCATATTTAGCAAAAGAAGAAGTACATTCGCCATTTTTCCATTTTGTACGGAATGTTGCTTTAATGTTATCTGATAAATCTTCCAAAAACCATTCATTAACAAGTGCATTGATTTGTCTTGCTTTCTTATTACCTTTATTAGCAGTATCAGCATTATCTACAATACTAACAAATCTAACACCCCATACGATGAATTTATTATGTAGGTATTTTTCTACAACTTCCATATCTCTTGAAAATCTTGATTGACTTTTACATAAAACAATATCAACTTCGCCATTTTCACAAGATTTAATCATCTTTTCAAAGTCTGGCCTATATGTTCCAGCTCCTGAAAAGTCTTCATCGCAATAAACGCCTACAATTTCCCAATCTGGGTGTTTTGCAACTTCTTCACGAAGCATTAGTTCCTGATTCTTAATACTTTCACTAATAGCTTCTTTGGTAGGTTTATCAATATCTTCTTTTGATAGTCTTAAATAAAGTACCACTCTCCTTATAATAATATCAACTGTTTCAACTATTTTCTTCATATTAAATTTAGCTCCTTTACTAATTTAACAGAATTCATTGATAACATAATAATATTATAACGCGCTACTTCAAGAATTACAGCGCCCATATACATTTTTTTCAATAGAAAGTATTACCTTTAAAAGTTTCTTATTAAAAGAAAGTTTTAAATCGTCCTTTGTTTTATCTTTATCAACATTAAATTCATTTATAATCTTATAAGTTACCTTTTTATTCTTCATTTTTTCAACCCCCTTTAAATCTTATTTAAAGAAAAAAGAAAAGAATAGAGTTTTATGTCTATTCTTTATAGTATATTCACTAATTAGCAAGTATTTGCCTATATTTTATTATTTATGATATTTCATTTTCTTTTACAAATTTTAATGGACTATCATCTAAAACTTTAATTCTATATCTTAATTCTAATATCTTAAGACTATCATTATAAATTTTTTCTACTTCTGTACTTTTAAATTCTCTCAAACTTGGTAGTTCACTCAATACATCTTTTTTTGTTGTTTCTTTATAAGAAAACTCATAACGAAGTAGAAGTATCTCACATAATAGATCAACATAAAAAGCCCTGATTTTCCTTTCTTTATGAATGTTATATAATTCATCATAACAATTCTTTTTCATTTTACACCGCCTTACAAACGAATTATAACGCGCCAGAAAATTCTTGTCAGCGCCCTTTATGAAAAAAGAGAAAAGTCATCATATAAACCTTTCTCGTCATCTGGATATAAGCTTTCATTCTTTTGAAATTCTATCTCATAAAACTTATTAAAATTATTTGCAAATTTTCTTCCTTTATTAACAATCACTTTTAGTAGATTATCTACTGTTTTTATATCTTGATTCTTATACCAAGATTGAAACTTATCAAAAGAAACATCTTCTTTATCTATTCCAATTCTTCTTGAAATAACCATATCTAACATATCTTTTTCCATTTCATTAGAAGCTATATTATTTGTATAAATATCAAGCACTATCATTAAGTGTGTTCTCTTGTTCAAACCTTGTTTTAAACTAATTGTTTTACTATCCTTATCAAAAGAGTATTTATTATTCATATTAACATATTTTACTTTAAAACCGTCAGCATAAAGTGCCTTTATAAAACTATTGTAAATTTCATCATAAGAAGAATAAAAAAGAGCCGGAAGCGTCCCAGTATCATAATCAATTTTCTTCATTGTTGTATCTTTTACATCAAAGAGTATAGTAGAATTAAGACCTTTAAAATCTTTATGATGAAACACAACATCTTTATTCTCTTTATCAAAATATCTTTTTAATTCTTGTTTTGTCAGATCTTTCATATTTTTAATTATCACTTTATCATTTTCTTTTATAGATACATATTCATCACTGATTGGTGTTAGTATTTCAATAGGTGTAGCATTTTCTAGTAATTGAACACCTTGATCTAAATATGATTGTTTTGTTCCAAGTGATAGAAAATCTGGATATTGATATTTTATCAATAATGTATTTAAAACTGTATAATTACTATATAAAGATAAATCATCAATCAAACTTTTAAAATCATATTCACTTTTACAATTATCAAGAAAATCTTTTTCAAATTTTAATGTTATATCTTTAATCTTATCAAATTCATTATTTTTAGAATAATCTTTTAGATCATTCACTAATTTTCCTATATCTATATTTTAACCCCCTTTATAAACAAAAAAACTAGCTTTCACTAGTTAGTTTAGATAATTTATTTTTTAATGATACTATAGTTTTTTGTGCTCCTAAAGTTAAGTTTTCCAAAATATCATTTATATTATTATTTGTTATTGCTTGTTTTAATGTTTCAAAATAATTATGTGCGGATTCTTTATCAGAAGTAGTATTACCACATAATTTGTCAATTATATCATTATCTTTTGTATTAGTTAATGATAGATAAGTAACATAGTTATAGTTACTTTTGTTTTGGTATGTATAAATATAGAATGATATGTCTTCTAGTGTATGAGAAAAACTTTCAACAATAACATCTTTTGTATCTAGTATATCAGCATTATCTTTATCTTCAAAAAAATAATCAAATTCATTATTTTTTAATCTATGTTCAAATTCTTTCATTTCTTCTACAGATGAAAATTTGGGACCGTCTTCACGATTCCAGTTTATAAGACTTATTTCATCGTTAATCTTATTCATTTCTGAAACCTGATTCCGAAGTTCTAAATACTGTTCGTTTTTCATACATACTACTCCTTAATACTTAAAGTTTTGATAGAGTACGTATTATCATACAGTAATACATTACAAAAGTCAATCAACAGATGACCGAATATATTATTCTAGGATCCTACATATCAATTACATTATATCACGATTTTACTAGAATAAAATAGGCCAAAAGAAAAGATTATCTTTTTGTTTAATAATCTAATTCCATTTATTATTCCATTTTTTCAATAGTAACCTTATCTTCAAAAACTATTTTTAAAATTTCATCTTTTTGTTCTTCGCCATTTAAAGAAAGGTATGCAATATTATCATTCCATTCAATATTAAAATTACTATCATTTAAAATTTTGCCATCATTAAATATTTTTGTTTTATAAATTGCTTTACTAAAAGTGCCAGTAAAACTATTTTTATAAGCATACACCTTTATATCTTCACTACCGAACGGCCATTTTGCACCATTACCTTTTATAACAATTTTATATTCTTTATTTGATGAAAGATATGATTCTTTTTTTGTATATAAATTACCAGTAAAACCTAATATAACATAAATAATACATATCAATATTAAAAATGATATAGTTATCAAAACAAAATATGTAATTTTTTTCATAAATTTATTATTTATCCTTTATAGAGCATTCATAGTTTTTTAAAGAACATTCAAAGTATCTATACTCACTATGTTCACTTATAAAAATATCCCCAGAAATAGTAATTAAGTCTTTATCAATATTTCTAATACTACTTATTAAAAAAGGATTAGTTTTTTCATCTATTTTAAATTCTAACTCTTTAATTTTACTTTCTTTTCTTTTTAACTCTATTTCAAATATCATAGGGGAATTTCCATTTCCAACACCATAAAGTTTATTATCATAAAATTGATACATATAGTCTTTTTTATAAGCATCTTGTTGGGATGATTCTAATGTTTCTAATAAAATATAATCGTTGTCATCAATTTTATAGAAGAACCCCGTTAAAAACGATTCATAAGAACTAGGCGTTATATCTGCTAAAGCATAAACTTCTTTGCCGTTATCACTAAAATATGTATAAATATTCAAATCTTTATCTTTTAAATCATAATGCTCAAATGAATCCTTTTCTTCCGAACAACCAGTTAATAAAATACAAATACTTATTAAACATAATAACAATACTTTTTTCACTATATCATCTCACTTTCAAATAGTATATCTATTTGTAAATCAATTATAACATTTTTTCTAATATATATCTATGATATTAAAATAATTTTTTTAAAATATGATAAATCACATTTGTAGCAATACTATTTCCAGCTTGTTTGAATAATTGACGATTAGAAGTACCGATGTCTTTTGCTTTATAAAAATCTTCATCACTAAACCCCATAAAACGCCAGCTTTCTAAAGGACTAATTTTTTTCACAAAAAAACAATTATCACGATAGATAATCATTTTACTTGTATCTTCTGTAGAATTCGCCGTTAGTGTAGGACAATATCCATTTATAGACCATAACCTTGCAGTTTGATTATATTTACTAGATGTATCACGTCCACACTTATTTTTACCGTCAATAAATCTATATAAATCTATTATATATTTTCTTCTTTTATCTTTCAGATTCTTACAAACTAACTTACAATCTTTTGTATAATCTTTATTAGCAACAAAACTTTGTAAATCAAATGGGACTTTTTCAGATAATACAAGATTAGGATCAATATCTTTTTCTAGTAAATCTTTAAGTCTTAACTTCAATTTCATTTTTTGTGGAAATTGATATAAGTATTTTCCCTTGATTGCAACTAAAAAATATCTTTCTCTATTTTGTGGTGTACCATAATCTAAAGCACATAAAACATCATCATAAAGTGAATATCCTAATTCTTCTAAATCATTTTTAAATAAGTTCAATGTTATTCTAAATTTTGAATGAGTAATTGCAGCCACATTTTCAAAAATAACTACTTTTGGTGGATCTTTTACTTCTCTTAAAAATTGTATCATTTTCCACCCAAGAGAAGAACGAGTACGACTTCCAAAATCAAAGCCACGACGAACACCAGCCATACTTATATCTTGACAGGGAAAGCCACCGATCCAAATATCACAATATGGAATATCAGCACCATTGATTTTAGTAATATCCCCAAGATTGTCATCTGGTGTTTTATTATGGATCGCACAATAACTTTTAATCGCGTGTTTATCCACTTCACAAAAAAATACAGATTCATAATTATTTATAATACCATTTTCTTTTAATCTATGAAAAGCCATTTCTGGACTTCCAATACCAGAAAAGAAAGTACCAACCTTAACATTATTCTTATCTAGTTTAATAAATGGATATTCATAATTAAATAAAGTCATAGTTTGATTATTCAGAGCCATTTTTAGGTTTTCTCTTTCTGGTTGGACTTGCTTTTTTGATAGGTACATCTTGTACTTGTTCCTTATTGGAAAATAATTCTTGTTCAATTCTAAATGTATCAAGATCAAAAAGTTCTAGTTTATGGAATTCATCTTGTTTGACTTCTATTGTATCAGTAACTTTATATCTAAATGGATAATCACTTATTTGCTTTAAATTTGTCTTTATAGGCGACATTCTAGTTCTTAATATGATAGCTTCGCCAACTTTAAAGTTAATAAGCTCATCTGCAGTAATTAAATCACGACCAGTAAGTGATGTGTCAGATGACAGATTGAAATCAACTTTTCCATATCTATTAGAAGATGATGTTCTAGTAGTGGCAATCGTATATTTTCCAATTCTATTTGATAACTCGTGAGCGGTATTATAATCGTTTGTAGAGAGATAAACCCAATTACTAGTGTTAGACTTAATAGTACCAGCCATTTCTTTATAATTTTCTTGCAACTGATTAAAATCTTGAATTACTAAATAAAATCTAACATTTCTGGATCTTGCTACTGTAAGTTTTTTAGAAAATTCAGCAATCTTTACCATATTAGAAAACTCATCTAGTATGAAGTTTACCCTAACAGGAAGTGTACCAGAATTTTCTTTTTGAGCTTCTTCTACTAAAACTTGATAGACTTGATTGATAAATAAACTACCTATGAAATGCCTAGAAATTTTTTCATCTGGAATGATAAGGAAGATAGCAGTTTTTTTCTTACCTATGTCCCTTATATTGAATGAAGTTTTACTAGTCATATAACTAACACCAGTATCTCCAAAAACTCTTAATTTTGACGCTAGAATGGAAAAAATAGTAGCCCTTGTTTCCCCACGAGCAAAGTTTCCTGTAGAGTAAAGATTTTTTGCAGTACTTCCAAATGGACGATCACTAAAATACTTATCAAGTGAATTCTGATCGCCATACTTTTTAGCACCGTGTTCCACAAGTAAGTTATAGATAGAATGAAAGTGTATTTGACTTTCACTTTTTGCGTCTTCTAAAAGAGCAAGACATAATGCACTTAAAACAGAAGATGAAGACTCTTGCCAGTACTTATCACGACTAGTAACATCTTCACATATTGCACCTGATAAATCATTGATTGTTTCAATCTCTTTTTCAAAATTATTCTCTTTAAAATACTCATAAGCGATCGTGAGTGGATTCCAAAAATCACTATTACTTGTATTTCTTAAATTGATAATCTTAATATCATAATCTTTCTTTTTTAAATAATCATAAGTAGTTTTGTAAAGTTCGCCTTTGACATCATTGATAATCATTGATTCGCCAGTGTCAGCTAAATTAAATATGAGTGGATCAATTACTGAAACTGTTTTACCAGATCCAGTATTACCAATAATCAATGTATGATTAGAGCTAGTATCTACATAGTAATTATTATCATCTATTGCAACAACCATACCACCAGACTTATTATTCTTATTAAATCGCCAAGTAGTAAAGTTTTTTCTTACTTCCTTAATAGTAGCAAAGGTACTACTACCAAATTCATTACTATTGATTCTTTTAGGTACACCATTTGTACTGTTAGAGTTTTTAATTTTAAAACTATATTTATAATATAATAAGGCCAAAAGAAAAAGACATTCTATTAAAGAAATGCCTACTAAAATATTTCTATCTTTTGAAACAATACTAATTATATCTAAAAGATTATATATAAATTTTAATTCAAAATTACTTTTCATACATACAACAAAATTAGTAATGATGAAAGTAAAAAACAATAAAGAAATAATAACTACTAGTATGTAATTAAAATATTTCTTTATAGTTATAACCCCCTTAAATATCTTTGCCTTGAAGTTCCTTTTCTAAAAGTTCAAGCAAAAATTCTTCTTCTTTTTTTGTTTCAACCATTAAATAATAATTTGCTTTCTTAATAAATTGTTTGAATCGTAAATTCTTATAAAATGATTTTTCTTTATAAGTATCATATCTTTCTTTAGTATATCCAAGATGTGATAATGCTTTATAAAAGTCAGTAACATTTATATCTTCTCTAGTATTAGAAACAGCATTAAATAGTAAATCTACATTATAATTGATTTTTGATTTCTTGATCCATTTTTCCAACAACTTTTTTATATCACTATCAGAGAGTGAAGCAAGTTTACCCAGCTTATAAAGTTCTGTTGCGTGTTTGATTATGGTAGATTTCTTTTTAGTATTTCTACTAATAAATTCCATATTCATTATATTGATTTCTAAAAATTCTTTTTGATATTCTAAAAAATCTTTTGAATTATAAACTTTAAAATTATATAAAATATCATTTCCAATTTTAGAGTAAAGTCTTTTCATTTTGTTTTCCACATACTTGTTATTTTTAGAATTACCATATAACTTTTTTTGCTCACGTTCTATTGATTCCAAAGAGTGATAGTACTTTTCAAAATCATATTTTATTTTGTCGTGATATAAAATCTTTTCTATAATTTTATCTATATCTTTACGACAGTAATCTAAATTTTTTGAATTATATTGAAGACGACCTTTTTTAGGAAGTTTTTTATAAAGACTTAACAAATCTTTATTCAAACTTTTTCTAAACTTATTAGAAAAAAATAACTCTTGATCTACTTTAGTATAATTACTTTTTCTAATTTTATAATCAAGACCTAAAAGCAGATAATCTTGATCTTTATAAAAAGAAGTATTATCTACTAGATAAGAAGCAATATTACTTTTTAAATATTTCATAGCTGTTTTTTCTAATGTATCTTTTTTCCTAGTTTCTTCCAATTCAAAAAGATTTATGTGTAGATGTGGATTGTCGGTGTCCTGATGAAGACTAGCATACCACTTTGTATTAGTCAGATCCAAATCATTATCTAGTATAAATTTTGGCATAATAGCTTTAGTCATCAAATAATAATCTTGTTTTGTTTTAAGACCTGATTCAAGAGCAAAGTCTGGTGGAAATGATAAAACTAACGTCCACATACGACCTGATTTATCTTTAGGCAAATCTTTTAAAATATCTTGTTTTGAAACATCGCCGTTCTTATCCCAGATATAACATTCTTCTGATTCTTTAGTATCATCATATATCCCGAGTTCTTTTTCATATAAGTCATTGACAGAAGAAAAATCTCTTAAAGATTTTCCATTTGCTCCGTCCTTTGAAACGTACTTACACCAACCACCAACTAACCTTTGAAAGTTCACATCTTTTTTATATCTAACTCTTGTAACAATATTACTTTTGCTCATCTACATTGTCCTTTTGACTTCGTAATTCACGAATATTTTTTAGTACTTGTTCTCTAGCCACTTCTGTTATAGGGTGGTTGACTAGATGAGTATTAAGTTCTGATCTTGTTTGTGGAATATCAAAATATTTATAAGTCATATCATTTTGTAATATGATAGTTTCAATTCCTATATTGTTTTTGTTAATCATCGTCAAGATTTTATAAAATTGTTTTTCGTTTGCGTCTGTAACTGTTTCAATAATAAGTTCTCTTAATTTCTTTTGACTATCTAAAAGCATTGTCTGATCCAAATTGTCTAGTAAAACATTTTTACAATATTCACTTATTTTCATATTATTTTTGGACGCCTGATCTTGTAGTAATTGTTTTTTATATGGATCAACTCTAAAAGCAATAATATTGCCATTCTTATTTTGTTCTTCCATTATTCAACATAATACAATCAAGATTTTCAAAGATATAATCTTTTAGCATATTCTCTAAAACTTCCTGAATTGTAAGCCCTTTAATTTCTAAAATTTTTCTAAAAGCATTATCTGTTTTATTATCTACGAGTACCTTTAAATATGTACTTTTTTTATCATTCATTTATATAACCCCCTTTAAATTCAAATTTAATCTAACAAATAAATTCTTTTATGATAGATTAAAATTTTTCTAATTTTATTTTTATCTTTATCAAATATAGTGTAGCAATTTCCAAAAAACAATTTCCATTTCCATAGAAAAGATTTCATCATTTACCACCAGACTTTTTATAATTTTCTTTTTCCATTGATTCATCAGCTATACTAGCAACCTTACAAGCACAAAATAAAAAAACTAATGAAAAGATTACTATATTGATGAATAATATGATTAAAAATAATTTCATATAATTTCCTTTCTTTTAGGCCTAAACTTCGGCCATAATCACGACCATAAAATAGTCAAAAACTCAATAATTTTAACAACATATTAAAAGCAGGATAAACCCTGTTTACAAACAACTCGCCAGTGGCGAGTTTAGCCTTATTTCATAAGGTATTGATGAAAAACACAAGTGTTTACATTTTACTAAATTGTTATACAATCGTTTACTTTGAAACCCTTATAAAATCTAGGGTGTGTAACAATCGTACACACTTTAAACTTGATATTTTTCTAAATTCTCGCCACCTTTAAGATGTTTTTTTATAAAAGTGTTAGGCCTAAATTATGGACCAACACTTGGAAGACTTGGTGCATAAGGTTTTAATTCTGGAAGTGTAGGTATTTGATACCCACCACCATTTGAATTGTCATAATCATACAAGTTATATTCTTTTGCGCTAATCTTATTATTGATTACAATACTAGGATCTGTTCGTTCAAATTGTTGACTACTAGCATTAAATTTTTGTAAGGAAAAATGAAGATGTGGACCAGTAGAGTACCCAGTACTTCCCATAATTCCAATTTGTTGACCTTGCTTAACTTGATCGCCTACATTTACAACCCTAGAATTTTCTTTAAGATGATGATAACCAGATCTATAAACTTGACCACCTAGTTTATGTTCTATAATGATACTTTCGCCACCCATATCTTGGACTTCACTTACAACAACTGTACCGTCTGCAACAGATACTATATTAGAAGAAGTAGGAACGACATCTATACCAGAGTGAAAAGATTTTTCGCCACTTATAGGATCTATTCTTTCGCCGTATGGGGAAGTAATAGTATAGGTGTTAGTATCAAATGGAAGAACGAAAAAAGATTGATAGAAAGCCGTATCACTTCCAAAAAGTGCAGCCAATATGGATAGAATAATTAAAACAATCATTATAATTCCAATAACTGGAAGAAGTGCTATAAGCATTTTTCCTTTCATAATTCCATTAGTAACTTGTTTAATTATCGTCCACCACCTTTGCCAAAAAGTTCTTTTTCTTCTGTGCGAAGATGTACGAAGATAGGAATTCTTTTGTCGTGAGAAATAACAAAAAGTGCTTGTCCTTTTCCAGCCGTTTGTAAAAAACGGCGTTCATTATCACTTAACCTTAATACCTTTTGTAATGAAATGATTTCTTCACTTCCTTGTGCCATAATAAACTGATAATCTGAATTATCTACTATAACTTGACCGTATCTAACAACTTCTGGAGAAGTAAAGTCAATCATATTTTGAGTACATACTATAAGACTTCCTGCATACTTCCTGATTCTTTTACTAGTCTTTTTCAAAAACTCTAAACCGTCCTTATTATCTGGATCAATAAGAAGATGAGCTTCATCAACAATTAGTATAACTTGTTCTTCACGATTCTGACTTATGATGTTCCAACATAAAGATAGAATATTGAAAAATTGTGTTCGTAAAATTGTTTCGTCGCTTTCAAGAAGACTATGTATATCAAAGACGATTAAATCAGAATTTAAGTCAAGATTACTATAATCATTCCATAACTTACTATCAACACCAGTAGCCATACGGCGGACAATAGCTTCTATCTTTTCTAATGATTTTACATTATCATCATTGACACGTTTATCATTTTTTGCCTTATCTAATTCTTTTATTATTTCATTATGAAAATCACTTATTATAGGATAATCTTTTGAAGAAAGTGTACTAACATCAGTATCTAAAGTAATATTCTTTTTCTTATAAGTACGAAGTAGTATTTCTTCAATTTTAGTAAGTTCTAATTCTGTTAGATCTTTAAAATAGTATTTAATAAATGTTCTAAATGTTTGTAAATGTCTTACAACAGCGGCATTATTATCTTCATCATTAGTAGAGTTTTTAATTTCTAATGGATTGATGATACAACCTGATCCACTTCCTGCGTCTATCCATTTTCCATTAAGTGAAAGACATAAGTCTTTATATTCACGTTCTGGATCTACAATCAAAATTCTAGTTTTTTTAGAGCCACCACCACGAGCAAAATTACCACGTATAAGTTTCTTTATTAGGGTGGACTTACCACTTCCACTTTTACCTATAATACACATATTAGAGTTTGTTCTTTTGTTAGTTCTTTTCCATAAATCAAACAAAGTAAGACCGCCGTTTATGTCATCGCCAAGAATTATGGAATTACCATTATCTTGTATAGATTCAAAAACAAATGGAAAAGAAGCAGCTACCGTAGTAATAGGCATAGGAAGACCAAAACTTTTTTGAAGTGGCATTTCTAAAGTAGGAAGTGATGTTTTAAGGCCTTGTTCTTGTTCAAAAATAAGTTGTGATCCACGAAGATTAAGAGAAGACAAAGCTGACTTAATTTCTTTAACTCTTTTCTGTAATTCTTCTTGTGTATTTGCATAAGAAAAAAATACTACCGACATTAGTAGCATTTTTTCATTTTCACGATCCATTTTATTAGTAAGTTTTTCGTAATCTTCTAATTGATTTTTAAGGACTATCTGATCGTTTCTATCACTTGTATTGATATACTTACTACGAGTTTCACTCATACCTTTTTTTAGTGTTTTAGATACTTCTACATTATCCATTTGTTCAACACTAATCATCATACGAGTATTTTTAATATTAGATAACATTCCTAACCAACTACCACGAGCATAGGACGGGAATGTATCAATAATCATACTAGTAGCATAACAATCGCCTAGTAAAATGTCTTTATCATTAAATTTCATAGCTATAGGTGCGATTTTTTCTTTTAATGATTTCAAACTTGAATCTTGTTTAAAAACTTCTAGTGATTCGTTAGGATTAAGGAAAGTAAAAAGTAATTCCTTAATATCATCAGTTTTTGCTTGTTCTGATGATAAACCTATATTAGATAATTGAGAAACAAGATCATTGATTTTTGATTTTAGTAACTTAATATTATCTTTGCTTTCTTCAATCAATAAGTAAAATTCTCTATTATTGACTAGATTTTTACTCATAATATTATCAGCATAATTGATGTCTTCATCAAGTAATTTTTGTTTTATTTCATCATCAGTATTTTTAGCAAGATATACTAAATTATCTATGTGATCTGTAAGAGAAATAGGTTTATCTAGTGCTAGTATTTTAAAAGGATATTCCATACTTAATAATACTTTTCTAAACTGGAATATCTTTGAATCTTGTTCTTCACTAGAACATAACTGTAGGTTAATACTATTGACTTTGATAACACCTACAATTTTGTCATTTTCTAAAAAGAGTAAGTCGTTCCATACTTCCTTAAAAGGAAGCCACTCTAAAATAGACTTATCAATCTTTTTCTTTTTATCCTTTTTCAAATTATAACCCCCTTATTTTTTATAAATTCATTTTGATATTATTGTAATCATCGTGGAAAATACTATTCTTATCATCAGCACCCATTTCAAATAGACAACTTAAAATTTCATCTGATGACATTTTAGTAGTGATAGCATAATCAACAATAATATTGTCAATATCTTCAACAATACTATTATAGTATGGTTGCCAATCTTTATTTCTAACTTTTTCTTTTGTATATTTTGCAATATTTTCTTTTGCTTTTAATAAAGTCATATAGACTTCATCATTTGTTTTATTCATAAATTATAACCCCCTTAAATTTTTTGTTTCTAAATTCATATTGATACTATTATCAACATAATTGATATTACTACGAGATTTTTTTAGACTTCTTTTATCACTAATGAAATTATCCAAATTGCCATATTTATTTTTAAATTTATCAAAGTCATTTCTGATGTCCTTTGCTGATACACTATCATCAATAGAGTAAACAATAGCTTGATCTAAAGAAGAAAATTTTACAAGTTGTGATTTTTCAATATCAGAATTGTGAATATTATCTGATTTTCTATAAACAAAATAATTATCATTATCTTGAAAAATGAATGTACCAGCTTTATTTACATCAATTATTTTAGCCATTTCTTTATCTAAAACTAGAATAGGCCTATCCTTATCAATATCTAAATTGTCATCTATGTTAATAATACCATTATTAACTATAGAAATATTTTTATCTTTAAAAAAGTCTTTTTTATTTTCTTTTGTTTCTTCTAGTGTAGTAGTTTTCTTACGATCTTCATCAATCATTGTTTTTAACTTGTCTTTGACGAGTAGGACAATTTCTTCTTCGTATTTTTCCCTAATTTGTTTTTTTTTATGATTTTCAATGATTTTATTTTTAGTTCTTTGAATAAGTTTACTAGGACTTAAATTTTTGATTTTTTCCATAAACTTATTTTTTCCTTTATGTTCATATAAAGACATAGCACAATCTAAAATTTCTTTGTTAGTCATTTTATTTTTAATTGTATAATCAACAATCATATTATCTAAACCTGTAATAATATCATTATAAAAGCCATTATTAGATTTGTTCATTATATCTTCTTTTGCCTTTAATAGAGTAATCATTACATCATCTACTTTATTATTCATCTTTAACCCCCTTATCTATAAAAAAAGATTAGTCAATAACAACTAATCATAATGTAAAAAAATAATATATATTATTCCATAAAAAAACAATCTCTATATAGCTTGAGATTGATAAACTTCTTTACTTCATCAACAGGGCACTTCATTGCTATTCCCTGTTCACAATATAAGTATATATGAAATTGTCGTACTTTGTCAATATTTGTAATTAAAATTTTTTATATTTCTTTTGACTTGACCTAAACTTTATCATTTTTATTATGATACTTAAAATATTGCCTGATCCATTTGGCATAGGCAAAGTAATTAAAAATGTAAGAATAGGAAAGAAGCAAAAGAAGAATATTTTAATTAGCCCTGTTCCAAAAATTTTTGCAAGTATAAAACCTACAAGAACAGATAGACCAAGTAGTAATATCTCTTTAATTCCATATCCTTTAAATATTTCTCTTTTAACCCTTATGTTCTTCGGTATTAGATACATTTACATTCCCCCAATCTGTAGTAGTTTTATATAAAGTACTAGATTCTTGATTAAATGAATAATTGTTATTATCAATCATATCTTTGTATGTATCAATTCTATCAGCAAGTGAAGTGGTGTTAGACATATCATCATTATAAGTAGGTATATCATTACTTCCACTATCCATAGTAGGACTACTACTTTCTGAATTAGAATTTGAAGAATTATCTTGATTAGAAGATTGACTTGCAGATTCCAAATTAGAAGATGAAGAATTTGATGTCATATTAGGATCATTACCACTTGAATTACTGTCTGGTGTAGAAGAAGAATTATCATTACTATTATTTGAATTAGTAGAGTTATCTTCTGTTTTCCCATATCTTGACATAGCTATCATACTTGTACCTAGTGCAGCCATACTATGTAATTCACTCATATTCGCCATTGTTCCAGTATTTGCATTTAACAAAGCACTTACTAATTGTGGCGATGATATGATAAAGAGTAAAGCACCTATGATGATAAGTATAACAGACATAGCATAAGAAGTACCTTTTACAACTGTACCAAAAACATTAAATAATATTCCAATACATAGGTACTGGACAGCAGTAACTAGGAATGTACCTAAAACACCTTTTGCCCATACTTCAAATGTATGTGATCTATTTGATATTAAAGACGTACACACAAACGGTGCGATTGCCTTATATAAAGCCAGTTCTATCACTCGTTTAGCAACTTGAATTCCAATAAAAAATAAAAGAACGACGACGACTAAACCAACTATGAAAACAGAAAAGGTATGAAAACTATATTTATATTCCCCTGAATCAAAAAGACCGTCATTCATAACAGCATTATAATCAACCGTCCACCAGTTCTCTATAAAGTATTTTTTATCAGATTCGTCCATTTTGCTATCATCTGCAAAAGCCGTAAGTATCATTGAAGACATACTAGCTTCAAAAGAAGTAGGACTTGTTTCTGCAGTAGATGAAACTGATATTGTATATTGTGTAAGTTTAGATGATACATCATACCCCCAATTAAATATAGGTGGAATTAAAAACATCATTACTATACAAAAAATGATACCCCTAAATACCCTAGTAGGGGAAGAATTATCATCTTGATTGACAAAATATCTCATTATAATTTCAATAATAACTTTCAGTACTAGCCAAGTACAGGCCACAATGATTGCAGCCGAATAAATCTTATTTACATACGGATTATCAAAAAACTTAAATTTCCATATATCATTGATAATCAAAAACATACCGTCTAGTAAAATGAGTACACCTTTTGCCAACATCCAAAATACCCAACGGATCGCGTCTGTTATCCAACCTGCAGACTCGTGTTGTACTGTTAATAACTGTAACATCATACAAACACCACCTACATTGTCATTTTATTTTCTTTGGTATAGTCGTGTTCTAATTTTATTTCTAAACCACCTATATCAGCAAATAATCTTTTTGTCATATATATAGCGTCTGGTGTAAGTTTTCTTTGCCAACATTGATTTTTAGGCGACCACTTGTAGGCGTGACTTTTTAATTCTTCTATTACTTCTTGACTTGGTTTTTCATCAAAGAATATTTTGACACGATTATCTTCTTTATCAAAACGGACTTCGCCATTATTAAAATAGTAGTCATTCATTTGTAGTTTATCCATTTTTTCTAACTGTTTTAAACGATCCTTTACTGATTTTATATTTTGATTAGAGTTCGCTAATACATAAGGTGGAAGTGGATCTTCATTATTTTTTCTAGCTTTCTTATTATAATTCAAATATGATTGATGATTTTCTTCTAAAAATTCTAATTTTGCTTGTAATTTTTCTTTTACAAGTGGATCGTCACTACTAATTGGCTCATTATATCCATTTCTATACTTACTTATAATTTCTTCTTTTGTATAAGCATTTTTTAACATATCATCAGTATTTTTATAGAATCTCTTTATCTTGTCTTCAATAGTATAAAGTGTGTTATCTATTTTAGCTTGGACCTTACACATTTTTTCAACAGGATATTTTGCTGGACCAGCCACATTGACAGGCACAAAATTTGCATTAACTCTTAATAATTCATTATAACTGTCAGTAATTAGCTCTTTAAATTGTTCTTTTCTTTTATTTACAATTTCTAATTGTTTTTCGTTTAGTTCTCTGATTCCGTATAATTCAACAAATCTTTGATGTTCGTGATTAGCGTCATCTTGAATATGAGTGCCACGATTATACATACTCTGATTATCAGAACGTCTTACTAAATCTTTATCTAATTCTATCAATTTTTAACCCCCTTTACATTTTTATAGTTTTTTCATCTTTGAAATTAAAACAACCGTCGCTTGGTTTCCTATATGGAAGACCGAAGTCATCGTACAAATCTTTTTCTCTAAAGTTACGTCTATCATAATTTTTTCCAAGATATTGTTCTATAAGCCGACAATTTTCTTCCCATTCAAAACCCAAAGATGAAAATATAAGAATATCCTTATATAATAAATCTGTTTCATAATTTGAAGCTAACCCTAAAGCATTTTCAATAGTGGAAGAAAACTCTCTTGTACCACTACCTAAATTGATTTTAAAATCATATTCTTTCTTTGGATCAAACTTAAAATAATCACGATGATAAATATTATTTTTTTCACAAAAAACATCTTGACTAACAAGATACTTTTTATAATCTTTACAATCATCTTTGTTAGTATTATATTTCTCAATAACTTGTTCAGTTGTAAGTTCATCATCTACTAACCATATAAGACATTGTAATTTGTTTTTAAATTCTTCTTCCCACCATTCATTAGTGGAATTATCAACACCAAAATATCCTTTACCATTTTTATTTTTTACAAGGAATTTTCCAGTTAAATAACTAGGCATTTTACCATAGTCAGAGTTTTCTCGCTCATTAAATAAACGACTATAAAGATTAAAATCTATTTCATATATCTTCATTTATAACCCCCTGATAACTTCTTATTGAAATTATCCACATCATAAATATTTTTATCTTTTTCCAAAGTATTAGAAACAATTTCACATTCCTTTAAATCTTTTTTTATTAGTGTCCTTATATAATCAGACATAGAAATATCTAATTCTTTGGATCTTTTTCTTATATCTTTTTTGAGATTTTTTGTTATGTAAAACATAAACTTTGTATTATATCTTTTAATTTTAATTACCCCCTTAATTCACATATAACAATAAGTCGTTGCTTACTATTATTTTTACAAGTAACAAGTGTTAATTGTTTTTTGTCATTTATACTATTGAAATAAGACATATCATTATCATTGATTGTATGTTTACTGATAATAGTAAAATAGTAAGTATTTTGATGAGTAACAATCTTTACTTGATCGCCAACTCTCATATAATGTAATTTTTGAAACACATTACTGGTGCTATGGCCTGCTAGAATCATATTACCAAATTCATCATCTAAATTAGCAGATACAGATAAAGTACCAACTAAATTTTTATCTAAAACTTTTTTTGATGTTCCTGTTGTGATAAGTCTTTTAATTCCATACCCAGAAAGTTCTATATATCCTAAATAGTTATCAGTTAATACAAATTCCTGTTTTGGTGTTTCAATTATAGTAGGTGTTTCTTCTGGTATTTCTACTTCTGGTGTAGGAACATCTGGAAACAAATCATTGATAATAGTTTCTGTTTCTTGTTTATCTATTTCTTTATTATGTAGAAAACAATAAGTAGAAAGGATCGCCACTATAATTAGTAACAATCCAATCACTACAAGTATTTTATTTATTATTTTTCTTTTTAGCATATAATAGAAGACCTAACCCTACTAGGGCAGTACCCATAATAGTAATAACACTAGTTATATCAGTATTGAATGTTTTAGGCATTTCTACTTTTTCATTAGTCATTGTTGCTTTTACAACTTCGCCATTCTCTAAAATTTCAAAATACATTTTTTCTTCATTCAAAATATAATTTTCTGGTGCTTCTTTTTCAAGAATGTAGTACTTACCATATTCTAAATCTTTAATGATGATTTTACCGTTTTCATCAGTACGACCAGAAAAGATAAGTTCTTCTGTTTCAGCATTATATACTTCAATCAATGTGTTAGGAAGTGGATCGCCAGTAGATAAATCTACCTTTGTAAATTCCAAATCTCCTTTAAATTTTTCATTAGTCATACTAGCTTTTACAACTTCGCCATTTTCTAAAATCTCAAAATATACTTTCTCATCAGATAATTTATAACCTGTTACTGTTTCAGTTTCAATTATATAGAATTTTCCAATAAATAGATTTTCTATTTTGATTTTACCGTTTTCATCAGTAACACCACTATAAATAAGTTCATCGTCAGAAGTATATATTTCTATTTTTACATTAGGAAGTTCCTTACCACTTGTTAGATCAGTTTTACGAAAATCTAAACTTCCTTTTCCTAGATAGTTTTTAAGAGTAAATGTTTTTTTGATTATAGGTGTATATTGATCCTTATATTCAAGAACAAACTCATATTCTTCATTATCTAAAATATGATTTCCAGTAGTAGAAATTTCTTTTATAATATACTTTCCAAGTTTTAAATCTTCAAATCTTACAAAACCTTTATCATTTGTTTCAAGTGTTTTAATAAGATTACCTGATTCATCATATAAACCAAATACTACATTAGGAAGTTCTATTTCTTCATAAGTATATGTACCATTTTCAATTACTATTTGTTCGCCAACTTTATTTAATTCAATAACACCTTTAACTTCTTGATTTTCAAAATGAATTTCAAGTATGGCGTCAAAGTCATCAGTTTTCTTAATATCGGCTTTCTCATCTATAGTAAATGGAAGTGGTGTAGAATTCCAAACATACCCATAAACAACTTGATTTACTTCTTCTAATTGATAATTACCACTATTTAATGGATATGGTGTAATTAAGACACCGTCCTTATCAGTTTCAAATTCACAATAAGTTGTTGTAGTAGGATAAGATACTGTTTGACATACATACTTACCAGTTGCTAAATCTTTAATTTTAAACTTAATACCAGCTTGTGTAACATTATTACCGTCTTGATCTACTTTAACTACTTTTAATCTTGATGTGATTTCAGCATTTGAGAAAACCTTATTGATAGTAGGACCTAAATCTCTAACTTCAAAATGATAATCTTCTATTTTTTCAAACCCACTTGTAGAAGTAAGTTGTCTTAATGTGTAATCGCCATAAGGAAGTGAAAAGTAAATCTTACCGTCTTTATCTGTAGTTTCTATTGATACTAAATTATTATTATGATCATAGATAGCAAATTCAACCCCAATCTCTGGTGTCATAATTTGTGTTTTATCAGAAGCATAAACTTTTGTAATTTCATATTCACGAGTGATTACTTCTTCGTAAACATCTACTTTAACAAGTAAATTATTTTCATCTACTGTGAAGTAATACTTTTGAGTATCTAATTTATATCCTTGACTAGGTGTAATTTCTTGCAAATAAAATCTACCTAAATCAGGTAGATAATCACTTCTTGCAAAAGCATTATTATCCGTTGTTATTGTTCCAACAAGATCGTTTGTTTCGGCATTGTATATTCCATAAGTGGCATTAGAAAGTGAAGCTAATCCCTGTGGAATTACTTCGCCTGTGTCTTTATCTCTCTTTGTGATTTCAACACGACCACCAACTACTTTTAAATTGATAGTAGAATATAAAGGATCAAATGATCCAACTCTAAATACATTTTGAGTGCCTTCCTTAAAATATACTACTGGTGGTGTAGGATATAAAGAATCTTCCTTTGATAACTTAATAGTAGCATTTCCGACACCAGTAGCAGTAATTGAAAGTGAATTACCATTGATACTTGCACTTGCATTACTTTGTTCTTTTACTCTATACCCATTTAAAACATTATTTACATCATTTAATGTAATAGTTTTTCCTAAAGGTAGTGTAATAGATTCTGAATTAAAGTTAGGCCTTTTATTGTGTTGAGCAACTAAACTTTCAATCTCATTTATTTCATCAATAAATAAATTGTCATTTCTAGTACCATTTAAACCGTCAGTAAAGTAAATAGTACTTGTTGGCTCTGCAGTACGCCAAATCAATACTTGTGTAACAGCATACCATTTTGGGGTATTATGATTTCCATATCCATACCCATAATAGGCAAGTAAACTAATTCTATCCCATTGTTCTGGTGTCATATTAAGATAAGTTGCATAATCACTTCGTGCAACATTATAAATAAGGTTATTATCAATATCAACAAATGGTTGAAGACAATAAACAAAAGCATTATCTTCACTACGACGCATAAATCTTGCTTGTTTATAAGCAACATAACCGTCGGATCTTGCTTTTTTCAAATATACATTTGAAATATATTCGCTAGGCCAAATAGCTTGTCCTGCATAAGTTTCAGCTTTGACTTCTAAAGTAGAAGTGGCAAAGCCTAAAACTATACCCAGTAAAATGGGTATAGCAAGTAAAATTTTTCTTTTTATATTCATTAAAATTCCCCCTTATAAATTCATAAAAAAAAGACCTTTACGGCCTTATGATTCTAATTCTATATATTGAATGTGATAACCTAAAAATTTACCAGAGTAACTATAAGTTTCATCACATCTAAAACGATAATTTTCTAACCCTGTATAATTTGCACCTGCATTATAACAAGCATTTTTTGTTTCTTCCATACTTCCTAATTTATTTACATCAAAATCTACTGTTTTCCAAGAAATCTCTGGACTATTGTAATAATCATATTCACTAATACCTAATTTTTCCCATTCTGTAGGTTGTTTAGGTTGTGGAACAACAACTTCTGGTGTAGTAGAAGTTTGTACTTCTACCTTATTATTTTGAGAAGTTTGTACTTCCTGTTTTGGTTGAGAAGTATTTTCTTTTTGAATAACAACTTCTTGTTTTACTTCTGGAGCAATTTCTTCTTGTTTTGTTTCTAATACTTCTTGATCTTCCTTATTATCTAATAGAGAAGTAATTATGTCTTCATCTATTAACTCTTGTTTTTCATTTGATGATGAATCAACTATGAGATTGTCTTTTTGATTAGTTTTTGTTTCTTGATAAATATATCCTTTCACAAACACACTAATAAAACCGACTAATAAAATAATACCACTAATTTTAAATATTTTCTTTAACATACATAAGCACGTCCTTTCTTTAAATGAATAATAACGCGCTTTCAAAAAAAATACAGCCCCTAAATTGAAAAAAATTACATTTTTACATTTTTTTCTTGATCTATATCATCTTTTATTGATTTAGATGATGATAAAAAAGATATTCTTTCGGCAATTATAGAAATTTTATTATCCTTACCTTGTAATCTTCCTTTTATACCTAAAATATCGCCTTTTTTACAATATTCAGCGGTACTTTCTGCTATAGTATTCCAAACACTTACAGGAAAAAAATCTGTTTCATATTCGCCATTAGCATTTTTGAAAGGCCTAGAAACAGCTACAGTAAAATTACATACCTTTTTATTATCTTCTAATTCTTTTATGGTAGGATCGCCAACAAGTCTTCCTACAATAGACATCATATTCATTTTATACCCCCTTAAATTCTAAATTTAATCTTATTTTTTCTAACTCTATAAGAAGATTTTTTAATCTTTGTTGATTAAGATTCTTCTTATAAAGATTTTGATTTTTCTTTTTGTAGAATATATTAAGTAAATTCTCTACAAAGATAATGTCTTCTAAACCGTCAATTATCTTTTTTTCTACAAAACAAGTTTCAACTTCATATTCCATAATTCTAAAATATTTACACGTTTTTATAATTTCTTTTACTAATTTTTCTTGACTCATATGATCACTTAAAATAAGTTAAGATCCAGTTTACAAATTGCACTACAAGAAATACAGAAACACCAGCGATTAGTGTTGTTCTAATTTTACGAAGCGAAGCAGCTTTCTGATGATCTTCAGAAGCTACCATATAAAAGATACAATCTTTTAAAACAAAAAAGCCCGTCGCACCTGCAACGAACATTTTTAAATAATTTGTTGCGTCATTGATTAGACGCAAAATATCATTAAGTATTGATTCCATTTATAACCCCCTTATATTTTGTATGTTTCTAAAAGTTCTTCAATATTTTTGTTTTCAAGTTGTTTTTTAGTTTCTCGACACGCCTTAAAAATTAAACCTAATTGATTATCAGAATTTATTTCTAAAGTTTTATTGTTAAATTCATATTCAAACTCTTTTTCTATATTACCACTATGCGAATTATACATTGATACTTCTATAGTAGTACTATTATCATTTACTGATCCTACTTGAAAACTAAATTTGTAATCATCTTTTTCAATATCATTAAACATATTTATAATTATGTTTTTTGGATATTGTAAAGATTCATTTGTAAGACTAGGATAGTCATCGCTATAATTATCATCGTAATACTTAAATACTTCTTGTAATCTTTTTAAATCATCATTACTTACATCTAAACCTTTACAAAGATATTCTTCATAAGCAAGTAATGCAGTTCCAATTTCTGATCTTGAACAATCTTTAAATTGTTTTATAAGTTCTTCTAATTTATTTATAAAAACCAACCCCCAATATTCTTTTAGTGAAATATTTTAGACTTTTCTTTTTAACACCCCCAATCATAAAAAATAGATGTTATCTAAAACATCTATCATCAAGACCAAGAGCACTTACAAACTTAATACAACCACTTTTTCTAATTTCTCTGACTTTATCTTTACCATAATTCATAATAGACAATATCTCATCTTCTTCTTTGCACTTATAAAAGGTTAGATCAAAAACTTGAAGTTCTATATCATTCAATTTACGAAGTGCCAAAGTAATTTTTGAAAGTAATTGTCTTCTTCTGTTTTCAAGTTTAGTTTCTAACATCATATTTTTAAGAACACAATTTTCTACTGTTGATGATTTAACAGGAATAAATTGTTCATATCTAACCCTGTAATCGCTAGTAATCTTTGGAATAGCAATTTTGTCATCAGTTCTTTTTAGATATTTTAGTAATTTGAAAACATCTAAAATAATGTTTCTTAACTTGACATAATCATATAAAGATAGCTCGTCCTTTCCTAATAAAGTATTGTTCATAAATTTGCCCCCGATCTAGTACTCAATGAAAAAAGGACAATCGCAAATAAGAACATAATTGTCCTATCTTTGATTATCCTTTTAATAATAACAAAAGCATTTCTAGGTTGATTTTCTGATTTTAGGGGTACGATATCTAATAGTTGTTTTGTTTTAATAAATACAGCTTGCATTGTTAAGTTAAGACATAGACTCATACCTTACCCCCTAAAAAAGGAAGTAGATGCCGTTAAGGTTGTAAGCAACCTTAAAATCAGGATACATACTACTTCCTTAACTTCTTATAAACAACAAATTTCTTTAATTGCTGTTTATAATATACCAAAAACTACCAAAAATCAAGCGTTTCAATCTAAAAACACTTAAAATTATTACAAAATACGAAAAAACACCAGCAAGTGGTGTTCCTTGAGTACATTTATTTCGTATTTTACTATATTATATCACGCCATTGTTTATAGTCAATTAGGAATAAATGTTGTAGAAAACACGCCTAAAATGTCTGATGAAATCATCGTAAACACTTGTAAACACTAGGTTTTTGTAAAAAGATACTTTGGTGGATAAAGCATTATTGAAAGCATTATGTAATTTTAATACAAGCATAAATGACTAAAATCTGCATAAAATAAAAAGAGATTTTACTCTTTTACATCTGTGTCCTTACAATTATTTAATAAAGTCATCAACATTTTTTTCCAATATGATAGATAGTTTGATTATCTTATCAAGTGGCATTTGTTTAGTACTATCAGTTTCACTTTCAAATCTTTTGTAGTGATTGTGATTATAATCTAATAAAGCTGCAATATTTTCACTTGAATATGGGTTAATTGTACTGTTTGAATTTTGACTCTTAAACTCGTTGTATTTTTCCACACGAAACTTTTTGATGTTCTTACAAATCGTATCATAAATTATGTTTTTATCTACTGTGGATACTAGACCTTGTAGTTCTTCAAATCTTCGCATAGTCATTATTCCCACCTTTCTAAATAATTATCTCATTTATCAAAATGCAAAATAGCCACAAGTTCACACAAAATGGTGGTAAAAATCAAAAAAACTATGTTATAATAAATTAGGCACAAAAAAAGAATAAGTAGTATTATTCTTAGCGTCTTGGTATCCGATGATTTTCTACGGTGTTTCTTTCAATAAATAATTGTTCTAAAGAAATACCAAGAGTATCAGCAATATGACCTATGTAATCAATTCGTGCATTTCTTCTTGCATTTTCTAAATTAGAAACATAAGTTGTGGTAGTTCCAAGTTCTTCTGCAAAATCTTCTTGGGACCAGTTCTTTTTAATTCTAAAATAGACTATGTTATTAGCAAGAATTTTACGAGCACAATCTTCATAGTTTTTACTCTGAATTATCATCACACCCTTTCTTTATAACTTACTAATATTGTAATAAGTATGCTGTTTTTCAACCATACCAACTATGTAGTATTGTACTTATAATAATATTAAAAATAGTATGAGAAATTTGACGAAAAAGTGCTAGAAGGTAGGCAAAAATATAGAAAATGAGAAGGAGCTAAAAGTATGAAAGTACAAAAAAACAATCTACAAGAATGTGCAGATAACATTTCACAAAAATTAGAAGAAAGGATCAAAAAAATAATGGCTATTGAGTACCATTATAATTTATTAGACTTTTTTAAAGAAATTGATAAATTCACAGAAGAAGAACAGCTTTTTGCCTATGAATTATTGATGAATGATTATTTAAAAAAGATTAAAGATTTTGATTCTAATATAATACTTGACAGAAAACAGGATCGTAAAATTGATGATATAACTGATTTCTTTGACTATGATTATTACTCTAAAAACAAAGATAATGTAAGTAATGATGAATATTATGATGTAATGGAAGAAGCAGAATATGTTGTTGCTAATTTCATTTCAAAAATATTTAATCAAAAAGGTAGAACATTAACACTACCTGTTACGATTCAAAATATAAAAGATTATGGTGTTAGTAGTGTTGTTCCAGAAAAAGATATGAAAAAGGTTATCTACTGGATCATATTAAAATTAGCAGTAATTTATAATTATTATGTGTAATTAAAAATAGTAGTATTAGTAGTAAATTAGCAGTACCAAAAACCTACTTTCTAAAACACTCTGTTTGAGTGTTTTTTAATATGATATAATTAACTCACAAACAAATAGCAATTTATAAGTTAGATTATCAAGTAAAATTGATAGGCTTTTTCTTTAAAATAAAAAACATAGATTAAATCTATGCCCCTAATTATCAATGAATTCTGTTGATTTTATTTATTTTCTTGTTTTGTGGATAATGTCATCGGACCAACGGGCCCTAGCGGATTACCAGGCCCCAGCTTTAATGCTACACTCTATGGAACCGTCACCACTTCCCAAACAGTACCAACAAATGCTAACATAACTTTAGATAATATTCCTATCATTAATACTATTACCTACCAAAATGGCAACATTACGATACAAGAGGATGGCTTATATTCAATTAATGTAGATGCGCTAGTGAGAACGGCATCAGGACAAGTAATTAGACTTGAAATACAAAGAATAACTCCTACCCAAGAAACAATTCTACCACTATCTTCAGGAACTTATGTAAATTCTGGAACCACAGTCGACATACACGGAAACGCGTTATTTTATGCGAATGCGCTCGATGTCATAAGCATAGTAAATACGAGCGAACAACCAATTACGCTAGAAACAACAGGTCAAAATGCTCTTAATCTCAGTATTTTTAAAATCGCCGAATAATAAAGGAAAGATATTTTACTAAATGAAAACATCATTGTCAAAAATACCAATATATAGTATAATAAACATAAAGAAAATGGGAGAAATAACAATGAATTTAGCAGTATTTATAAGAGAAAAAGTCTTTCTATATGTGGAAAACAAAACGTTTGAATTAATTAAGAAATCTCTTAACCAACCTTTATCAAAAAAAGAACAAGAACAACTACTACAATTAATGCAAAAGCGTATTCATTATTTAGAAGAGGAATTTACTAGTAAACAAAATGATGATAATAGCTTTATCATGGCTCGATTTCTAACAAATGGTCTCACATTAATTGCTGATGTGTTTAAGGGCTTAGAAACTAGTAAACAACAGCCCATCACTAAAAATCTTCAGCAACTAGCAGCGCATTACCAAACCATCAGTGATTATGAGCAACAAGTTCTCATTTACAAAGAAGAACCTTCCTATGAACATTATTATCTAGCGGAAGAAAAATATCAGGAAGCGCAAACCTTAAAAGAAGGCTATGAGCTACCTAAAATACTTTCTAAAATTAAAAATCAGTAACAACTGATTTTTATATTAGACTTTTTCTAGTAAATGTCTCAACATTAGGAGAAAGATAAACATTAAGCATACCTTTATTAACAATTTTAACAAAACCTAATCCGCTAATACACAAATCTTCTTCATACTTCATCTCATAGGTATGTTTTGATAAAGTCTTTAAATCATCGCGCTTACTAGCAATTCTTTTGATCTTTAATTCATTAGATACAAAAAATGTAAAACTATTACGTTCCCCTTCAACATAATCGATCCGTACCAAATCCTCAATCAACAAACTTTGTCCTTTTTTCAGTTGATAAGTACGAGGTTTAATTTCTTTCTTAGGACTAATTTTCTTAAACATTTCTTGACTAATGGTGTTCACAATATTCATAGGATCCACAAGTCCTGGTGTATCAATTAAGATTAAATAATCATTAATTACAATCTTAACTGTATTGAGGGTAGTAGAAGGTAATGGCGAAATTGTTAACTCCTGCGTATTGTCCGAATAATTACGCAACAATTTGTTAATTAAAGTGGATTTTCCAGCATTGGTATGTCCTACTACATACACTTCATTACTGGTTTGATATAGTTTGATTTGTTTTAACAACTCATCAATATTTTCATTCTTAGAAGCACTGACGACTAAAATTTTTTCAAAAGGAATAGTCATCTGACTAAAATACGCCAACAGCTTTTTTTCTTTAACTGATTTAGGAAAAACATCTTTTTTATTTAAAACCAATATCATTTTATTAGGAATATATTGTCTTATTTCCGTTAGATCATGCTCCAAATTTAATAAATCAGCAATATACAATACCAAATTTTTAGTTTTCCCAACCTGCTTCAAAATTTCAATATACTCGTCATTATTCTTAGCAACAACTTGATAATCACCGTAGTTTTTAATTCTAAAACAACGTTGACACAGCGTATTTTCTAAAGACGCAGTATATCCTTCCTGCAAAACATTTTCATCTTGCAACTTAACGCCACAACCCTGACAATATTTAATTGGATTCATAATACTTCCCTCTTTCAAACAACTTTTTAGTTTGATACTTCATCATAATTTTCTGTTCAAAATAGCGATTAATACCAGTCACTTTCAAATCCTTAGTTCCTAAAGCATCCACAAAGATGGTAAATAATCCTAAGCGATTTCCCAAAGCCATATCTGTTAAAAATTGATCGCCAATCAAAGCCATTTCCTGGACCTTAAAATGATAAGTGTTCATAATTTTCCGAACAGATCTAGCAAAAGGTTTTATTGAAAACGGATAAGCTTTAACAGCGAGCGCTTCACCAAATGGTTGAACTCGTTTATTAGGGCTATTAGAAATAATAAACACATGAAAATCTTGTTTTAAATTAGTAATTAAGTCAAGCACTTGCGGATTAGGAAGGGATTCTGAAAGTAGCGCCAAAGTATTATCTAAATCAAAAATTAAGCAACGAATTCCTCTTTGTAATAGTTTTTGATAAGGAATGGTAAAAATAGATGATTGGTACATATTGGGTAAGTATCTATTCATAAATGACACCTCTCTATACTATTATACACAAATTACAACAAACTTTCTAGTTATTGACTTTTTGTTTAACCATTTCGGTTCCCAGCGTAATAGCTTCAAAGTGATACCCATTCGCTTTGCCATATTGAATAATGGATGCTAAAGCATCCCTTGTATAAGGTTTTACATCATGCATCAAAATCATATTAATACGATCTTTAGATAGCTGCTTAATTACATTTTGATAAATCGACTGACTATCCTTCAATCCCGCTGCATCACCGCTACTAATATTCCAGTCATAATACTGATACCCTCGTTTAAGGACTTCGCCCGTTAACATAGACATAATACCTTTAGTATACTTACGACTAATAGTATTACTACTTCCTCCGGGAAAGCGAATAATGCGCGGATCCTGCCCTGTAAGACGCTCTACACGATCATGAACAGCTTGTAAATCTTCAAAATAAGAGGCAACAGAAGCATAGACTGTTCCATAATTATGACTAGCTGTATGAAGCGCTACGGTGTGTCCCTCGGCTGCTTCTCGTTTAATCAGTTCATCTGGTCCATGATTGGTCACAAAGAAAGTAGCCTTTACGCCTTCCGCTTTTAAAATATCCAAAATAACATCCGTCGTACCACTACGTGGACCATCATCAAAGGTTAAATAAATGGTTCCCGGACTACCATGCTGTACCACCCGAATGATCCTCTCTACTTCTTTTTTATTATCACTTTGATCAGTAACCGTATAACGTAATTTTTGTTCTCCTATTTGAGAAGTGTCAATAGTTCCTGTCACCTTGACAGCCTTAGTTACATCTCCATCACAACGATCCTCTGCCTGATACCCAGGTTCTGTGAACGCCTCATTCAAAAATACAAAAGTAACCTCCCCACCTTGCAAAGTAAGTTGTGGTGCCTCCTTATCCTTTTCTATTAATTGCCGCTCCACACGAGCACTATTATGAGCTTTATCTTCTACTATATAAATAATTTTAGAACCTTTTTTTTCAACCTTAACTTGCTTCGTAACATCGCCATCCACATTATCATGAGCCTGATACCCCTCTTCTTGATAATGACTATTAGGACAAATAAACGTCTTATTCTCACCTTGCAAAGTGATAATAGGTGCTTCAATATCAGCAACTTTAACCGTCCTCACCACTTTGGAACGCAATCCATTTTTCTGAAATGTGTACACCACCTGGTACGTTCCTTTTTTCTTCATATTAATCGTCTTATGAACCTTAACTTTGGAACTAACATCTTTGCCTAAATAAGTCGCTTTATAACCTGGATCTTTAAATGAAGAACCAATATTTACGGTAAGTACCGTTTTTCCTTTTAAAGTAATACGTGGCATAAGCAACACAAAAGAGAAAATAAGAACAAATAAAACCATTGAAACAACGGCTAATAAAATTTCCTGTCTTTTAAAATTAGCATCTCTTCTTGGTTTTATTTTTCTCATCATACATTCCCTTCCTCAACTATCCTCATTATAAAGACAAACAAGGTATAAGTCCAGGTTTTTCCTAAGGTTAGTATGTAACTTAACACATTTTCTATTCCATATTTTCGTAATGATTATGCTTAATGAATTCACGTAAAATTTTAGTTAATGCACGCTTTTCAATTCGTGACACATAACTTCTAGAAATATTGAGTTCACTAGCAATCATCTTCTGTGTCTGTTCCTTCTTTCCTGCCAAACCATAACGACGAATAACAATTTCCTGTTCTCGCTTAGTTAAAATTTTCATATATTCACTCAATAAGGCCACATTATCCTTTAAATGAATTTCTTCAATAAAATCTGGCTTAGGAGCTTTTAAAATATCTAAAATAGAAATCTCATTTCCTTCTTTATCAAATCCAACTGGTTCATTTAACGAAATATTTTTAGTATTTTTATTATTGGCCCGAAAATACATCAAAATTTCATTTTGAATACATTTGGCACAATAAGTTGTTAATCGATTTCCCTTACTACTAGTAAAAGTATCTACACCTTTAATTAAGCCAATTGTTCCAACACTAATTAAATCATCCTGGTCAACATTTTTATAGTCAAACTTCTTAACAATATGAGCAACCAATCGTAAATTGTGCTCAATTAACTGATTGCGAGCCTCAACATTGCCTGTCTGCATTAAAACAATACAATGCTCCTCTTCTTCTTTGGAAAGCGGTTCTGGAAACACTTGATTAGAATAAGAGGCTGTCAAAGTAAAAAATCCCCGTAAACTATCAAACAAATGAAATAACATAATTTATCACCTAATAAATTTTATGTCGAAAAAAGGAAAGCATGAACTTATTTGTAAAGAACCAAAAAAAGAAGCCTTCTTGACTTCTAAAAATTATTGCAAAACTTCATTATTTTGAAAACCAATTATCTTAGGTGCTATCATTTTTTTAACCATCACTGAAGACTGTTCCTGATAAACACTTAACAATTGAGATTCACTCATCTTTCGAGTTTTCTTTTCAATCGGTAAAAAAGTGGCCAAAGGTTCTACTTCCCTAGGATGAAAATAATATCTTGTTCCTGTAAACACACAGTGATACGAAGGATCTATCCGTTTATCTAGTAAAAACTGGGCTACCATTTTTAATTTAGAACACTCTTTAACAATCACAGCAGATTGAATATTTCCAGAATTTACTATCCCCACATATAAATTTTTTACTTTCATAGTCTATATTCCTTTCAAGTAAAAAGTATAATAAGCTTTAAAAGTTTCTTTGTCAAGTAAAATGATGCCTAGATGAATAAATTACTTGAAATAAATAACAAGATATATTTCATAGACTTAATCGTTTAGAGATAACTATTACATTAAAAAGACTAAAATAACAATTGTCATCTTAGTCTCTAATTAATAGATAAATACTATCACTTATAAAAGTGTACATTTAAATATCTTACTTTTCTACACAAGATCAAAGTTACTCTTGTTTTTTCGTTTTGAATTACTTTTTCATCCCTGACTTGATTGCTGCTGCCGCTGCTGCTAAACGCGCTACTGGAACTCTAAAAGGACTGCAAGAAACATAAGTTAAACCAATATTATGACAGAATTCAATGGTAGCTGGATCTCCACCATGTTCTCCACAAATACCAAGTTTTATCTCAGGCCGCGTTTTTTTACCAAGTTCAACAGCTGTCTTCATCAACTGTCCAACGCCCTCTTGATCAAGTGTAGCAAAAGGATCTTGCTCGAAAATCTTTCGATCATAATAATCCTTTAAGAACTTAGCAGCATCATCCCGAGAAAAACCATAAGTCATTTGCGTCAAATCATTGGTTCCAAAAGAGAAAAACTCAGCTTCAGAAGCAATGGCGTCAGCTGTTAGGGCAGCTCTTGGAATTTCAATCATCGTGCCTACTTTATAGGTCAAATCACTACCTGCTTCAGCAAGCAGTGTATCAGCTGTTTCAACGACAATCTTCTTAACAAAAGCTAACTCCTTCTTATCTCCAACTAAAGGAATCATAATTTCCGGTGTTACCTCGATTCCCTCTTTCTTCACCTGTAAAGCAGCCTCAATTACTGCTCTTGTTTGCATTTTGGCAATTTCAGGATAGGTAACTGCTAAACGACAACCACGATGTCCCATCATCGGATTAAACTCTTTTAAAGACTCTATTTGATTTTTTAAAGCTGCAAAAGAAATTCCTAAACTCTCCGCTAAAGGTCGAATTTCCTCATCCGTATGTGGTAAAAATTCATGAAGTGGTGGATCAAGAAACCGAATTGTTACACCGTAGCCCTTCATTGCTCTAAATAAAGCTGCAAAATCATCACGTTGATAAGGAAGAATTTTTTCTAGTGCTTCTTCCCTCGCCTCTAAAGTTGTAGCAGTAATCATTTTTCGAAAATGAAAGATTCGCTCACTATCAAAGAACATATGCTCTGTCCGGCATAGACCAATCCCTTCTGCTCCAAAAGAACGAGCCATCAAAGCATCTTTAGGATTATCAGCATTACACCGTACTTTTAAAGTACGAACCGCATCTGCCCACTCCATAAAGGTCTCAAAGTTACCACTAATCTCTGGTGCTACCGTAGCAATTTTTTCACCATAGACATTACCCGTCGTACCATCTAAGCTCATATAGTCACCTTCATGAAAAACTTTTCCATCTTTTGTCATCAATGTCTTATGTTCCTCATCAATCACTAACTCTCCACAACCAGAAACACAACAAGTTCCCATGCCACGTGCTACAACAGCTGCATGAGAGGTCATTCCTCCACGAACGGTTAAAATACCATGGGCTAAATTCATTCCTTCAATATCTTCTGGAGAAGTTTCTAGACGAACAAGTAAAATATCAGTTTCTCCTTCTTCATGAGCTCGCATTACATCAGAAGCCGTAAAATAAATTTTACCCGTTGCGGCACCTGGAGAAGCAGCAAGACCCGTCGCTACCACTTTGGCCTCTTTTAAGGCTTTAGCATCAAAATTAGGATGAAGCAATTGATCTAGTTGAGTAGGTTCTACTTTTAATAGAGCCTCCTCTTTCGTCAACATTCCTTCCGCAACTAAATCAACAGCAATCTGTAACGCTGCTTGAGCAGTTCGTTTCCCATTACGAGTTTGTAGCATAAACAAATGTCCATCCTCAATAGTAAACTCCATATCCTGCATATCTTTATAATGATTTTCAAGTATTTTGCAAATGCTAGTAAACTCCTCATAACACTCAGGCATTACTTCTTTTAGCGTATCAATCGACTGTGGCGTACGAATGCCAGCAACAACATCTTCGCCTTGAGCATTCATTAAATACTCTCCATACAGTTTCTTTTCACCAGTGGAAGGATTTCTAGTAAAGGCTACCCCTGTACCACTAGTATCCCCACGATTACCATAAACCATTTCCTGTACATTAACCGCCGTACCCCAACTAGAAGGTATATTATTCAAACGGCGATAAGTAATTGCTCGATCATTGTTCCAACTTCTAAATACCGCTTTTACCGCTTCTAAAAGTTGAACTTTAGGATCCTGAGGAAACGCCTGCCCAGCATGCTTTTGATATTCTTCTTTATAAATGTCAACAACTTCCATTAAATCTTCAGCCGTTAATTCTGTATCATAAGTAACCCCTTTTTGATCTTTAATTTTATCAAACAAACGCTCAAAAGAACTTTTAGGAAATCCCATGACAACATCCGCAAACATTTGAATAAACCGGCGATAGCTATCATAAACAAAGCGCGGATTATTAGTAACTTTACTAAATCCTCTTGCTACTTCATCATTCATTCCTAAATTAAGAACTGTATCCATCATTCCTGGCATAGAAGCTCGAGCACCACTACGCACCGATACTAATAAAGGATTAGTAGCATCTCCCATCACCTTTCCTGACGTTTCCTCCAAAGTCTTTAATTGCTCAAAGATCTCAGTTTCCACCTCTTTAGCTAATGTCTCTTGATCATCATAATATTTTAAGCAAGCCTCCGTGGTCACTGTAAAACCTCTTGGAACAGGCAATCCAAGTCCTGTCATTTCAGCTAGATTAGCCCCTTTTCCACCAAGTAAGTTACGCATGTCTTTATTACCTTCTTTAAAGGCATAAACATATTTCATATTTTTTCTTCCTTTCTTACTTATCCTAAGTTCAGTATAACAAAGCTTATGAGGAATAGAAAGAGAAAATTTAATTTTTCTCTTCGACAAAATCACTCACAATAATGATGTACCTTATGTCGCTTATGCGTAATTGCCTCTTCTTCAAAATCACTCTCACACTCTGGAAATCCCAAATCTCGATATTTTTCCCTATCAAGATATCTTTGTTGTGTTAAACAACTAGAAAATGTCACATATGTCGACTGCGAATGAAAGCGGTTAATCCGTTTCAATTTCATCTTCCTTCTTCCACTTCTGTTTAAATGTTTTTTCTCCACAGTATTCTATCCTTTCTTAATTTTAGGCTATACTGCTCACCTAAGGAACAATCATCGACAAATTATCCCACTGGACTCATTTTATCAAACAAAAAATTACTTCACCAACTAAAAACAAGCAAATTTAATGTAATTGACAATTATAAAACTTTAGCCACAAGAAAAAACATCAATCATTATATGCTATTAAAACATATTTGATAGTTTTTAACTTGACACTAGAAAAAGTAAACAACGCAAACATAGTCTTATTTAAAAAGAGCGGACAAAATACTAGAAAATACTTGCCAAACTGACTCGTTATCTGTTAAAATAAATTTGCAATATGAAATGGCGGTATTGGTGAAGGGGTTAACACGCTGGTTTGTGGCACCAGTACGCAAGGGTTCGAGTCCCTTATACCGCCCCAAAAGGATTTTGTCGAACTATAAAAATGTAGTTCGTTTTTGTTTTTATATCGCATTATGATATAATAATACTGGTGATTTAAATGGAAAAAAATGAAATCGATTTTTACTTATACAACATATTAAAAAAACAATTGCAAAAATTCAGAGTTTCAAGCTATGGATTATATTCAACACTAAAAAACGTTAATAAACAATTGAATAGTATTATAAAACATTGGAATGATAAAGAATTTCTCGATATAATATTTTTAACAACGATGGAAGAAGGAAATTTCTATGAGCCAATGGTAAATAAGCATATAGGAAATTTAATAGTATTAGGAGTTAGGAATAGCTTACTAGAAATAATAGCCAGTAATGATTATAAAAGTTTTGGCCTGAAAAAGAATATCAAGGATAGCGATATTAAAGAAATTACCAGTACAGCAATTGAGTATTTTAAAAATATTGATTTAGAAAAATTATCTTCTAAAATTACTACTGAAGATGATTATTACTATGATACTATTCAAAAATATAAGATTTCATATCAAGTGCTTTCCAAATTAAGTAAATGTTCAATTGATCAACTTGAAATAGAATTTCCTCCCATAAAATGCGAACCTTATTTTATAAATGAAATATATTCATCTAATGATAAAGGTACTACTTTAAAAGTAAGAGAAGTAATGAGTGGCATTAGTGAAAAAATTGATCAAAGTCTTTTAAGCCTTTTAAAAGGAATATTAGAGGAAAAAGCAAGTTTTTTCTATGTTGATTCTTTTAAATATTTATCAAGAAACTTTGATAAAAATTTAAAAATTTTAGAATTTATTCTTACACATAATGGAATCTTTCTAACAAATAATTATTTTATAAGTAATGGATACGTATCAAGACGAAAGGAATTAATTAGAGCTAATCATGGAGATGATTTTAATTTTGAAGCAATCAATTCAATAGAAAATATTTCAGAAAAATACAAAGATGAGTTGAAAAAAAACTTTTTAGTTAGATAAAAAGGTACTATCACTAAGATAGCAATGAATTATTTATTTGATATATATCATCAAGAATTTAGTCCAGCTTTATTGAGTGACAATGGTTCCAATCAAAATATAAAGAAAAGTTACCTATAAATTTAATAATTTAAGATTGTTTGAGAGTTAAGAAAAATATAGTATAATGAAAAGAATTTTAAAATGAGCAATAAAATAAATTATCCAATTAAATATGCAGTATTAGAATTAAAAAAAGAAGGCGATTGGTCTCTCGGGTACGAAAATATTACGTAAGGCTTTATCGTTTCAAAATGTTACGTAGTGGAAAGTAATATCGTATATCATTCTGATGGAAGCAATAAAATAACCCATAAAGTGTCTTCCCTTTTAAAAATATCTCTTCTTTGCAAGAGTCATTTATGACTAGTAGGAAAATATTGGCGAAGAAAATATACCTTTTTATGATGCTTGCAATAGGTCATATCCAGTTAATGCAATTACAAATTTATTTGATTCATATAAAGAGGCTAAAATAGTAGCAGAAAAACAAAATGAAAAATTCAAACATAAATTAATAACAGAAGTATCTGTATTAAACCCAAATTGGGAGGAACAACTTGAAATATTAAAACAAGAATTTGAACAAAAATTAGAATTATGTTATTTATTTGAACAATTAATATTAGAAAAAACAAAAAATACGGATATAAGTGAGCCATTAACCACTGAGAAACAAGAGTCTTTTGTTAGAATTTTAAGACCGGTAAGAAAACAAGGATAAGCACCTAAATAGTAATTAACAAATAAAAATAATCGGTAGAACGCTACTACCGATTTTTAAATTTTATGAAAGATAATCCAAAAACTAGTATTTCAAGAGATATTAGAAGAATAAATTATATTGATTGGTAAAGAAAAGTATATTTATATCAGTTCAATAACCATATTCCTATTGTTAGATAAGTGGCAAATAAAATCCACAGTAAATAAGGTAATAATAAATAAGCTGCTAGTTTATCTTTTTGGTAAAATGCTTTTATTAATTTTATAACCAAAAAAACTAATAATAAAATCCATAAAACAGCTATCAACCGAAATTTAAAAACAAAAAAGATAATTGACCATAGTAAATTTACCAATAACTGACCATAATAAAGTTTGATTGTCCCCTCCTCTTGTTGTTTAGTCTTCTTCTGAAATAAATAAAAAGCAAGACCCATTAATAAGTACAGAATCGTCCAGGCAATAGGAAAAACAATTTTAGGTGGTGCCAAAAGCGGTAAATTTAAAGAACCATAATCCATAGAAAAAGAAATTAAAAAACCAACGATCCCTCCTGCTATTACCGGAAAAAATAATTGAAAAATAGACCGAAAAATAGTATTCATGATCAACACTTCCTTTCTAATGATCAATATTAGTATATGAATATAATTTCAAGATTATTGTAGAAATATTTTTGCAAAAAATAGAATAATTGTCTCCATAGTGGATAACATAATAAAAGAGAAAAGTTAATTTTTTAGCATTCTCTATTGACAAGTGCTAAAGGTCGTGTTATAACATAGTTGGAAAGGAAAGGTGATGAATAATATGTTACCAAGAAGATTTTATTTTGATAACGCAATTGATCAATTCTTCGAAAGTGAGGAAAGTAAAATGAAGTGTGATATTTATGAAAAAGACAATATCTATCATGTTGAAATGGATGTACCAGGCTTTACTAAAGACGAAATTAAAGTAGAATGCAATAAAGGAAATCTTGTCATCATAGCTGAAAAAGAACAACATAATGAGGCTAACGATGA
This sequence comes from uncultured Bacillota bacterium, assembly GCA_958428295.1. Taxonomy (GTDB): domain Bacteria; phylum Bacillota_I; class Bacilli_A; order RF39; family UBA660; genus Onthousia. Next base: position 43,827 of record CAUAFL010000006.1, read on the forward strand.
GGATAAAAAATATCTTCGTCGCGAAAGAATTTTTAGTAAGTATTCACGTAGCTTCTACCTAGGAGATATTAACGAAGAGGAAATTGAAGCAGAATATAATGATGGTACGCTTCATATTACCATTCCAAAAATTGATGAAGAAAAAAACAAAAAATATATTGATATAAAATAAAAAACCTTCACCGGTTTTTTATTTTTGCTTATCATACCAAAATAATATAAAAGTATTAAGAATAACACCAAGCATCACAATCGATAAAATAATAAAATTTGTTTTAAAATATTCCATATTAACTGTATACAAACTACTTATCTGCAACCGACTATCAAAAAAGAAACGACCAACAATCACACCTAAATAACAGGCAAGAGCAATAATAATTAAATTATAACTGATACTCTCTTGAAGTATTCTACGTTGAGTTAATAAACTCCATAAAATAATCAGCAAAAAAAGGCACGTCATAATAAGAAAAATAATTCCTGCCCAGTGACTTTTAAAAACTAAAGGTAATAAGAAAAAAATCATAATAATATAGAAACCCACGCTAATACTACGAAGATAATAAAGAATCTTTCTAAGCATAACCATAACCCCGATCAAGGCCCTCTTCTATCTCTGTTTTAAAAATTTCCTTAAAACGGACCATTTCCTTTTTTATAACATCAGGATAAACATTTTTCGTATTTAAAATAGCTTTTTCAATATCAAAAATTGTCACTTGTTGCCGATTATCATAAATAGCAAAAGAAAAAGCTTGTTGTAACATAGTAAGAGCAATATCTGGATAACGTGAACCAATTTCATAAATACGACGATATTCGCTCGTTAATTCTGTTAAAAATGCCATAATTTTTTGTTGTACATAAGGATCATACAATAACTTAGCACCTGTTTTCTTTTCAATCTTAGGCAGCGTTCCCATACAAATAGCAATCGTTTCTTCTTTTGTTGGTTCAGGAACATCAACCTTTTGAAATCGTCTTACAAACGCCTTATCACGCAAAATATAACGTTCATACTCATCACTAGTCGTCGCTCCTATTACCTTAATATCTCCACGATCTAACCCAGGCTTAAACATATTAGCAAAATCGAGAGCTTCGCCTTTACTACCCATTAAAGTATGAATTTCATCAATAAATAAAATTAAATTATGATATTGTTTTAATTCATCTAATAAAATTTGGATTTTGCTTTCTCCCGTATCTGGATCAACACCTAACAAAGCAGAAGTATTAACCTTTACAATTTCATAACTTTTAAGAGCATCAGGAACATTTCCTAATTGAATACGATAAGCCAAACCTTCTACTAACGCTGTTTTACCAACCCCAGGTTTTCCTACTAAAATAGCAGATTTTTCTGGCGTTAACAAAATTAACACTAGTTGCTTAATCTCCTCCTCACGTCCGATGGCAGGATTAGTAATGAATTCTTTTTTTGTAAAATTATCGCCATAGCTTTTTAAAATACTGACATGACTTTTCCGTATGAGCTCATCATTCATAGGAAAACCTCCTTATTCCTACCTAGTATATCATAAAAAAAACAAATAGAAAACCTTAAAGTACGGTTATTTCATATCCCAAATCAGTCAAAAAATTCAGGTCTTTTTCTTTTACTAAGATAGTCACCTCTAATAAGGAAACACCGACTCTTTCTGCTTTTTCTATGACATCATAAAAACCAAATTTTCTTAAAAATAACTGATATTCTTCTTCTAAACGTTTAATTTCTGTAACCGAAATAGCAGCTAAACTTTTCTCAATTATTTCATCCGTATAAGGAAGAGTATTTTGAATTTTGCCACCTTGTAATTGGAACTTAATATTTGCTAATCTTTGTGGCAAATTTCTAGTAGTAACAGTTTCCTTTAAAAATTTAATAGTAGCAAGTACTTCACTTTCTCTCTTGAATTGTCTTTTTCCATTAACAGGCACTACTAAAGAAAAAACAAGTATAAAAGAACTAAGAAACAGAACAATTTTTTTCATTTTTCGACACCTCATTTTTAACATGGTTGAAATAATGAAAAATATGCCTATAATTTTTGATTTAAAAAAATTTATAAAAACCACTTTGAAAGTCTTAAAAAGAATACTTTTTATATAAATAATCCTAATTATCTATTTTTGATTTTCATAACCGCCTGTGTTAAATCAAGCATATACTGTCTTTGCTGTTTCTTTAAATAAAGTTTAGCAAAAGGGCGCATCCATGCATGAGTCACCGTTATTTCCTCTGTAAAATCAAGCTGAACAGCACCATCTGATAACTCTTCAAAATACCCTTTCCACTGGCCAGTCATATGACTATTCTGTAACTGAAAGCGATATACCTGACAAAATGTTTTCTCGATTATTTCAAAATATGTCGCAAATTCTTTGTTTGTATATTCAATAAAGTGCTTATCATTGATAACTTCGATTCTTTTTATATCACTACGCCATGACCAATCCGTAAGATCGGTAACCATGTTCCATAAAGTTTCTTTATCACAATCAAATGTTTTTTTAATATTAGCAATCATTTTAACTCCTAACCTTGATTACAAATTTAATTTTTTTCAGCTTTATTTTTTATTTTACTATATTTTTTCAAAAATTTTTCAGCTTTATTAACCACTGATTGGCGGCTACTATGACAACATTCCTTTATAAAACTCATCATTTCCACCTGATAATTTGAATTAGAATAAAGTCTCGTAAAACAATCAATAATATGACTTTTAGCAACTTCTAAGCAAGCGCTTGAAGGTCGACCGTGATTTAAAAAAGTATGACTAGAAACGGCTAGTAATTGTGGAACAATAATATCCTCTTCCTCTTGATAAACCGATAAAATCTGAGGAACACCTTTCACAACATTACTGAATGCAACAACCTCTTGGCTCGTTAAAAAAGAAAGAAACTGCTCTCTTACCGCTAACCATTTTTTATCTTGATCAACACCTAACAAATTAGGTATTGTCATTAAAAAGCCCCACTGTAAAAAATGATTATCACTATTAAGCAGCGCCACCATTCGATCAAAATAAGGATATACTAACGTTGGTGTTTTTTTACTTAAAAAACGTATTACCTTTTCCGCCTGATAATGAATAGGTGTTGTATTCTGCTCACAAATACTAAAAAGTTCCTCAATTAACAGGGGATTTTGAGAAAGTTCCGCAATATAATGTTCAGGCTCCTTCTTTTCTATTAATGCTTGTACTAACTTTTCTTTTGTCATAAATACCCTCCTATATTAACTATACCACAGACGAATAATGTTTCTTATAATTTTAAGAATTTTTTAACTAATTTAACGCCTAGTTAAACGATAACAATGAACCTTTAGGAAATACTAATATTACCTCTGTATACCGATTTTCTTTAGAATTAATACTTATACATATTTCTAAACGCTCACACAATTTTCGAACCAAATAAAGACCCATCCCCGTAGAATTCTCCTTCCTACGATCAGTTCCCGTAAAACCTTTCTCAAAAACCCGTGATAAATCCGCTTGCTGAATTCCCTTTCCGTTATCACGAATAACTAACGTCACTTGACAAGCTGTCTCCTTCGCTGTAATCGTTATATTGGGATCTTTTACTTGGTGATATTTAATTGCATTTTGAATGATTTGACCAATAATAAAACGAAACCACTTTTCATCAGTATAAACATTAAACTTTAAGTCTTTAATAATTAAATGAATATTACTTTCTAAAATATAATCTTTATATTTTAATAAAACAGGATGTATTAACTCATCCAAGGACAATTTTTCAATAAAATAATCTTTTTCCGTAGTATCACTTCGTGCATAAAACAAAATTTGTTCCACTAAATGATCGATTTTAGCAACTTCTTTTTTTAAACTAAAATCAGCCCGATTATCAGCATATAACGATAAGGCCGCAATTGGTGTCTTCACTTCATGAACAAAACTTTCAATATATTCTTGATAAGATAGACGTTCTTGTTCAATTTGACCAATCTTATCATTCATCGCTTTACAAGCTTTTTTTAAAGCATAATAATAACCATAATTAAGCATCTCTTTAGGCGCTTGTAAAATCTCTGCAATTAAGTACTGTTCTTCCAAATCATCAACCAAAGCAATCAAGCGCCGAACTTGATGACGCTTTCTGCGATAGTCTATGATTAAAAAAAGAAAATAACCTCCACCTAATAAACAACTAAATAGAAAAATATATGATTTAGAAATACTTAACAACAAAAAGGTAATAATAAGAAAAAAAGTAAACAATAAAAAGCCTAAAAGTGCCCAAATTTTCTCTTCCAAATATGCTAAAAAAGTCATACACGATACCCCTTACCCCGAACTGTCTCAATAAAATTATCTGCCAAACCTAAAGACTGTAATTTTTTACGTAATCGATTTATATTAACCACTAAAATACTCTCATCCAAATAATATTTATCATTCCAAAGATATTCAATCAACTGATCTTTACTTAATATTTTTTGTGGATGTAAAAAGAAATAATATAAAATCCGAAATTCATTACGAGTCAGCTCTACTTTTTTATCATTAAAAGAAACCTTGGCTAAATGTAAATCCAAGGTAACGCCTTTTACTGTTAACTCTTTAAAATTCCTAACATCATGCTGCTGAAGTGCTCGCTCAATTTTATGTAATAGTAATGCCTTATCATAGGGTTTAGTAATAAAATCTGTGCCCCCCATAATAATACTTTTGAGTTCATCCTGTTGAGTATTACGACTAGTTACAAAAATAATGGGAATACTGATGCTTTCTCTTAAGGTTTTACAAATATGAAATCCATCCAAATAAGGTAGATTAATATCTAATAATAGCAAATCTCCTCTAAAAGTTCTAACCTGTTCAATCACTGTATTAAAATCAGTAATTTGAACAACTTCATAGTTTGCATGAGTTAATAAAATTGTCAATTCTTCGCGAATTTTAGGATCATCTTCAATTACTATAATCGTCACGCTACCACCTCTTTTTGTTTATTATACCATAACCAATCAAAAACCTAAGTTTTTCTTAAAGCCGAAATAAGTAGCTAAATAGTAAATAAAATAGACAAAAAGGAATAAAGCACTGCAAGTTATATAAATAACGATATATTGCGTATTACTCATTAAAAAGTTACCAAACACCTTATTTAATGACCAAGTTACTAAAAAACTAATCACTAAAGGATAGATTAACGGAAATAGAAAGAAAAGTAATAACTGACAACGGATTGTTTTGAAAATACTTTGCTTATTGAGGCCCAGTTTCAATAAGACCTGATAACGATAACGATAGTTAGTAGCGTCACTTAAAGCTTGAATGGCAAGAATTGCTCCTACTACTGTCGTAAAAATAAACGCAAGATAAAATAAAGAAAAAGATAAAATTGTCGTCATTGACTGATTATCAGAAAGAACTTTCCCCCGAACAAACATATTGGAAGTCATATAACAAATTGACTCACCAGTTTGATCATCCTTTTGACAAATTCGATGACTAGAAAGACTAGTTAACTTTGTATGAAGTTTTTCATCAGTATCTTCTTTTGTATCTATAATCAAAATATCATCATTTTTTTCTAAACCATCTACTGCTTTATCAGGAACAATTAATACATAACCACTACCATAACCATAAACCATTGCATAAAGTTTTTTATCAAATACCTTCTTTTGTAAAGATACTCCATTACTTAATACAATATTATCAAGAATAGAAACCTCCTGCAAAGCAGAAAATAGTTCACTTGCACAAGATAAATAATATTCATCCTCTAAAAGCGTGATAGGTTTTTCATTACGTAATTGTAATAAATGATTAAAATCACTAAGTTTTATAACAGTATCATACTGCTTCCAAGGTCTTTGTGACGAAGGTATTTGTTCGTAAATAACGCCATTATCATTTTTATAGTCTTCATATATAAAACTTTCTCGAATCGTGTAGTCTTCTTCAACCGCTTCTAAATATTTAGGAAATTCACTGTTAGCCTCATTAACATAGATATCATAAGGCGTCAACATATTCGTTTGCTGTTGTAATAACTCATTAAATAAAGTTGAAACATTTAAAGATACAAAAGTAAAAACAACCAAAAGGGAAAGGGTACCTAACGTAAAAGCCATGGTATTTATCTTGGAAGTAAACTGCCGTAGAATAAATAAGCGATTTTTCTCAAAAAGAAACTTTTTGTTCTTTAAAAAGAAAGCTAGCAGCAAATTTCCAAAGGTTAAACTAACACCGTAAATACTTAAAATAAGAAAGATAGTAATGCCTATTAGAAGAACAAAATTAGGCTCTACACCCACAGCAAATTGTTGATCAAATAGCCATAAGGCTACCCCACCCACTATTAAAGAAACACAAAACAAAATTTTCATTATCCATGGATGTGAAATTTTAGGCTGTTCATTTCTTTTATCTAATGCTAACAAGTCATATATTTTCATTTTTCTAATTCGACGATAAGACCAAAATAAAACTAATATATATATAACAATAAAATAGACAAAAGATAACAAAACAGGAGTCGATAAATCAGATGTTAAAGTTACCTGATAAGGTTGATTAAATACATTCATAATTAAATAACTAATCAAATGACCAAATACAAAACCAACAAAAAAGGATAAAAGTAAGGATAAAAAACCTAACAAAATATTTTCTAATAAAAACATTTTGGTAATATCCTTTTTTTCAATTCCCAGAACCATATAAGTGCCAAATTCTTTACTACGTTTTTGAAACATAAATTTAATTGTATAATTAATCAAATAGCTTAACACAAAGACAACAATCACATTGACAAAGATCATTGCTGTTTGAAAATTTTCCATTGAACTAGATAATTGTAAAATATCTTTAGCGTTAGAAATCAAATTGAAAGAAAACATTAAGGCAAAAGCCAAAGTGATAGTAATAATATAAATTGCATAGTCCTGAAAACTTCTTTTAATATTGCGAAAAGCAAGCTTGGCTAACATGAAATATCGCCTCCAAGTAAAGTTAAAACATCAAGAATTTCTTCAAAAAACTGTTTTCTTGTTTTATCTCCTTTAAAAATCTCCGTAAAAATCTTACCATCCTTTAAAAAGAGCACACGTTGACAAAAGCTAGCGCTAAAAGCATCATGGGTCACCATTAAAATAGTCGCTAATAACTGTTCATTCATTTCTTTCATCGTTTCCAGTAACATCTGACTACTTTTAGAATCAAGAGCACCCGTTGGTTCATCTGCTAAAACTAATTTAGGATGATTAACAAGTGCCCTAGCACAAGCACAGCGTTGCTTTTGGCCACCAGATACTTCATAAGGATATTTCATTAAAATATCAGCAATATTTAATCTTTTAGTGACCGCTACTACCTCCTGTTCAATAGCTGCTTTATCTTTATGGTTAATAATTAAAGACAAAGCAATATTTTCTTCAATCGTTAAAGTATCTAATAAATTAAAATCCTGAAAAATAAATCCTAAATTTTCACGACGAAACGTAGCTAATTGCTCTTCTTTTAATGTTGTAATATCTTCTCCTTCTAAATATATATGGCCGCTCGTTACCTGATCAATGGTAGAAATACAATTGAGAAGCGTCGTTTTACCAGAACCACTAGCGCCCATAATTGCTACAAATTCCCCTTCTGAAACTTCTAAAGAAATCCCATTGACAGCTTTTGTAATATTCTTATTAGTACCATAATATTTTTTGAGTTGTACTAAACTTAATACTTTCTTCATCTATCGTCCCTCCTATTGTTTATGAAAAAATTTTAACCGCTGTAAACCAAAAAGCAATAGTGCTATCAGACAAAAAAGCGGTATTGACATCACAAACAGAAATACACACAAACTCATTCCTAAAATGCCAACCAAAAATTGTTTCATAAACTTTCTCCTTTCTTTTTAACAATACCATTATATCAATAAAAAACCGTAATAATTATTACAGTTTTGTTATCTTCCCCTACACCTTACCTCATTTTAAGATCAGCACTTTTTAGGACAGTTTTAAAATTTAATGGATATTAATATTACAATCGCATTCATAGTTTCTATCAGCTTAACTATTGATTCTAATTTATTAAATTGTTAAGGCTATTTTTGATCCCAATTACATTATATCTTCTATTAAGTTATAGACATTATCGTATAATTTATTGGTTATATCTAGTACACATTGTTCAGATTTAGTCATACCATAACCATTATATTTCTCAATCATTTCAACATCATTAGAACCATCACCTATTGTATATACATGTTTATTATCTATATTTTCAATCTTTAATAATTCTTCAATTGCTTCACTTTTATCAGTTTTAATAGAAATGACTTCAACCAATGTATATTTATGAGTTGAAATAACATAAGATTTAACTTCCTTAAAACTACTATTTATAAACTTTGATACTTCTTGGCCAATATTAGGACTATCTACTTCAATCATTAATTTTGTTAAATCATCGCTATCAATAGAAACATTACTCTCATAAGCATTAAATAAAATATTCCTTTTTATGCCTTGTATAGTTGCTAAGCTATCTAATAATATACGCATTAATTTATTATTTATTGTATAGATTTTAATTATTTTTTTGTTATTATCCAAAATAACTGTTCCATGACTTAATATTAAATAATCAAAGGATACAGGGAATTCTTTTAACTTTCTATCTAAATCTAAATAGGAACGACCAGTTGCAATAACAAAAAGATTACCATGTTCTCTAAACTTTTGAATCATATCAATATTAATTAACATATTTTCGTAGTCTGTATATAAAGTTTTATCATAATCACTGATTATTATCTTTTTCATATGCCACCTCACTGCCATAATTTTAATAAAATATTTCATTTCAAACTTCTTTTAATCCTCTAAATTGTTATTTCTTTTTTGTATCTCTTCTTTGCTTAGTATTGTAAAATTATTTTCTCTTAAATACTTTTTAATGAATATAAAGTCAATATTAGAGTCTTCTTTACTTTTCACAAATAATATAGTATTTACTTTCAATTTGAAATAACTTTTTAGTAAATTTCCAAAATTATTTTTGTAAAATTTGATAATATTTATTATTCGCTACTAAATTTTTATGATTATCTTTTCCAACAACTCTACCTTTATCTATGACAATTATATCATCAGCAATTTTCATTAAGTTAGGTTTGTGAGTAATAATTATAACTGTGTGATCTTTTTTTAAATCTTTCAATACCTTAACAACTTGTTTTGCTGTATTTGGATCTAACGAAGATGTTACTTCATCAAATAATAATATTTCTGATTTTGATAATAATGTTCTTGCTAAACTAATTAATTGTTTTTGACCACCTGATATATCAGTAGCATCTTCTTTTAATAAAGTATTATATCCTTTTGGTAAAGACATAATAAAGTCATGTATTCCCACTCTTTTACAAGCTTCTATTTGTCTTTCTTTATTGGAATCAACCAAATTTAAATTTTCTCTAATACTCATATTAAATATAAAAGGTTTTTGTGTAGCAATAGAAACATTAGATGAATATACTTCTTTTGAATAATCATAAATACTTGTTCCATCAATATATATACTACCTTTATCTAGTTTATATAATCTTAATAATAATCTAAATATTGTTGATTTCCCACTACCACTTTTGCCAACTATTGCAGTAAGTGAATGACTATCAATATCAAAACTGACATTATCTAATATTAGATTATTTTCATAAGTGAATGACACATTTCGAAATGATACATTTCCAAATATTTCATCATTTGCATTTTTACCAAATTCTAAAATATTTTTATTTTTATAATACATTACATTATATAATCTATCTATTCTTACACTACTATTACAAATCTTATTTATCCGCTCAAAGAATTCTATATTTTCATTTTCAATTCTATCAATATAGCTAATTACTAGTACCAACATTCCAACATTCATATTTCCCTTTGCTATACCAATTATGACAATAATGTATGCAATAACTTTTGATACCATAATTAACATTGGTAATAGAACTTTACTCCTATCCCAATATTTTCTTTTTAAAAAATATTGTTTTGTCCAAGATTTCTTATTAATCTCTAATATTTCATTTAATTTATCTTTCATATCAAAAGATTTTATTTCCTTTGTCCCATCAAGAGTTTGAGCAAACATTTCTACAATTTTATCTTGTTGCTTCCTTTGTTCATTTAAATAATAATCTTTTTTCTTTTGATATTCACTTAATAATAATAGATATAAAAGATTAAATATTAAAACAATAATGCCTATATATAAATTGTAAAACAATAATATTCCAAGTGCTATTACTAAACTCATAAAATGAGTAATTGCATCCATCATTCTATCAGCAAACATGCATACTTCCCAAGTATCATTAGCTGTTGTATTAACTAAATAGGATTTTGATATTTTTTTAGTAAAGTTTTCATCATAAGTTGCAACTTTTTCAACAACATTTTCTTGCAATTTTGTATAAACATAATTTGTATTATCTCTATAAGCAACATAATTCCAATGATAAACTATATTATAAATTAAGTAATTAATTCCTAAATAAATTACATTAAGAAATGCCCCTGTATAATCACCATTGGTAGCATATTCAACAATTTTTGCAGAGAATATTGGAAAACCTAAAATTGTTGTACTCCTTAAAAATGCTGATAGGAATAAAAATAATAATAGTTTTTTATCATTCGCATTAAGTTTAAAATACTTTTTACAGATTCTATAATACCTAATCATTATTAAACACTCCTAACTTACTTGCACTTTTTCTTGCCTGTAACCATCTATAATGTTCGTTATTTTCTATTAAATCTTTATGTTTTCCATCTCCAACAATTTTACCTTCATGTAGTACAATAATTCTATCTGCTTTTTTCATTAAATCTGGTTTATGTGTAATCATAATGATAGTATGATCTTTTTTTAAATTTTTCAAAATTTTATCAATATGAGATGCAGTGTCAGAATCTAGTGATGATGTTATTTCATCAAATAATAATATCTCTGATTTTGATAATAATGTTCTTGCTAAACTAATTAATTGTTTTTGACCACCGGATATATTATTGGCATTTTCTCGTAGAATAGTATTATATCCTTTTGGTAAAGAAACTATAAAATCGTGTATTCCAACTTTTTTACAAGCTGCTATTTGATGTTCAATATTCTTATCCACAAAATCCAAATTCTTTCTAATACTCATATTAAATATAAATGGTTTTTGATTAACAACACTAACATTGGATTTATATATTTCTTTTGAATAATCGTAAATATTGATACCATCAATTAATATTTTTCCACTACTAGGTTTATATAATCTTAATAACAAATTAATTATAGATGTTTTACCCGTTCCACTTTGACCTACTATTGCAGTAATCGAATTAGATTTTATTTTAAAGCTTACACCTTTTATTATTTCTTTTTGATTATAACCAAATCTGACATTATCAAATTCAACTATTCCTTCAATATCATCTGAATAATTATTTCCAAAAGTTATTTCACTACTTCCTTTATAATTTAAAATAGTGTCAACTCTTTCAACAGATACATTGACTTCTCTTATAGTTGTAGTTGAATCTATTAATTCATCTAAATAAGTTATCGTAGTTTCAAAATAACCAATTACCAATACTAATATATCAATTTTAATCTTGCCATTCATCATAAGAACTAATAAGATTACATATAAAAGTATTTTAAAACCATGAGTCATAAATCTTATATCATTATCTCTAATTGTTAAATACTTTCTTTTCATAGTATAGTTCTTACTATATTTATTTTTTATTTCATTTAATTTTGATTTTAATTTTGATAACATATCAAAAGTTTTTATTTCTTGAAGTCCTGATAAAATTTGAGAAAATAAACTACTATATCTATCAACTTGGTGTTTTTGACCTTTTAAGTAAATTGAACTTTTTCTATCGGTATAATTCCTAATACCAATATATAATAAAGAATAAATAAAGAAAATTAATGCAACAATAGGGCTATATAAGGCGACTATGATACAAACTGCACCAACCTGAATTAAAGTCGTCATCAATTCAGATACTTGATCACACATATCACCAATATCTATAACATCAGAATTTATTGAGTTTAATAATTTACCCTTACTAATATATTTAGTAAAATTATCATCAATAGTCACTAATTTATTAAGAAGTCTTGTTTGAAGTCCTCTATAACAATAATTCATATTTTTACCATATAATTTAATATTTATATAATAAAATAATTTATAAAGGCAATAAGATAACGTTAATGCTCCTAGACTAATATATGTCATTCTTAAATCATTATCAGTAGCATATTTTATAATCCATGAAGCAAATAGTGTATTTAACAAAAGAAAACCTTTATATCCAAGTGCAGTTATTATCATTCCAACAAAATAACTGGTTTTGGTTTGGGCAAGTTTTAAATATGATTTAATAAAATTATAATATTCTCTAATCATTTTGCACCTTTAATTCATATGTGCTATCACTTGCTTTAAAACCAAATTTTTTATACATATTTATAGCAGTGTCATTCAAACTACTTAATTTAAAATTTGTAATACCCATCTTTTTTGCATATTCAAAGCAAAAACTAAAAAGCTTATTTTGATAACCTTTATTTCTATATTCTTCCCTTGTAAAAACATTGCAAATATATCCTAACATCCCACTTGAGTTATTATATGTTGGAAAATGTCTATCTAAATAAAAGCCACAATTTGCTACTAATTCATTATCAACAATAACACCAAACATAAATAGTGTTTTATTTAAGTTTTCCTTAATATAATCTCTCGTTTTTATTTCTAATTCATTTGGATTAAGTAAGATAGATTTTTCATCAATATACCTTAAATCATAATTTTGAATTCCTAATCTTAACATTATCATATCATCTAAATCATCAATTTCTAACTTTCTAATTACTTCCATATAAAACATCCATTCCTTTCACTTCATTCAATGCATATATAACGTTGAAAAATATAACTATTTTTCAGGCTAAAACCTAATTCCTTATTTTTCTGTTTCTTTATTTTTTTCTTCACATATTTTAATAAATTCTTTAAATATATTATTCATATTTTTGTCTTTTTTATATAAGCTTTCAGGATGAAATTGAACACCAACATAAAATTTTTTATTTGAATCTTCAACAACTTCATCTATTCCATTGGGAGAATATGCAACTGCTTTTAAAATCCCTAAATCAGAAGAATAACCTATATGTCTTGAATTAACCATTATTTCTTCTTTACCAATTATTTTATAAAACTTTGAATCTTTATTTATTTTTATAGAATGGACATATGGTTCTTAACTATCATGTTCTTTATTATCTAAATTTCTTTTTATTTCACCTAATGCTTTTACCATCATATGTTTACCATTACAAATTCCTAAAATAGGAATATCATATTCATAACAATATTTGGCTATAAAGCATTCATATTCATCAGCAAAACCTCCGCCTTGTAAAATTATGCCATTACATAATGCTATTTGATCATAAAGGTTATGTTTTTCAATAGTGGTTAATTGATCTTGCCAATTATCTTTTAGATATACTTTATCTTCATTTGGTAGTAAAATCCCTATTGCAACTCCACCATTATCAAATATAGCTTGTTCTACTTCGTCACGAATAAATGTTTCTAATCGCATTGAATTATTGTTTTTATTAAGTTTCTTAACTTGTAATTCATTTTACAATATACTCTATATACCATATATAATGATAACATAAAAACGACAAATCTCCTATGAATTGTTGTTTATTTTCTTGAATTATAATCGTTTTTATGACATTAATGACATTTAACTATTATTCATTATCTTCTAAAAAGTAATTAACCATTTTTTCATAATTATCTTGACTATTTAAACAAGTATCTATTAAATAACCTTTTTCATTATTAGTTTGGTATTCTTTTATACCCCTTATATAAAAATCTTTATTTCTATCCTCAATAAAGAAAGGCATAATATCATTATATAAACATTCTCTAAACATTATCATTCTTCCAACACGACCATTGCCATCTTGGAAAGGGTAAATTTTCTCAAATCTAACATGAAATTCAATAATATCCTCAATAGTTTTTTTATCTATTTTATCATACCACTCTAATAATTATTTCATATCACTAGCTACATTACTTGGTAAAGATGTTGTAATATTTCCAACAAAGTTCTTTTTGTATTCTCCTACATTAAACCATTCTTTTTCACTATCAGTTAAAGTACCATCTTTTAAGATAAAGTGAAATTTTTTTATCATATCTTCAGATAATTTATCCTCAATAGTGTCTAACATATATTTAAATAAAGTAAAATGATTCTTTGTTTCAGTAGCATCTTTTAAAACAATAACTTTATCTTTGCTCGTTAAAATAGTTCCTGTATCATAAATACTGGCTGTTTCATCAGGTGTTATTGTTGATCCCTCTATATGATTTATATTATAAGAAAAATCAAGTTGTGTTTTATGATAAAGACTACCTGATAAACCAATATTTTTTTGTTCAATTAATGCTTTTTTAATTTTACTTACTTCCATTTTTTTTGCCTCCCTTTAAAATTAATTCTACTTCTTTCATAGTTCTATCAACAATTGCTAGTGATAAAAAGTTACAGATAAATGCCATGCTAAGTAATCCTAAAATTGTTCCAAATTGATACATAAAATCTTTAATCCATATATCAGCAATTACACAAATACATATAACTAAATAATATGATACGACCATAAAGAATATAAATTCTGATGATTTTCTAGTTAAGTTTTTATCATAACTTTTATCTATTTTTCTATTTCCTGTTTTCCCTCTTTAGACCATTTTGTAATAAACATTAAATAGCCAACATATTTAATCCTAAAGATACCCAAAAGAAATTTGTACTATTATTTATATTAAAACAAACTAAAATAAATGAAATAACTAATAATATTAGACTAACAACTTGAATCTTATTTAATCTCTTTAAACTATTTACCATTTCTAAACTCCTCAATAGCATTACTATTTAATAATTTCATAATTTCTTCGTTTGTTTCATTTTGATATTCAAGATCCTCTATTGTTTCTAATAATACATTTTTCTTTCCTTCATCTGAACTAACAGAAGCATTTTTTAATGATTCTATAACTACTTTATTATTGCTAATTGAACTTTCTATACTATCCATTGCTTCTTTTAATTCTTTTCCTCTTAACTTAGAGTAATGTTCAAGTAAATATGGATTAAGTGAACTAACTTGTGATCCTAAACCTGAAGCATACATTAAATCATTATAATTAACTCCTATGTATTTACTTATCTTTCTTAATAATTTGGGATTAGGTACTTCTCGTTCTCCAGATTCTATTCTTGAAATATCAGAAGAACTAATATTTGCAAGTTCTGCAAGTTGTCGCATAGACAAATTATTTTCTTTTCTACCTTGCTGAATTAACTCTCCAACTTTAGTTTTAGCCATACTTTCACGTCCTTTCTGAATTGATTATAACACATTCATTGCTTTTTTGCAACGATTTTAATTTATTTTTGCAAAAAAGGTTGATTTTTGAATTTGTGGTGTTATGATGATGTTAGATTGCAACAGAAAAAGTAATTTGAAACAAAAATAAAATAAGGTGTTAAGATAAAGACATAAAAAGTTTAAAAAAGTTCTTTGAAAATTGAATAGAGTTAGAAATCGCCGATATGCTGACTCATTAAATAAGTACAAGGCAAAGCCCCTATTGGTACGGGAGTTCTAGTTTAACTTAAAACTAAAATATAAAAAAGAAATGGAGGAAAAATATGGAAGCACAAGAAACACTAATTTAATATCTAAACAATGGTGTACATTTGAAGAGTTGATGACATTAGGAGAATTTGGTAGAAACTCTGCTTTAAAAGTAAAAAGAGAGATTAAAAATAAATTAAATGATATTGTAAATACCATAAATAATTTAACTTAAACTAAATTAAACCACCTTAAACTTTTAAAAAAACACCATTTTGGGTAGTTGAATGGTGGTTGAAACTAAATAAATTAAACTAAAACCCTTTAAATACAACAAAAATGAGCCCAAAATGGGCTCTTCAGGGGGTTCGGTTGAATATAACTCCACATACAATCGTGGATTATAATCAGCATGACAAATAAGTTATCTATCATGCATATTAATCATAACTAAAATTTGGGCTCTTGTCAATTTTATTTTTACATTTTGTAAAATTAATTATTCAATTTGACCATAACGAGCTTTTTCCTCATAACAAATCTGTCGCAACTGTAATTGTTCTATCATTATGGGCACTTGACAAATTTGATAATATTTTTGTTCTACATCTAAATAGCCTTTATCACTAACTACAAAAATGCTAACAGGAGCTTTTTTCCCAATGACGTAAGCTAATTGTACCAAACACCACTTCAAATGATACTGAATTAAATACTCCTTAGCAATCTGGCGCGCCTGATATTGAGCACTACGATCAACTTTTGTTGGATCCTTCCCACTAAAGGAACCCCCTCCAACAGGTGCAAAACCTTGATATGTATCAACGACAATTTTACGGCCACTAAGTCCCGAATCAGCAGCAAAACCACCCAGCGCAAAACGACCTGTTGGATTTAATAAATAGGAATCTACTGCCACCTGATATTTTTGACAAATAGCATTACATTGATCGATAATTAACTGATCGGTAACTGAACGATTCTTTTCATCATTTTGGTAGGAGATCACAAAACAGCGAATCCGTTGTAACTTTCTATCAGCACTATAAACTGCCGTAATTTGTGCTTTACCATCTGGAAATAAATGTTCATTTTCTCGTTGAACCAAATCATACCACTGACTCAATTCTTTTAGAATTACCATTGCTGTTGGCAACAATTGTACCGTATCATCACAAGCATAACCAAACATTAGCCCTTGGTCTCCTGCCCCTCCTACTTCTTCTTTTGTTCCCATAGCAATATCAGGACTCTGCTTGCCAATATTATTGATAATCTCATAAGAAGTATCATACCCAACATCTATTAAGACACGTCGTACAATTTCCTCAACTGGTACCAAAGCAGTGGAACTAATTTCGCCCGTTAAAAAGATTTTTCCTTTACCACCCATCGTCTCAACAGCACAACGAGCATACGGATCCTTCTTTAAATAAGCATCTAAAATAGCATCACTAATCTGATCACACACCTTATCAGGATGACCACGAAAAACAATTTCATTACTAAAAAGCATTCTTTTCCTCCTCTATGTTATTTTAACAAAAAAAGAGCCTTTTAAAGACACTTTCTTTAACTATGGACAATTAATGACATTAAACGTTGCTTCAAGGCATCTTCATCACTTTCCTTACACTGTAAATACTCATAAGAATCCTCTTTAGCTTGCAATAAAATTTTATAATCACGGGCTAAATCAGCGATTTTGAAAGTCATATCACCACTTTGTTTCGTTCCAAATAAATCACCATGTCCTCGTAATTTAAAGTCCTCTTCACTAATTTCAAAACCATCATCCGTTTTTTCCATGATCTCTAAACGTTTGGTGTCACTATCACTGATCAAAAGACAATAAGACTGCAACTCACTTCTTCCAACCCGTCCTCGCAATTGATGAAGTGTTGATAAACCAAAGCGATCGGCATCAAAAATAACCATCATGGTTGCATTCGCAACATCCACCCCTACTTCAATTACTGTCGTGCTAATTAAAATTTGAACTTGATTATTACAAAAATCTTGCATTATTTTTTCTTTATCATCCGCTGCTAATTTCCCATGAATTAGACCAATTTTAAATTTACTGCCAAAAGCCAAATTCATCTTATCACGCAATTCATTAACATTGGTTAAATCACTATTCTCACTCTCCTCTATTAAGGGAGCAATAACATAAATTTGGTGAAAAGAAATTAGTTGTTGGTACATAGCGGCCAATACTTCCTTTATCTGCTCATTCTTTTTTATTTTTGTCTCAATTTTTTTTCGTCCTTTGGGTCTTGTTTTGATTGTTGAGACATCCATATCGCCATAAATCGTTAAGGCATAAGTTCTAGGAATAGGGGTGGCACTCATGTATAAAGTATCCGGTTTTTGACCTTTATTCTCTAAATTAGCCCGTTGATGAACACCAAAACGATGCTGCTCATCAGTAATGACTAATCCTAAGTTATGATATACTACTTCTTCTTGAATTAAAGCATGTGTTCCTACAACCATATCAATCGTTCCATCTGCTAACTGTTGGTAAATTGCTAACTTTTCCTTCTTAGTTAAAGAACCCGTCAATAAGGCTATGGTTATATCATAATCCTTTAAAAATTGTTGTAAACTAAGATAGTGCTGCGTCGCTAAAATTTCTGTGGGAGCCATTAATGCACTTTGATAACCACTCAAATAATTGGCATACATGGCAATAAAAGCAACAATTGTCTTACCGCTACCAACATCTCCTTGCAACAACCGGTTCATACGTCCTTTCTGCTCCAAATCAACTAAAATAGCCTCCATAGAAAGGAGTTGATCTTTCGTTAAAGAAAAAGGTAACGTCTCAATAAACTCTGTAATTTTCCTACGGTCGATAGTTCTAGACAGACCAACATTTAGACGGCGATGTTCTTCCTTTAAATAATTGATTTTAAACATAAATTCAAACAATTCTTCATATTTTAAGCGAATAAGCGCTTCTTTCAACTTGTCACTTGTTGGTGGATTATGCACAATATTTAAAGCTGTTTTCTTATTCACAAAATGATACTTTGCTTGATAAGTTGCAGGAATGGCATCCGTAATCTCCTTACTATTTCCAAGAAGAGCCATATTAATATAAAGAGCCATATTTTTATTAGAAATACCGTTCGTCAAATGATAAATTGGTTCAATCTTTACCTTGTTAGACAAAGTTTCCATTTTAATATCTGAAGCAGTTATGACATTTTTTTTCTTATCTAATTTACCAATCACCGTTACTCCTGTTCCAACTAATAATTGATTTTTAAGGAAAGCCCGATTAAAAATTGACACCCCCACAATGCCACTAGCGGTCACTAAGCGAAAATTCATTTTATTAAGTCCCGCTTTAAAACGAACCAAAATAGGACTACTTTCTATTTTTCCATCAATAATAATATGCGCTCCATCTTCTGTTTCTTGCAGATTACCACGTTTTAACACTTCATAGCGAAATGGATAATGATTCACTAAATCATTCACCGTATATATTCCCAATTTATTAAGCAAAATCACTGCCCGAGGACCAACGCCTTTCACATCCTGTAATGCCACTATTACCACCTCTTTACTGCCTCATATTATAGCATGTTTTTTGACATTTTTAAAGAATAAAAACATAAAATTCATTAAGGAGGATTTTATGAAATTAATAGCGGACGGCGGAGCCATTACTAAAAATGCCACTGCCAATACTAGAGACTCCATCATTTTAGGACTAAACAAACCTTATATTGATGGATTTCGTTTGAATATTTATATTACAAAGGACAACGAATTAGTTACAACAAGTGAAGAAATAGCTGATTATTTTGAAAAGAACAATAAAAGGATAAAAGACCTTCCTCTTCGTAAATTAATAGGTTATAACGTGGGAACAAAAATTCATCATCAAAGAATTATGACTCTCAAAGAAGTATTAGAAATTTTTAAAAGTTACAATAAAGATTTAATATTAAACCTTCAGGATCAAGGAAAGGACAATGCCTTATTCATTGACTTAGTATTAGTCACAATTAGACCCTATGCAAAATTAAACATTTACTTAGAAAGCGAAAATAAAGAAATCATTTCCTACTTACAAAGTAGTCATTCCTGCCACCCAATTGGTGCTGTGGTCAATGAAAATAATATTGAAAACTGGCAAATGCAAGTTGACTTCTACGATATTATTGTAACATTACTAACAAAAGTAGATATTCGTCAAAAAATTAATAATAACAAACTAATCATGATTCATGAAATTAATCGCCAAGAAGTTTTTGATTTAATTTATAACGAATACAAGGATATTTTCAACTCCATTTTTATTATTACCTCCTATATTGCTGCCATCAATTATAATCCTATCGTCACAAACAACAATCACAATTTAGAAAGTTACTAATTTTTTTAAAAAACGGTTGACAAAAGAGCCTAAAGTGATTATTATAAAAAGCACCAATTCGGAAATTAGGCGAATTGGTCGCTAGTATCACACTAGCCAACCCCTTTTTATTCTTTTTATGAAGCTGTCCCTAGGGGGTGCAGCTTCTATTTTTGTGTCTACCAAAGTTTTGCAAAAAAAAAAGATTACTCTTTTTTTTCGGTATTAGCTTTCATTTGATAATATTGATACCGTTCCTCGGCATGTTCAAGATTCGCTTGTAACAAGGAAGCCGCTTCACTACGATTAATTTTATTTAGACTACGATAACGATCTTCTCCTTGTAAAAATTCTGAATAAGTAGAAAAGTCCACCTTACTATCCATTATAAGTTTCTGTGTCTCTGGATGGTAATGGAAAATCGGAAAATATCCAGAAGTTGCGGCCTTCTTCATTTCCTCAAGAGAATTACTCATTCCTTGTAAAATCCCTTGAGCAATACATGGTGAATAAGCAATAATAAGGCTAGGTCCTTGATAGGCCTCAGCTTCCAATAACACCTTAATAGTAGCGGCTGGATTAGCGCCAAGAGAAATACAGCCAACATAAACATGAGGATACGTTAAAGCAATCTTAGCTAAATCTTTTTTAGGAATCTTCTTACCATTAGAAGCAAACTTACAAACAGCCCCTAAACGACTAGACTTGCTAGCTTGTCCTCCTGTATTAGAATATACCTCAGTATCAAGCACTAAAATATTGATATTGTCACCACTAGCTAAGACATGATCAATTCCGTCATAACCAATATCATAAGCCCAGCCATCTCCTCCCACCATCCACAAGGAAATTGGCGCTATATATTTTTTTAATACTTTTAAAGCTCTTATTCTACTATGATCTACGACGGCTAATAAGGCTTTGGCCGTTTCTTCAGTAATTTCTGTAACATAATTTTGATAAATCTCACGCTCTGTTTCTTCAATTTTTGATAAATTCTTTTCAATAAGCATTTTTATTTGGCTTTTTTTAACTTCATCCGCAATTTTCATACCATAACCAAATTCTGCATTATCTTCAAATAAAGAATTTGCCCAAGGGATAGAATAAGGTGTCGATGGAGAGCTTGCACCATAAATAGAAGAACAGCCCGTAGCGTTAGCGATCATTAGTCGATCACCAAACAATTGTGTCAACAACTTCAAATAAGGCGTTTCTCCGCAGCCAGCACAAGCTCCACTAAACTCAAACCGCGGTCTTCTAAACTGACTGCCTTTAATAGTATTAGGACTAAGTACTTCTTTGGTACTAACTTCCGTAAATAAATAATCAGTCTCCTCTAACTTCTCAACGGTCATCATTTTCTCTTTAGAAACTAACTCCAATGCCTTTTGGTGCTTTTTACCAGGACATACGGCCACACAAAGACCACAGCCAGTACAATCTTTGAGAGAGATTCCCACAGTATAATAATAGGATTCACCCAAAGAGGTTGGAATTAACTCTTTTGACAAAGAAGCAGGGGATCCCTCAACTTCCTGTTGATTTAATAAGAAAGGTCGGATAACGGCGTGAGGACACACTAAGGAACATAAATTACAAGTAATACAGTTTTCTTTAATAAAACGTGGGGCAACCTCACTAATATCTCGCTTTTCTAAGCGACTAAGTCCTCCTTCAACGGTTCCATCCGGTCGCTCAAGAAACTGACTAACTGGTAACGTATTTCCTTCTCGACGATCAATAATAGCAAAAACCGTATTCCTTACTTCCTGCACGGGGATATAATCTTGCTGATCTTGACTAATTTCTACAAATTGGCAGGCTTCTATGGCTTGTTTGATTGCCTGAATATTTTTTTCTGCTAAGGCATTGCTTTTAGCTTCAAAACGTTTATGTAACGTATCCTCCATTGCCTTTAAAGCATAATCATAATCAATAATATGACCAAATTTAAAAATTAAGCTCTCCATAATCGCACTAATTTTATTTCCAAGACCTACTTTTTTAGCAATAGAAGAAGCATCAACAATGTAAAATTTAATTTGCCGTGAAACTAATAAGTCTTTTACTTCTTTACTAAGATGCTTTAACACTTCCTCTTTTGTCATTGAAGTATTTAATAGGAAAACCGCATGGGGGGTTAATGCATGAAACACATCAAACTTATCTAAATAACTATCCTGTGTACAAACAACCAACTTTGCTTGTTCTACATAATAAGTAGAACGAATAGGCTGCTTAGAAAAACGCAAATGGCTAATGGTAACTCCACCACTCTTTTTAGAATCATATTGAAAATAGCCTTGCACATAAGCATTGGTAGCACCCCCTGTAATTTTCATTAAATCCTTACAGGCACTGACCATTCCATCACTACCATAACCATATACTAAGAAAGCCGTTTCTTCTTTCTTAACAATTTTGAAATCCTCCTCTACCGGTAAACTTAAATGCGTCACATCATCGATAATTCCAATAGTAAATTCATCTCGCTGGGGATTACTTAAAAAATCATAAACTGCCTTCACCATTGCAGGAGTTGTATTCTTACTTGATAAACCATAACGTCCCCCTACCACTTGAATCTCTGGACGAATACCACTAAGAACATTACTAACATCTAAAAAAAGTGGTTCACCAGCACTACCAGGTTCTTTCGTTCGATCGAGGACAGCTACTTTGACAACTGTTTTAGGAAGTGCTTTTAAAAAATATTCTGTGGAAAAAGGGCGATACAAATGCACCTCTACAAATCCTACCTCTTGCTGTTGTTGCAGCAAATAATCCACCGTTTCCTTGATCGTCTCGGAGATACTTCCCATCGCTACGATTACCTTAGTTGCTTTTTTACTACCATAATAATTAAAGGGGGCATAATTTTTTCCCGTCAAGTCATTAATCTTTTGCATATAAGAGTTGACAATATCAGGTAAGGCTAAATAATAAGAATTCCGTACTTCTGTCGCCTGAAAATAAATATCATCATTTTCAGCAGTTCCTCTCGTGACAGGATTATCAGGGTGCAAAGCACGCTTTCTAAATTCTTCTAGCGCTTGTTTATCTACTAATGCCTTTAACTTATCTGTATCAATAACATCGATTTTTTGTAACTCATGACTAGTTCGAAATCCATCAAAAAAATCAAGAAAAGGAACACGCCCCTCGATCGCTGCTAAATGTGATACGGCACTTAAATCCATCACTTGTTGGACAGAGCTAAAAGCAAGCATCGCAAAACCGGTACTACGTGCTGCATAAATGTCTTGGTGATCACCAAAAATTGATAAGGCATGCGTTGCTAAACTACGAGCTGCCACATGAATTACACAAGGGAGCAATTCCCCTGCCATCTTATACATGTTGGGTAACATCAATAATAACCCTTGACTAGCCGTATAAGTAGTCGTCAAACACCCAGCTTGCAATGAACCATGAACTAACCCTGCTGCGCCTTTCTCACTTTGCATCTCAACCACTTTAACTGGTTGCTGAAAATAATTGAATTTTTTCTCATTAGCCCATTTATCCACTAATTCTGCCATAGGAGAAGCTGGAGTAATGGGATAAATTCCTGCTACTTCCGTAAAATTATAAGAAACATAGCTGCATGCTTCATTCCCATCCATGATTTTTTTCATCTTATCACTCTTTCTAACTTTATTACTATTATATAATAAAATTTCTTCTTTTAGCTATCCAAATTGAAAAAACTAGTATTGCTAGCTTACAATCTGTTCTAACCTAGCAACATTAGTCATCGACTGCACGGTATAACGTGGCACTTTATAAGGATCAATTCCTGGCGTTACCTTTCTGGAACCACCAATAAAAGATATTTTAAAACCTGCTCGTTTCACCAACTCAATAGAGTAATCACTATATTCATAAAAGGGAAAACTAAGGGCCACAGTCTGATTTAAAGTATCCCGACTAGCTTTTAAATCTTTTAAAATAACATCTTCCGAAAGACAATTAATTCCCCCACCCTGCCCAGTAGGACAAACTCCTGTATCGTGCATATTATGCGTATGACTAGCAATTTCTAAATAAGGAGAAGCAAATTTCTCTTTAGGATACCAAGAACTAACTAAAAATAAAGTGGCGTTCAACTTATATTCTTCTAAAAAAGGTAAAAAGTTCTCTACTCGCGCCCCATCATCAATCGTAATCAACAATGACTTTTTGGGAAAACGCAAACTTCCCGTGATAAACTTTAACATTTCATCAGTAGTTAGAGTCATATACCCTTGCTCTTTCAAATAGCCAAAATGACTACGTATTTGATCCTCACTATGACAAATCATCTCTTGACAACTACTATCACCTGTTAAATAAATAAAATGATACAAAATCGTAGCGATCCTACTAGTCGTCTCTACTTGACTATTCTTTTGCTCCACTACTTTTACAACTTGCTCCTTTGGTACAAAAACAAGTTGAGAAAACAGTGAAATACCATAAAAATCTTCCTCATTTTCAATCACCGTCGCTTCCACCGGACTATCTAACTGAAATAACACCTCACCACTACGATTCATAAAAGTCGATTTTGCCTGGGTAATAATTTTTAAATCAAAAGGCACATATTTTAAATAACGCTGATCCATTTGCTCTTTTGTTGGGATAACTACCTCATAAGGAACATAATAAGAACTATCTTTAATTTTAAAATAAGGAACTTCCGCCTGGAAAGTAGCTACTTCCTCCAAAGAAATTACCATTCCTTTAGAAAGAGATCCCTTTTTTTGATACTTTTTATCAACAAACTGATAAAGAGCACTATCTTTTGTAATAACAACCAAAGAACTATAATGATCCTTCATAGACTTGACTAAAGACTGCTGTTGTTTGTTACTCTGCTTTTTCTTTGTGTTTTCTTTTTCTTGTTGATATTTTAAATAAAAACCACTACCCAGCAATATACTTCCTAACACAAACAAACATAAAACTAACCACCATTTACGCTTCATCTCTCACTCTCAACCTCCTATTATTTTTATCTAATCACAATAAAGACAAAATAACAAGTGATTATTCATATACTTTAACAGAAGGTGATAAAATGGACGGTTATATTACAGGATTAATGACTAATCTAGGCTACTTTGGCATGTTTCTAGGCATGGTACTAGAAGCAGTGATTATTATTATTCCCAGTGAATTAATACTCGCTACGGGCGGTATTCTAGCTAGTCAAGGCATTTTTAGTTTTTTAATGGCTTTTTTAATAGGTATCATAGGAAGTGTTTTCTGTGCGATTATCATTTATGCCATGGGCTATTATGGTGGAAGGCCCTTTGTTAAAAAATATGGTAAATTCTTTTTCATGAAAGAAGAAGATATTGAAAAATGTGACGCCTGGTTTGCTAAATATGGCTCCTGGGCTGCCTTTCTAGGACGCAATTTTCCCATTATTAGAACACTAATCTCCCTACCAATGGGAATTAGTAAAGTTTCTTTTCCCAAATTTGTACTTTACACAACACTAGGATCTATCCCTTGGACTTTTGCTTTTGTCTATGTAGGTTATGCCTTAGGTAGTAATTGGATTGTCCTTGATCATTTTGTCAAAAAATTAAAGGTTCCTATTTATATACTACTTATCCTATTAATTGTCTCTTATTTATACAAAAAAATAAAAAAGAAATGGCAAAAATCATAACCACTTCCCTTATCGAAAAATAAAATCATTACGATGCTGTCATAGAAGCATCTTCATTAGAAACACCATTAACATAAAAGTGAATTTTACTTTGTCCATGGTCAAAAACATAAGCCTCTCTCATCCAATTACTAGCAACTATCTTAGTACCACCACTAGTCCAGTCTACTGTACCATTATTCCACATAAGTTTTGAGTATTTTTTCATAATTAATAATAAGCAATTTATTATAATATCTATTGATCATTTCTTGAACAAGTATAACCTGAATTTTTCAAAGTTTGTTCAATAGTAGAGATATTCTGATCAAGTTCATAACTAGGATAAAATCCCTCAAATTCAGCAATATTCTGAGAAATAGACTTTATATCTAACTTCGTATAATCAATCTCTTGCACCGTCTTTTGGATAGTAGCACTCACTGTACAACTAGCACTCATACCTACAACACCTGTTAATACGGATTTCAAATGATCACAATCTTGTTGCTTTTCTGTTAAAATTTGATTGTCTTTCGCTTGCTCTGTCAATCTATTTGTTGTAGTAGTCTCTGTCTTCTTCAGCTTATTGGTAGTATAATGAAACAAAGTTGAGACTGTATAAGTAAGATCATTACTTGTCTTTGTTAAAGAACAGGTCATCGTCCCTGTTTTCATCGAACCGTCGTCACCTTTTTTATTTTTATAATCTGTAATAAAATTAGTAATCTGTGGCAATAAAAGAACAAAGACAATCAAAAAGACAAATAATAAAATAAGTAAAATATTAGGTCCTTTTTTTGATGGTTTTTCTACCGGAGTCACAGTGGTATGAACCGGTGGAACATTACTCCCTTTTTCTTCCTGTTTATCAGAAGTAGATTGGAATGCTGCTACCTCTTTCGCTCTTTCAACTTTAACCACTTGCGGTTTGCTATCTGCCCGCGGTGTTGTTTGATAACTATTCGCACCGATCATTGCAGCATCCGTTGCAGAAGGGATCTCCACTTCTGCCTCCGTAGGAATAACAACATCACTAGTAGGTATTTCACTAGTCTTTTGAGATCCCATTGTTTGGTTTGTAAGTTCTATCTTTTCCTTCTTTTCTTCATTCATAAACAACCCTCCTTATTCTCATACAGTATAACATAAAATCTTAGTAACGTAAATTATTGATTGCTTCCTGCATATGATGACTATTTACGATATAACTACCACTAACAACCATATCTACTTGCTCTTTTACCTTGTTAATACTCTCCTTCGTAATTCCTCCATCCACACTAACTTTAATAGAAAATTGTGGATAAGACTTTAACAAGGCTTTTACTTCGCCAATCTTAGCGATGGCACTATCCCTAAAAGACTGCCCCCCAGCACCGGGTTCCACAGCCATCACTAAAATTAAATCAAGATAAGGTAAATAAGGAACAATTTCTGCAACCGGCGTTTCTGTCTTTAGACAAAGACCTGCTTTAATGGCATAACTTTTAATGAGTTGTAAAGATTTTAAAACCACCTCATCCTCTAGTTCACTATGAATTGTTAAATACTCTGTATTTAAACTAGCATAATTCTCAATAAACTTTTGAGGTTTTTCAACCATTAAGTGAACATCAAGACGTTTCGATGTAAACTTATAAATATGACGCATTTCTTTAAAAGGCATTGTTTTTTGTTTTACAAATTTCCCATCCATAACATCAACATGAATAAAATCAACATCTGTCTCATTTAATACTTTTAACGTTTGAGGAATATTGTCACTACTCAAAAAAGAAGCACTCACTAACATTTCTTTCCCTCCTCTAAAAATCGCAAATAACTTTGATAACGGCTTTCTAAAATCAACCCCTCTTGTACTGCCTCTTTAACAGCACACTGGTTTTCTTTTGTGTGAGAACAATTTCGAAAGGGACAGGAATATTGAGCAAATTCAACAAAAGCAGAACGAATTTGTTCCTTTGTAAATTCATGAAAATCAAGGGCTGAAAAACCAGGTGTATCAAGTACCTTTCCTCCATTAAAATGATAAAGCTCCACATTGCGAGTCGTATGCTTACCACGACCTAGACTTTCTGAAATCGCATCGGTTTTAAGCTCCCAAGAAGGTTGCAATTGATTAAGTAATGTAGACTTTCCCGCTCCTGTTTGGCCAGTAAAAACACTAGTTTTATTTTTCAGTAATTCTTTTATTAAATCTAGTTGGCGATTAAAGACCACCTGATAGCCCAGCTTTTGGTAGTAAGCAAAGAAAGGACGAAGTTTCTCTAATTGACACGCTTGCATAAGATCTTCCTTAGAAAGACAAATAACACTATCGACTTTATGTAATTCCATTAACGTCAGAAAGCGATCTAAAAGACCTGATGAAAAATCTGGTTTTACTAAGCTAGTAACAATAAACGCCTGATCAATATTACTCACTAATGGTCGCACAAACTCATTGCGACGTGGCAAAATTTTATCAATTGTTTTCGTTTGCTCATCAAAGACAACATAATCGCCAACCCGTGGTAAAATTTTATCTTTGCGAAAAATCCCTCGAGGAATTAAGGTATAAACTTGCC
Source organism: uncultured Bacillota bacterium (assembly GCA_958428295.1). Lineage (GTDB taxonomy): Bacteria > Bacillota_I > Bacilli_A > RF39 > UBA660 > Onthousia. The sequence continues at coordinate 72,183 of CAUAFL010000006.1, forward strand.
CCTTACTTTCTACCTGGTGATGATTACTACTGATTTTAATAATCTGTCCTTGCATAACTCCCCCTAACTAGTTTTCTTATCAGTTTGATTACTAGTCCCTCCTGTTGTACTATCAGCAGTAGGATTATTATTGTTGTTATCAGAAGAAGAGCCATTCGTAGGATTGTTATTATTAACTACTGGTTTTTTAGCAACAGTCACAGTGATAGAAGCACCACTAACAATAGGACTGCCAGCAGCACGAGACTGCCGTATCACCTTGCCCTCCTCATAAGCGGTCGTTTCTTCTTCCTTAATTGTTAAATTTAAATTATATTTCATCGCAAAATCTTCGGCATCTTCGCGTGACCAATTTTGTTCCTGCATATCTGGATAGGTCTCCGTAATATTAGGAATATATAAAGTGATACTATCTCCCTTGGCTAATTTCTGGCCCTTAACCACACTTTGACCGATAATCTCTTGTTCGTCATAAGAACGTTCTGTATCAACATCGCGTTTTTCAACGGTTACCTTAAGACCGTAGACACTTTCTAATTCCGTTTGAATAGCAATATAATTTTTTCCTGTATAATCTTCTACCGTATATTTACTTTCTCCTGTCGAACGATATAAGGTAATGGTCGTTCCCTTTTTAAGACTTCTTCCAGCCTCCGGATCCGTTTTCACAATCTTACCCTTGGCTATTTCATCATTACTAACATCCTTGATTTTAGCTGCCACTTCAAAACCTTTATCCTGTAACTTTTTTTCAGCTTTAGAAACACTAAGACCCGCAACATCCGGTACCTTAATATCTGGTTCTCCCATAATAGCAGGTACTACAAAGAAAATAATCAAGCAAAGTGCCACAATGGCAGAAGCCACAAGTGCTAATATCTTCACTACTTTATTTGTTTTCTTTACTTCTTCATCAACAATAGGAGTAGCAATCGCCTCTTCTGAAGTATCTAACTTTTTCATAATTTTAGTTGTTTCGTCTACTTCATGTTCTGGATAAGGATAAGCATATGGTTCTTCCGTCATCCGATCATCATTTAAGGCCGTTAACAAGTCACTATGCATTTCCTTGACATCATGATAACGATTTTTAGGATTTTTAGCGGTTGCTTTCAAAATAACATTCTCAATACTTTGAGGAATGTCTTTATTACTCTCATGAACATCAGGAAGCGGATCCTTCATTTGCTTCAAAGCGATCTCTACGGCACTATCTCCTTTAAAAGGTAGTTCACCCGTCAATAACTCATAAAAAATAATTCCCATCGAGTAAATATCACTCTTAATAGTAGAGCCTTTGCCAGCTGCTTGTTCTGGTGGTAAATAATGAACTGAACCCATCACAGAATTTGTTTGCGTCAACTGTGTAGAATTTAAAGCCATAGCAATCCCAAAATCCGTGATTTTTATTTGTCCATCATCCTGGATCATAATATTTTGTGGCTTTAAATCACGATGAACAATATAGCTATCATGTGCATGAGCCATACCATCGGTAAGTTGTAACATGATATCAATCGCTTCACTAAGCGTAAGACTTCCTCGTTTTTTCAACAATTGTTTTAATGTTTTTCCTTCTACATATTCCATAACAATATAATAAAGGCCATTATCTTCTCCAACATCGTACATGGCAACAATATTAGGATGTGATAAACTAGAAGCAGAAAGTGCCTCTCGCTGAAAACGACGAACAAACTTCTCATCGGTTGATAAGTCACCACGTAACACTTTAATGGCTACATTTCTATCTAAAATAGTATCATAACCAAGATAGACATTCGCCATACCACCTTCACCAATCGTTTTGATTATCTCATAACGATCATTTATTTTTTGCCCCTTTACAATCACTTATACGTCACCTTCTTCTCTTAATTCTAAATACGCCACTGAAATATTATCCGTGCCACCTCGATTATTAGCCTTCCGGATTAACTTGATGACTTTATCCTCTATATCACCATCTGATACTAATACCTTCTCAATTTGTTCTTCCTCTAACATATTAGTAAGGCCATCACTAGATAACAAAATAGCCTCAATATCCATATCACAATCAAATACATCTATATCAATTGGATCATTCGCTCCTAAAGCTTTCATCAACACATTTTTCTTAGGATGATCTTTTGCTTCCTCTTTTGTTAATTCTCCTGCCGAAACTAGTAAATTAACTAAGGTATGATCATAAGTCACCTTATGAAGATGAGCCTCTTTCATAACAAAACCAGAAGAATCGCCAATATTACCAAATAAAATATACTCCTTAGTCACAATTGCAGTTACCAAAGTTGTTCCCATCCCCTTACTTTCAGGATGATTTTTTTCATGTTTAAAAATTAAACTATTAATTTCATTGACACTATCACGTAACCAGGTAACAGCTTCTAATTTTGTCATATTAAAAAACGTCTCATTAAAATGTTTCCCTAAATAAGTAATCGCAATAGAAGAAGCAACTTCCCCCGCTGAATGACCCCCCATTCCATCAGCAATCGCCATTAATACTTCTTCTTGATTATTCTTAACAATCAAGACACTATCTTCATTGTGATCTCGTACTTTGCCAGCATCGGTTAAATAGAAAGACCTCATACTTCCTCCTTTTTACTTCTAAGTTGTCCACAAGCAGCGCTAATCTTTCGACCAAACTCACGCCGTATGGTCACACATATTTTATTTTTCTTTAGTATATCATAAAACTTAGCAATTTGAATAGTACTACTTCTAGCAAATTGTAAAGAAGCTGTTTCATTATAAGGGATTAAATTAACATAGGCATTGATACCCTTTAATAAATTAACTAGAGCAAGAGCATCTTCCTCCCGATCGTTAACGCCACTTAATAATATATATTCAAAAGTCAACCTACGATGCGTCATAGCTACATATTCCTTGAGTACAGAAAGTAACTCCTTAAGTGGATACACCTTAGTAATAGGCATCAATTTTTTTCTAAGATCATCATTTGCTGCATGCAAACTAATCGCTAGATTTACCTGATAAGGAAAATGCATAAATTCTCTAATTTTAGGAACAATTCCACAAGTAGAAATCGTAATATGCCGAGCTCCAATCGCTAGCCCCTTACAATGATTCACAATTTCAATCATACGACAGATATTATCATAATTGTCAAAAGGCTCCCCAATTCCCATCACTACAATATGACTGATTCGACTTCCACAATTTTCTTCCACCAATAAAATTTGTTCTACCATCTCTCCAGCTGTTAAATCACGAACTTTTTTACGGCGTCCTGATTCACAAAATTTACAGCCCATATTACAACCAACTTGACTGGAAATACATAAAGATAAACCATAATCGTGGTACATCAACACAGCTTCAATATGTTCATGATCAGCTAAAGTAAATAAGTATTTTTTTACATCCTTATCTTCTTCAACCGTATGAATTTTAACAGTTTGAAAAACAAATTCCCGCTTTAGGCGATCTCTTGTTTCTTTTTTCAAATTAGTTGCTTCCTCAATCATCGTAATCCGTTTTTGATACAACCATTCAAATAATTGCTGGGCATAAAATTTTTTTTCTCCCTCTAACACAAAATAAGAAATCATCTCCTCTAAGGTCATATTATAAATTGATTCCATTTTTTCACCACATTTCATTCATCTGTATTATACCAGGAAAAACAAAGATTAACATAATTTATTTTGAATATAAAAAAATATTGCAAAAAAGACACTAGCAATATTTTCTTTCACAATAGAACCTAAGAAACTAAACTAATTTTAGCAAACCCATGACCACTATTCCCCGTCATCGTAGCGGTTCCATCATAGGTGGGCATGATATCATCTCCTGCTTTCATCACCGGATTTACAAACTTCTTACCTGAATAATGATAAGAGCAGGTGACATCGGTTGTTCCATCGGTACAGGCTACTCCTTTACTATCATTTCTTGGAGTGATGGAAGTAGCAGAAGTAATCGCCACACAACCAGTGTAACCAGAGATATAAGAAGAACCTCCTCCTCCTGTTCGACCATAGCCTGTTGCTCCTCCGTAATAACCAGAACCTCCTCCTCCGCCCCAGCCATTACTTATAATTTGAGCAGCATAACCAAAGAAACCATTTTTATCATCACTATATGCCTTTCCAGCATTAGTTTGGGTTCCTCCTCCAGCTGGATATTGACTTGTGGCAAACCCACTAATAGCTGTACCCTCTTTTCCTGTCAAAGTTCCTCCTGCTGCTCCTATGATACTTCTACTTACCGCTCCTCCGCCTCCTGAAGCCACCATTAAACGACTCGCTAATGATGCAGTAGTATCCCAGGTGCCAGAAATCAAACGAATATCCGTCGCTCCTCCGCCTCCATATGAATTAGTATCATAATTATTTCCGGAATAACCTCCTCCATTATAGCCCCCTATATTGGTAACGGTATTATTTGC
>CAUAFL010000007.1 GCA_958428295.1 uncultured Bacillota bacterium
AATACTATATATATTTCATAGTATCATATATACTGAAAAAGGATGAACATGTGGTAGTGGTAAAAAATATAAACAATGTTGTGGAAAAAACAAATAAATATATATGATTAAAAACTTGAAAATCATCTATGACTTTGATGGCACGCTAACTAAAACATCACTCCCGGAATTTAAAATCTTTCCTAGTTCTAGTATATTAAAAAAAGCTCCAAATCAAAAAATAGTGAGATTTATAGATAGAGGAACTAGAAAGATAGGAATTAATTTATATCAGGTTTTATTTATTGCTTATCTGGATATATTAAAATTAAAAAGAAAAATGTTGGCTCAGGAAATATCAACAATAGAACAAGAAAAAATAAATTATTGTGCTGGTGTTTCTCAATTTTTAGAAACAGTAAAATCGCATGGGGTGTCCAATTACTTAGTTAGCACCAATCTTGAAGAGCAATTAGAAAAAACAATCATAGCACCTCTTTTTGATAAAATCTATGGAACTGTTATAGATAGGGATGAAAAGGACAAAATAACCAATATTGAAGTTATGGATGAGCTAAAAAAGATAGAAACAGTAAAACAGATAACAAAAAATGCTAATGATTGTAGCGATGTTATTTATTTTGGAGATGGACTAACAGATGAAGGGCCAATGAAATACATAAAAAATCATGGAGGAACTTCTATTCTAGTATATCAGGACGCAACCTCTAAAATTATTAATGATTTTTCCAAAAGAGACATAGTTACCCACTGTTTTGAAGCAGATTATCGTCCGAACAGTAATTTAAACAATTATATTCACAGTTTAGTTAAAAAATAAAAGAACTTCCAAAAAAAGAAGTTCTTTTCTATTCAAGAGCATCCACTAAAAAGCAGATGCCATCTATATATATGGGAATCTTCACTTACATCGTGAACCTTTCCCACTAATAGCATATGCACCTTATGCAGCTTTATACAAAAAATAAGTAAAAAAATGGCTAAATAATTGGAATATGTACAAAATAATAAATAAAGATGCTATTGTTACTACCATTTGTTGTGTATAATAAAATTAATAAGTAAAAAGGAGGAACAACAAATATGAATGATCTAAAAAAAATAACCAATAACTTACAAAAAGAAATTACAGATTTATGGAGGGCACTTTGACGTCAATAAAAAACTAACTGTAATAAAAAAGTTAGAAGAAGAAATGGGCCAATTAGGATTCTGGGATGATAAAGAGCATAGTGCAGAAGTAATTGAAAAAATTAGTATGCTTAAAAAGATAACATCAAAATTAGTGGATTTAAAACAAAAAGTTAATAATAATAAAGAATTTGTAACTCTACTAGAAGAAGAGTACGATGAACAAACGGCCAGATTAATCGAAAAAGAAAATAAAGGTATTGAACAAGAGTTAAAACAACTATCTATATACCTTTATTTGGATAAACCTTACGATCATGCTAATTGTATTATGGAATTACATGCAGGTGCCGGTGGGACAGAAGCCTGCGACTGGACGGAAATGTTATATCGTATGTACTTACGCTATTTAGAGGATCACCATTATGCGATTGAATTAATAGACTACCTACCAGGAGAAGAAGCGGGAATAAAAAGTGTCAGCTTTGTAGTAAGAGGGGAATATGCCTATGGCTATTTGAAAAGTGAGAAAGGTGTCCATCGCCTTGTTAGACTATCTCCTTTCGATTCATCCAATCGTCGCCACACATCTTTTGCTAGTGTAGAAATCACTCCGGAAATTGATAATAATATTAATGTAGATATTAATGATAAGGATATAAAAATCGATGTTTATCGTTCCACCGGAGCAGGAGGACAAGGTGTTAATACGACGGATAGTGCAGTTCGCATTACGCATCTTCCTACGGGAATTGTTGTTACTTGTCAAAATGAACGTAGTCAAATCCAAAATAAAGAACTGGCTATGCAGGTACTAAAAAGTAAGTTATATGCACTAGAACAACAAAAAAGAATAGAAGAATTAGCCAAAGAAAAAGGCACACAACACAATATTGAATTTGGTTCTCAAATTAGAAGTTATGTGATGCATCCTTATTCTATGGTAAAGGATCATCGAACAGGCTATGAAACTAGTAACGTAAAAGCGGTATTAGATGGCTCCTTAGATGGTTTTATAGAAAGTTATTTGAAAGGAGAAATAAATGAAACTCAATCTAACAAAAGAGTCACATAAAGTACTGATTAATGTATATAAGCATGGAAAAGTAAAACGTTATATTGAATTTATTTTTGGATGTTTTTTTGTTGCCTTAGCATTTAACCTGTTTTTTTCTCCCAATAATATAGTCGCTGGAGGTGTAAGCGGTTTTTCCCTAATTTTAAAACACTTTTTTGGTGTTTCTCCTTCCATTGTTATTTTCATTAGCAATATCTTACTTTTAACACTTTCCTATTTCGTTTTAGGAAAAGAAAAAACAAAGGGAAGTATTTTAGGATCCTTGTTATTTCCTGTTTTTGTAAATTTAACTCAGAATCTAGCAACCTACATAAGTTTTAATCAGAGCGAAATGTTATTGGTAGCGATTTTTGGAGGACTTTTACAAGGAATGGGGGCAGGACTAATTTTTAAAGCTGGATTTTCAACTGGGGGAACAGATATACTAAATATGATCGTTTCCAAAAAATTAAAAATTAGTATGGGAAATAGCATGCTTTGTACAGATGGTTTAATTGTTTTGTCCGGAACCTTTGTATTTGGTTTTAATAAGTTGATGTATGCATTAATCGTTTTATATCTAATTTCCATTACCACAGATAAAGTACTATTAGGTATTTCTGATTCCAAAGCCTTTTATATCATTACCAAAAAAGAGGATCAGGTCAAAGAGTTTATCATGGAAAAAATGCAGCATGGTGTGACAGTATTTGAAGCGAAAGGTGGCTTTGAATTAGAAAATCAGAACGTTCTTATGTGCGTAATACCAACAAAAGATTATTATAAATTAAAAGATGGCATTTATAAAATAGATCAAGAATCATTTTTTGTAGTAACAGATGCCTATGAAGTGTTTGGTGGTGAATAAAATGAAGAAAGATAACTTAATTTATCGTTATATTGTTTTAATCGTCAGTTTGTTTTTTTCAGCAATTATATTCAATATCTTTTTATATCCAACAGATTTAGTAACTGGAGGTACGAATGGGATCGCTATTATTATAACCCATCTGATAGAAGTATCCCCAGCCACAGTAATTTTAATTTGCTCTTTAGTTTTATTGGGATTGAGTTACCTATTTTTAGGAAAAGATCAGACAGCGGCTTCTTTGCTCGCCACTCTTATTTACCCTTTCTTTGTATCTCTTACTAGTGGTTTAACGAAATATCTAATGATTGATACTAGCGATTTAATCTTAATGGCAATTATTATTGGCATATTATTAGGAATAGTAAATGGCTTAATGTACAAAGTTGGTTTTAGTAACGGTGGTCTTAATATTATTAGTCAAATTCTGTATAAACATTTTCACATATCACTTAGTAAAAGTAGTATGTTTATTAATATGATAGTAGTCTTAATTGGTGGTATTTATTTTGGATTTAACATGGTTCTTTATGCTTTAATCGTTATATATATTAGCACACTTATGATGGATAGGGTTTTATTAGGAGTCTCAAAAAATAAGGCTTTTTACATTATGACCACTGAAGAAAAAAAAGTTCGGCAATATATAATTGAAGAATTACATCATTCTGTCACCATTTTTAATGTTAAAGGTGGCTTTCTTGAGAAAAAACGACGAGTTCTATTAGCTGTTGTCCCAACAAGAGAATATTTTCAAGTAACCGAGGGAATTAAAGAGATAGATAAAAATTCTTTCTTTGTGGCAACGGATGCCTATGAAGTAAAAGGTGGTAAATAGAGATTTTAATCTATTATAAAATTAACTCCTACTTTAATACCTCGAAAAGCCTAAAACTGTTGCAATAACAACAGTTTTTTAATTGACAAATTTGGCAGGAATTAACTCTATCTAAAAATGTCGACATATGTTATACTGAATAATGAATAAGGTGATGATAAGATGGATTTAATTCGAATTAAGAATGTTAATAAACAATATAAAAATGGTGTAACAGCAATCTATGATTTATCACTATCCATAAAAAAAGGCTCTTTTGTATTTGTTATTGGAGGGTCAGGAAGTGGTAAAAGTACCTTAATAAAAATGTTATATCGTGAGGAAAAACCTAGTAGTGGTGAAATTGTTGTCGGTGGTTTAAATGTAGCTAAGCTTCGTAATAAAAAAGTTTATAAATTAAGAAGAAAATTAGGAATTGTTTTTCAAGATTACCGCCTTTTGCCAAAATTAACCGTATATGAAAACGTAGCTTTTACTATGGAAGCTTTAGGCGCTAAAAAAGATGAAACCCGGAAAAAAGTATTAAAATCTTTAGAGTTAGTGGGTTTAAAACATAAAATACATAATTATCCAGATCAATTATCAGGTGGTGAACAACAACGTGTCGCTATTGCAAGAGCTATTGTGAATGAACCTAAATTATTGCTTTGTGATGAACCAACTGGAAATTTAGATCCCGATATGAGTATGGAAATTGTAAAAGTACTAGAAGAGATTAATAAAACCTGTGGAACAACCATTATTATGGCTACGCATGATAAGGAAATCGTTAACAAAATGAAAAAGGAAGTTATTATCTTGAAAGATGGTCGACTAATTAAACATGAAGAGAAGGGAGGCTATCAGGAATGAAGTTTTTTAGAATGTTAGGAAGAAGTATTCGTGATGCTTTTAAAAGTGTATTTCGTAATTTTAGTCTTTCTTTAGCGTCTATTTCCTGTATTACAATTACACTTTTGATAGTAGCAGCCTCTATTTTAATTACTTTCAATGTTGAAAATTTTACTAAAAAAATGGAAGAGGATTTAACTATCGTAGTCTTTTTAAATAATACCACTACGGAAGAACAATCCAAGGCCGTCATGGAAAAATTAGAAAAAATGGATAATGTTGATAGTCTAACCTTCCAAAGTAAAGCTGCTGTCAAAGAAGAAATGCGCAAAGAAAGTGATGTATTTAATGAAGTAATGAGTACTTGGAGTGATGACGATAATCCATTAAAGGATACTTTTCAAGTGAAAGTAAAAGAAGTAGAAAAAATTAGTGATACCGCTAAAAAAATAGAAAAACTAGATCAAGTAAGCGTGGTTCGCTATGGAGAAGGAATGGTTGATAAACTAATTGTTGCTTTTAAATCTGCCGAAAAAGTGTCTTATGGTATGGTGATCGCTTTAGTTTTAGTTACTGTCTTTCTAATCATTAACACCATTAAACTAACTATTTTCTCTCGAAAAAGAGAAATATCTATTATGCGTTTAGTGGGTGCTAGTAATTTTATAATTAAAACACCATTTATTGTAGAAGGTATGATTTTAGGTTTGCTCGGATCAATTATTCCAATTTTGGGAATCTGTTTTGGCTATGTTGCACTTTATAATCATTTTGATGGATACTTATTCAGCCAAATTATTCAGTTGGTAAAACCCGAGCCGTTTATATATATAATTTCAATGATCGTTGCTATAATTGGTATGTTAGTTGGTATGATAGGTTCTGCTTCTGCTGTTAGAAAGTATTTAAAGGTGTAATATGAAGAAAATAACGATAATAGGGAGCCTTTTACTCTTCACTTCAATTCTTCTAATGCCACTAGGAGTACAAGCAAAAACTATTAAAGATTTTGAAGCGGAAGTTGATAAATTTACAAAAGATCTTCAAGAAAAACAAAATAAAATTGCAAAGAATGATCAAGAAGTAGCCAAAATCAAAGAAAATATTGCTAAGATAGAAAGGCAAATGCAAGAAATTGAACAACAAACAGTTCAATTACAAAAAGAAATAGATGAATCTAACGAGGAAATCGCTAAAAAAAGTAAAGAAAGCAAGGAATTATTTCAGTATCTTCAAATTAGCGAAGGTGAAAATTCCTATTTAGAATATGTATTTGGTGCTACTAGTATAACTGATATGGTATATCGCATGTCTATTGTAGAACAACTAACGGAATACAATGAAAAAGTAATGAATGAATTAAAAGAATTAATTCAGAAAAATAAAGTCAAAAAAGAAGAGTTAGCGACGAAACAGGCAGAACTAAAAACCTTGAATAGAGAACTAGAAAGCGAAAAAGAACGAATTAATGCTGATACTAAATCAATTCGTGATGCGATGCCAAGTGTGCAACAGCAATTAAAATCAGCAAAAGATAATTTAGCCTATTATAAAAAATTAGGTTGTGGTGTCAATGAGGATATTTATACCTGTCAATATCGAGTGGAACAAAACTCTGGTGGCAGTTCACTTCCCTCAGTAGATGGTTTTTTCCGACCAATGATAAATGGTTATGTAACCCAGAATTACAGTGGCTATGGTGGACACCTGGGAATGGACTTATCTAATACTAATAAAACAATTGAGATTTATCCAATTGCTGAAGGAATGATCTTTGCTAAATACCTTGATCCTTATGGAGCACTTTGTGTCAAAATAAGACATAACGTTGGGGGCCGTTATATTTACTCAACGTATGCGCATTTAAGTTCTTGGGGCAATATAAGTGTGGGCCAATATGTTACTAGTAATACCTTGATAGGTAGAATGGGTGATAGCGGCTATTCCTTTGGTTCACATTTACACCTGGAACTAACAACCTGTGATTGGCATGAGGGGGGAGGCTGTACTTGGGCTACTTATCAAAAGAGTACAATTAATCCTCGCCAATATGTAAGCTTTCCAACGACTCTTAGAGCTTGGTGGTATAATAAATAATTAACAAGGTATCTTTTGATATCCTTTTGTTTGCATCATTGGTATTTATAAAACATTAGGCTTTCTTGGTAACTAACGTAATTTACTATTACATAAACTACCAAGAAAGGAGGAAAAAAATGAATGAATTAACTAACTTTATTGGTGCTAGTGGTACCTATAACAATGTACCTTTGACCTTGAGTTCTGCGCCAGTAACAACAACGATGGTAACCGGCCTAACCCTTACAATAGAAGCTGACAAAAAAGCCTGGGCAGATGGTCACCTAACTTATACTGCTACCATTGATAATCAAACTTCTCTTCCCTATGTCAGTCCTACGTTAACAGATACTCTAAATCCAACGCTCGTTTCACTTGTTGATAATAGTGTGATGATTAATGGGACACAAGCTACAAGCGAACAGTACAATTATGATAAAACTTCAGGTATTCTATCAGTAACATTGTCAGATGTCACCGCTACATCATCTGCCACAGTAACATTTCAAGTTCAAAAAGTGTAGAGAATGTAATTTTATTTTAAATAATCAGTGCCAACTTTTTTGCTGTCAACAGATATATCACAGTAATGAAGTAACAACAGACGTTCGTGCCAAATTATACAAACTTGCTTGTAGTTGTGAATGTCCCTATTGGCGCGAAGATATATTTTAAATATTCCACCACAAATAATGAAAATTATTTGTGGTTTTAATGATTTTCAATTAGGAAAAGAAACTAAGTTGTGTTTCTTTTCCTAAAGTTTGGGGTACATATCGATGATAATCCCGTGAAACTTGGTATTCATTCGCTAATTCCGTTAAAACCTGACTGAGCATTTTTTTATACCGGTTTTTCTGTTCTTTATCATGATAAAGCGTCCATAATTTTGTATAATAAGCAGGATAAACATTTTTTATAAACTCAAAAAAGTGTTGACGAGTGGGACCTCTTAAATTTAACATTCCCGTAATCATATAATCTACTTGACATTCTCTAGCCGTCTTGAAAATATTTGTTAAATTACTCTTAGTAGCAGTCAGATATGGGATAATAGGCATCAAGTGCCAACCTACACTAATCCCTTCGGCTTTTAAGCGCCTGATAACATCAATTCGTTCTGAAATAGGAGAAGCATGTGGTTCCAATTGATTCGCTAATTCTTGATCGAGTGTAGTAATAGTACAAGCTACTTGCAATCCTGCAACCTCTGATAATTGTTTCAATAAAGAAATGTCCCGCAAAATTAAAGAAGATTTTGTACTAATAATAGCAGGGGTCTTATAACGAATCAATAATTTTAAAATTTCTGGCATGATTTGATAAATCTTTTCTGCTGGTTGATAGCTATCGGTTACGCCTCCCAAATTAATAACTTCCCGTTTCCAAGTCCGACTTTGTAATTTTTTTTCTAAAACAGCCACAATATTTTGTTTCACAAAAATATGATGAAAAAAGTCTTCATCATCTAAATAACGATGAGAATATTGAGCATAACAATAAGCACATTGATGTTCACACCCCCGATAAATATTTAAATCCCAGTGATAGGGAAGAAAACTGTCAATATGGTTCAAAGCACTTTTACAAATAATTGGTTGATACTTAAAATTTTCTTGCACTTTCATCACCAACCTCACTATATAACGAATTTTTGTTCGTGTCAATAAAAATAATTATCATAATATAATAAAATTTTGACTTTTTGTATGTAATTTCATATGATTAATACTATCCCGTTAAATGGCACTAACAATCTCGCTAATAGATAGTTCATCTTTACTAAGAGCAGTAGTAAATTATTCCACCGTAAATATTTTACCTTGGTACTATTTAAACACATCATATTTTTAAAATCTTATCCAAAAAGTGTGACCCTTGCTATGATCTGTCTCAACTGAAACCAATTTTTCTATCCTAAACCAGTCATATTTCTTTCACCGGTTCACATCTTAAAGTATACATGCTATAATAATGAATACCAAGAACCCCAGTAGTAGATAGCACTGTTTAGATAAAAAATATGAAGGCAAGCAAAATTGATGGAAAACTAAAATTCATTTTTTCCTTCTAAAATAAAGTAGCTTGTCAAGGCAAATTGGAATTATCTAAAAAATGGAGATGAGATAAAATGTTTGAATTAGTATCAAAATATAAACCAAGTGGTGACCAGCCCAAAGCGATTGAGGAACTAGTAAAGGGAATCAAAGATGGTAAAAAACATCAGGTTTTACTAGGTGCAACAGGAACAGGGAAGACTTTTACGATTGCTAATGTTATAAAAGAAATCAATAAGCCAACTTTAATTTTGGCGCATAATAAGACATTAGCAGGTCAATTGTATTCAGAGTTCAAAGAGTTGTTTCCCAATGCGCACGTATGTTATTTTGTGTCGTATTATGATTATTATCAACCAGAAGCATATGTTCCTAGTACTGATACGTATATTGAAAAGGATTCTTCTATTAATGATGAGATCGATGAACTGCGTCATGCGGCAACGTCGGCTTTACTTTCCTTTAGAGATACAATTGTTGTTGCCAGTGTATCCTGTATTTATGGTATTGGAGAAGTAGAAGAATATAAAAATAAAATGATAACATTATCTGTTGGTCAAGGAGTAGAAAGAAATCAAATTTTAGCAAAATTAGTAGACATGCAATATCAAAGAAATGACTTCGATTTTCATCGTGGTACTTTTCGCGTTCGTGGTGACGTTTTAGAAGTTATTCCTGTCAATCAAAATACTACGGGTTATCGTATTGAATTTTTTGGAAGTGAAATAGACCGAATTAGTGAAATAGATACTTTAACGGGAGCCATTTTAAATAATAAAAAGAATATTAGTATTTATCCAGCTAGTCACTTTGTGATCGGGGATAAAAAATTACAACGAGCTATTTCTACAATTAAGCAAGAATTAAAAGAGCGTCTTCAATATTTGCGAGATAATAATAAACTATTAGCGGCCGAGCGACTAGAACAGCGTACTAACTATGATTTAGAAATGTTACAAGAGACGGGCTTTTGTCATGGTATTGAGAATTATTCTCGTCATATGGCTGGCCGTTTTGAAGGAGAAACACCAACTACTTTAATGGATTTCTTTGGGGATGATTATTTATTAGTCGTTGATGAATCTCATGTCACCTTACCTCAAGTGCGTGGGATGTATAATGGCGATCGTGCGCGGAAACAAAATCTAGTTGACTATGGTTTTCGTCTTCCGAGTGCTCTTGATAACCGACCTTTAAAGTTTGAAGAATTTGAACAAAAAATTCATCAGGCAATCTATGTATCTGCTACCCCGGGAGATTATGAATTAACGAAAACAAATCAGCACTTTATTGAACAAATTATCCGCCCTACGGGTTTATTAGACCCAACCATTGAAATTCGAAAAACAGAAAATCAAATAGATGACTTATTAGAAGAAATTAGAAAGCGAATTGAAAAAGGAGAGCGTACTTTAATTACGACACTAACCATTCGTATGGCTGAAGAATTAACCAATTATTTAAAAGAAGTAGAAATAAAAGTCACTTATCTTCATACTGAAGTAAAAACTTTAGAACGACTACAAATTATTCATGATTTACGTGCTGGGATTTATGATGTAGTCGTAGGAATTAACTTATTACGCGAAGGTATTGATATCCCAGAAGTTTCTTTAATAGCTATATTAGATGCCGATAAAGAAGGATTTCTAAGAAGTGAACGCAGTTTAATTCAAACAATTGGCCGTTGTGCTAGGAATGCTCAAGGACACGTTATTATGTATGGTGATAAAATTACGGATAGTATGCAGAAAGCGATCGATGAAACTCTTCGTCGACGACATATTCAAGAAGAATATAATAGAATACATGGCATTACACCACAAACAATTCAAAAGGAAATTCATGATGTGATTAGTAACATTGATACTGAAAAAACAAAAAAGAAAAAGCAAACAAAACAAGAAAGAATGAATGAAATAGAAAGAATTGAAACTGAAATGAAAGAAGCTGCAAAAAATCTTGATTTTGAACGAGCTATGGAATTAAGGGATATACTCTTTGAAATGAAGAGCGCTTAGAGGTGATATACAATGGCCAAAGAACTCAATATAAATCATTTGCGACAAAAAGCAATAGAAAGTAGTGAAACAGGTTTTATGGTTGCTGCTTCTTTAATTAATGATTGCTATCATTGTAGTGACCAGGAAGTTAGGGCTGTTGATACTTTTTTTCAAGCAACGCATGAAAATACTATGGCTAGTATCTATCAATCCTATATCGAGAGAATGAATAGGGAACGAAAAAATTCCAGTAAATCCAAATTCTGTATTATTACGCCGGTTTATGCCAGCAAAAATGACAATGTTAATATTAGAAATTATTTAAGTTATTTGTATTTACAAAAATTTGTGGCTTTGTCTATGGAAGAGATAGGATTTTGTTGTCTTGAACTTGCAAAATTATGGTTTTCTTCTATTCCTGATGATATTATTTTTGAGAAAGTAGAACATGATTTTTATAATAATGATTGTTATGCCTTAAAAAGTTACTTTGATTTAGAACACAAGCAGGCGAACAAGCAAAAAATAAAAATACGCTAATCAGGGTACCTAGAAGTATTTTCTACAAATTAAAAAATCACTCTATATACAAAAATTAGCCAAAAGAATTGACATGCAAATAATAATGTGCTATTGTACAAATAAGCACTGATAGGTGTTTTTCTTTTGAAAAGTAAAAGGAAGCGAGAAAATGGCAAAGAAACAAGAGAAGTTAGAAGAAACAAAAACGATGAAAAACAAACCAAAATCCACTGCAAGTAAAACAAAAAAAGCAGTGGCAAATAATCAGGAAAGTATAGTAAAAAGAATAAAAAATTTCTTTGGTGGTGTCAAAACAGAAGCTAAACGAGTAAAATGGCCTAGTAAAAAAGAAATGATGAAATATTCTATTGCTACCATAGTCTTTATTATTGGCTGTTCATTATTCTTTTATGCAATCGACATTATCATGGCATTTTTGCATACATTAGGAAAGTAGGGGAAACGATACATGGAAAAACAGTGGTATGTAGTAAATACATATTCAGGACATGAAAATAAAGTAAAAGAAAAATTATTAATGCGTGCTGAGTCAATGGATATGCAAGAATATATTTATCGTGTCATTGTCCCTGAGCAAGAGGAGACAGAAATCAAAGACGGTGTTACGAAGAAAAAAGTCAAAAAAATGTTTCCAGGTTACATTTTAGTGGAGATGATTATGACAGATGAAGCTTGGTACATTGTTCGTAATACCCCGGGTGTTACCGGCTTTATCGGCTCTAGTGGAAAGGGAGCTAAACCAACCCCTTTACAACCTTATGAAGTGGATAATATCCTAAAAAATATGGGAATTAGTCGTATTGATATAGATAAAGAATTAGAAGTAGGGACTAAAACTAAAATTGTAGGGGGACCTTTTACAGGAATGTATGGTACGGTTGAAGAAATTGATACTGATCATCAGAAAATTGTTCTAAATGTTGATTTATTTGGACAAGAAACACAAGTAGAAGTCGAATTAGGACAAATTGAAAAAGTATAAATATTGCAAATACAAGCATTTTATGCTATTATTTAAGGGCTATATTAATTAAAATATAGATAAGTGGGAAGCAAAAGTGAAAAAACAAAAAAAGCTATTAGAACCACTCGCGAAAACGAGAAAGAAAGGATGTGTTTTTCGTGGCAAAAGCAGTTGTAAAAAAAATTAAGTTACAAATTCCTGCTGGCAAAGCAACACCTGCTCCACCCGTTGGTACAGTGTTAGGACCTGCTGGGATTAATCTACAAGAATTTTGTACAAAATATAATGATGCAACTAGAGAAAAAATGGGAGATATATTACCAGTAGAAATTTCTATTTATGATGATAGAAGTTTCGACTTTGTAATTAAAACTCCACCAACCAGTTTCTTAATTAAAAAGTATGCCAAAATCAATAAGGGTTCAGTGAAAGGTGCTAATGAAACCATCGCAACCCTCACAGCTCAACAACTTAGCGAAATTGCTGAAACTAAGTTACCAGATTTAAATTGCTATACAGTAGAAGAAGCGAAAAAAATCGTTGCTGGTACAGCTAAAAATATGGGCGTTGATATAAAAGATACACAAGATTAAGAACATTGAAACACATATAGGTAATTTACCTATGTGGGAGGATAAAGCCACTTATTGCTTACCGATATACCACATAAGGAGGAAAGAAAATGAAGAAGAGAAGTAAAAAGTACCAAGAAGCCTCTTCTAAGATAGAAAAGAATACCTTGTATTCTAAAGAAGAAGCCTTAAAATTAGTAAAACAGACAAGTGTTACTAAGTTTGATGCTTCTGTGGAAGTTGCTTTAAGATTAAATCTTGATACAAAAAAAGCTGATCAACAATTAAGAGGAGCGATAGTATTACCAAAAGGAACGGGTAAAACAAATCGTGTCTTAGTCATTGCCAAAGGAGACCAAGCTAAAGCCGCTACTGAAGCAGGGGCTGATTATGTTGGGGATACGGATTTATTAGAAAAAATCGAAAAGGAAAATTGGTTTGAATTCGATACAATGATTGCTACTCCTGATATGATGCCTTTACTAGGACGTCTTGGTCGGGTATTAGGACCAAAAGGATTAATGCCAAACCCTAAAACAGGAACGGTAACTACGGATGTTGCTAAAGCAGTGACAGATGCCAAAGCAGGACGCGTTGAATATAGAACTGATAGTTTTGGGAATATTCATGCAATGATTGGGAAAGCATCATTTAGCGAAGAAGATTTGTTAGCAAATTTGAACGCTTTTGTAGCGCAAATTTTAAAAATCAAACCAGCTACCGTTAAAGGAGAATATGTAAAAAATATCTCAATTGCAACGACTATGGGTCCTGGCATTAAAATTATGCCAAATTCCTTTGACAAATAGACTCAAGTAGCATATAATAAACTTGTTTGTTGGTGCCAAAGACAGTAGGTATAAACTTAAATCCTACCGAGGACGACTTTAAAATAAAAGTTCTCGCAAGGATTAGCGCGAGAATTTTTTGCACCCACAAAATATTTTATAGGAGGTGTAACATGGCGAATCAAAAAATCTTAGTTCAGAAACAACAAGTAATTGAAGAAATCAAAGATAAAGTAAATCAAAGTTCTTCGATTGTTTTATTTGATTATCGTGGTATGACTGACGAAGAAATCAAAGAGCTAAGAAATGCTTTAAGAAAAGCAGAAGCAGATTACAAAGTTTACAAGAATACCCTTATGGCTAGAGCTTTCAATGATCTACAAATAGATTTAAATAGTGCTTTAAAAGGCCCTAGTGCTCTTGCATACAGTACAGATCAAATCGCTCCCATTAAGGTATTAACAGATTTTGCAAAAGAACATCCTACGCTAAGTTTAAAAATTGGGGTAGTTGATGGTGAAATTGCCGATCAGACTAAATTGGCTGAATATGCAACCATTCCATCAAGAGATGGCTTACTAACGATGCTTGCTGGTGGAATGATTGGACTTGTAAGAGACCTATCTATCTGCTTAGACTTATATGGTCAACAAAAAGAAGAAAATTAAAATAAGGAGGAAATGAATAATGGCAAAAATTACAAAAGATGAATTTATCAGTTCTTTAAAAGAAATGACACTTTTAGAAATCAAAGAATTAGTAGATGCAATGAAGGAGGAATTTGGTGTTGATCCATCAGCCGTAGCTGTTGCTGCTCCTGCTGCTGGTGCTAGTGAAGATGCTGAACCATCAACAGTTACTATTTCCATTGCTGAAGCTGGTGCTGCAAAAGTAGCTGTAATTAAAGTAGTACGTGAAATTACAGGTTTAGGATTAAAGGAATCTAAAGATCTAGTAGATAATCCTGGAACTGCTATTAAAGAAAATATTAGTGTAGAAGAAGCAAATGAAATCAAGGCTAAACTTGAAGAAGCTGGCGCTACTGTGGAAGTAAAATAAGGTTAAAAAGGAAACTGCGGTTTCTTTTTTTATGTTATAAATGATACCTAAGTAAGTTACATTCCAAACCAACTAATGGTATAATAATGGTAAGGAGGATAAAATGTTAGAAAATAAAGTTGCTATTATTACTGGGGGAACACGTGGAATCGGTTTCGCTAGTGCAAAACTATTTTTAGAAAATAAAGCAAAAGTAGTTATATTAGGTTCTAGAAAAGAAACGGTAGAAAAGGCCATTAATCAATTAGCAAACTATCATGGAAATGTCATTGGGTTTTATCCCAACTTGGTAAACGAACAGGAAATAAAACAAATGCTAGCCAAAGTCAAAGAAACATTTGGGCATATTGATATTTTAGTTAATAATGCTGGTATTTCTTCTAGTACCCCTATAAGTAATTATACAAATAAGGAATACGACAACATTATGGACTTAAATTTAAAAGCGGTCTTTTTATGTAGTCAACTAGTGATTCCTTACATGAAGGAGGAAAAAGGTGGTGTTATCATCAATACTTCTTCTGTGGTTAGCCATTATGGCCAAGCATCAGGGTGTTTATATCCTAGCTCTAAATTTGCGGTCAATGGATTAACAAAGTCCTTAGCACGTGAACTTGGAAAAGATAATATTCGCGTTAATGCAGTGGCACCAGGGATTGTCAATACTGATATGGTTTCTAGTCTACCAAAAGAAATGATTGAACCATTAGTAAATACCATTCCGTTGCATCGAATGGCAGAACCTGTGGATATTGCGAATGCTATTTTATACTTAGCAAGCCCGATGGCTAATTATGTTACAGGAGCTATTTTATCAGTAGACGGAGGAGCTGTCATTTAAAATATTATGTCAAGTGGCAAAAAATAGTGATTAGGATCTTGACTTTTAAAAAAGATCATGTATACTTTAAATATAGTTCTTAGTAATATTGCAAGGAAATAAAAGATAATCATTCTAAATATTTCGAGAAAATTGTAATATTGAGATGAAGTTTGGGAGCGCACTTTGAGCTTTAAACGAAAGGTCTACCACAGCTAAGAACTAATAACTATTAGAATGAGAAAGACAACTCAAAATGGATAAGCAGCTATTAAATGTACTGATAATACAATTAATAGTACCTAAACAAACTAGGATCATTTACGAAAGTAAATGATTTTTTTATTTATAAATAAAAAAAGCCTTAGAATTAGGCTTCACTTTTAAAATAAATCATGAAAAGAAGTCGTATCATCACTTTCGATGATATCATCTCCTTCAACAATTGAAGTACTATCATTATCGTCTATATCATCCATAATAGTTTCCTCTTCGTCCTCATCTGGAATATTCATAACAATTGGTTCACTTATGCTAGCACCATGATTCTGCAAATAACGTAATGCCTTTCTGGCTTCCTCGGGAATCTCGGTAATTTGCTGTTCATCTACTCTATCTTGATCCATACTCTTCCTCCTTATTCATCAAAAGAATACCATAAATAGGAGTACTTTTCAACTGCTAGACAACTTTCACAAAAAAGAACTTTAGCATTGTTTCTTTGAAATTATTATAGTAAAATGAATTATAGAATAAAATAGAGGTGAGTTAGATGTTACTATATTTACTATATGAGAACAAATTATCTACTTTTCTCTTGCCTAAAAATATTTCTGGTAACTATATTGTATCTGATTATGATCATTTAGGCAGCAAAAGAAATATTATAAATATTGAAGAACGAAACGGTATCTGGCAAATTTGTAGTAACTACGATAATAAGTTAATTTATAAAAAAGAATACTTGGATACTGCTGAATTGAAATTATTTGAATTCTACCAAATTCAGTTATATACAGGCGAAATGCTGTTAATTTATGTAGCAGAAGCTTATGCCAATACCATTATTCAAAAACAAATGCTAGATAATAGCACTATCATAATTGGTAATATGGATGAGTGTGATATTAAATATGCAGGCTTTAATAATTTAAACCAATTACAAATAGAATATAAAAACCACCAATATTATATAACCAATATAAATCCTACTATGAATCTGTATGTAAATCGTCTAAAAAAAGAAAAGACAATATTAAAAAATTTAGATACTATTTTTTGTATGGGGTTAAGGATAACAGTTTGCGGCTCTTCCTTATTTTTTATAGTACCTAAGCAATCTCTACAAATTCTTTCCCATAAGTTTGAAGAAGTAACAAGTCAGTTAATTACTAAAGATTATCAGGCTTCTGCTGATATCTATAAAGATTTTTATGATGAAAAAGAATATTATGCAAAAGCACCTGTTTTCAAAAATAAATTAGAACCTTTAGAATTGACGATTGCAACCCCTCCTCCTAAGCAAGAACCTGAAAATGAATCCGTAATGATGACAGTAATCCCTTCTTCATTAATGTGCATGACCTCTGTTATTATGGGGTATTTTGCTATTAAGAATTTTAACAATAAAGACGTAGATATGGAAACGAATATTTTATCACTTGTGATGTGCATTTCCATGTTGATGGCTTGTATATTGTGGCCTTTTGTCGAGCGAAACTATCAAAACCATCGGCTTGCTAAAAAAGAAAAAAAACGGCTTAAAACGTTTGAAAAATATTTACAAGAAAAAGAAATACTATTAAAAAAAGAAATAGAACAACAACGTTTAATTTTGCAAAATAACAACATTACGTTGAATGAATGTCAAAAAGCAATTCTTAACAGAACGCCTAATTTATTTTCGAGAAATATAGAACAAGAGGACTTTCTAACAGTAAGACTAGGGATTGGAACTGTTCCTTTAGCCTGTAATTTACAATATCATCGAGAAGAGTTTACCGAAAATGAAGATACATTACGTGATCAAATTGATAAAATTGTGAATGAAAATAAAGAAGTATCTAATGTGCCTATCAGTTTATCCCTAACTGAACATAATGTAGTTGCCTTCTTGAGCGATAGTGTGGATAAAAAAGCTTACTTTGAAGCGATTTTATTACAATTAATTACCTTACAAAGTTATACAGATCTAAAGTTAATTATGCTGACAGATAGCTTAGGAGAAAATGAGCTTTCCTATATGAAACACCTAAATCATTGTTGGAGTAATGATAAAAGTATTCGCTTCTTTGCTACTACTTTTGAACAGGGACAAATACTTTCTAGTTATTTAGAACGGGAATTAAATGATCGAACTAGCGAAAACACTCATAAGGATCAAAAATATGCCCCCTTTTATTTAATTTTGTCAGATAATATCAGTAGTTATCGTAATTTGAAAATAGTAAAAGATATTTTAAAAGAAAAAAAGCAAGTTGGATTTGGCTTATTAATTTTTGATACTAAAGTTTCTAATGTTCCTAATGAATGTGATCAATTCATAAATTATAATAAAGAGCAAGCAGCTTATTTCTCCAATGTTATGGATAAAGACACGATTCTTTATTTTAAGCCAGAATTTATGGAGGCTACGTTAAATATTTCTGAATGTTGCCGTATACTAGCTAATACCCCTGTTAAATTGGCTCTTGATGAGGCCAAACAGATTCCCAATAATGTGGGCTTTTTAGAAATGTATGAAGTAGGCAATGTTGAACAATTAAATACGAAAGGCCGTTGGGAAATGTCAACGGTTACTACAAGTCTAGCTGCGCCTATTGGAATCGATGCCTTTGGTAATGTATTACTTCTTGATTTGCATGAGAAAAAGCATGGACCTCATGGTTTAGTGGCAGGAATGACGGGTTCTGGTAAAAGTGAATTTATTATTACCTATATTCTCTCATTAGCAGTCAATTATCGTCCCACAGAAGTACAGTTTGTCTTAATTGATTATAAAGGGGGCGGTTTAGCGGGTGCTTTTGAAAACCGTAAAACGGGTGTTAAACTTCCCCACTTAGTAGGAACGATAACGAATTTAGATAAGGCCTCTATGAATCGTTCATTAGTATCCATTAATAGTGAATTACAACGAAGACAACGACTCTTTAATGAAACGAAAGAACAATTAAATATTGGTACTATTGATATTTATAAATATCAAAAATTATATCGTGAAAATACCATTACTACTCCTTTATCTCATCTATTTATTATTTGTGATGAATTTGCCGAATTAAAAGATCAACAACCGGAGTTTATGGACCAGTTGATTTCAACAGCACGAATTGGACGAAGTTTAGGAATTCATCTAATTTTAGCTACACAGAAACCAACGGGTGTCGTTGATGATCAAATTTGGAGTAATAGTAAGTTTAAAATCTGTTGTAAGGTGCAAACGGAAGAGGATAGTAAAGAAATGATTAATCGTCCGGATGCTGCCTACATTAAAGAAATCGGTCGTTTTTTTCTCCAGGTAGGCTATGATGAATACTTCGTGGAAGGACAGTCAGCTTATACTGGTAGACCATATATTCCAACGAATAAAGTAAAATCAAAAGTAGATAATAGTATCAATTTTGTAAATACAACTGGAGAGATAATGAAAACGGTCGAAGACTTAGAAGAAAATAAGGCCAATAATAACACTTATGGAGAGGAATTAAAAAATATTTTAGAGTATCTTATTAAAATCGCCTCTAGTCAAAATTTTCAGTATCAGCAATTATGGCTTGAAAATATTCCTCCTAAAATTTATATTGAAGATATCCGTAAAAAGTATCCATCAGAACCTAAAAGGAATATATTAAATCCAATGATCGGTGAGTATGATGATCCTGCCCACCAAACACAAGGTGTAGTGACCTTACCGATTACTGAGGGTGGTAATTGCTTTATTGCAGGAATGACGGGCAGTGGAAAAACCACGCTGTTAAAAACATTAATCTACTCTATTATGGTAACGCACCGCAGTGATGAAGTGAATATCTATGTTATAGATTTAGGATTGGAGGCACTAAAACAATTTGAGCGTGCACCTCAAGTAGGGGAAGTATTGACCGTAGCAGAAGAAGAAAAAATAAAACGCTTATTCAAAATATTAGAGAATGAAGCAGAACAACGAAAAAAAATATTATCTAA
Organism: uncultured Bacillota bacterium; assembly: GCA_958428295.1. GTDB lineage: Bacteria > Bacillota_I > Bacilli_A > RF39 > UBA660 > Onthousia. Next base: position 19,793 of record CAUAFL010000007.1, read on the forward strand.
AACAGGTGGTACTTATCAGAGCTATTGTCAGGAGGGGAATCTTCCCAATATAGTTATAATGATTAACGGAATTGAAGTTTTTAAAGAGGTTTTTGATGAACTTTACGAAGAAACCTTTATTAATCTCACAAGAGATTGTAACAAATATGGAATAACTTTTATTGTTACCAGCACGAGTTCTACGGGATTAGGATACCGAGCTGAAAATAATTTTCCACAAAAAATTGGGCTTCGCTTACTAGATCAGGACGAATACTATAACTTATTTCCAAGAAATGACGTTTTAATTACCCAAACACCAGGACGTGGTCTGATAAACTTAGAAGGAATTTATGAGTTTCAAACTGCCTTACTATTTACTGAGGAGACCCTAGAAACAAACCTGGATTATATTTTTAATGAGTTACAGAAAGTTTTAAAAAAGGTAAAACCAATACCTACAATGCCTAGCATAGTAACTGCTAGTTCACTTTTAAAAAACAATCTTGCTTTAAATTATTTTCCAATAGGGAAAAATATAGAAACGGTCAGTACTGTTTACTACAACTTTACTGAACCACTAACTGTTATTAGTACGCTAGAAGAAGAAACGTACGTAAGTTTTACAGAGGCTTTTCTAACGATTGCCAAAAATTGCCCTCAAACGAAGATGATTATTTTAGATGGCCTCAAATTAATTACCAATCCAAAAGATGACAAAATAAAGTACTATGATGCTAACTTTAAACCGCTAATGAAGTATTTAAAAGAAATGATTCCTACGATTGCCGATCGGAAGGATCAAACTTATGCTATTGTGGTGATGGGGTACCAGAAGATTGCACAACACTTAGAAAAACTAAAGGAAGAAAGTTTAGACGAAGAAGTTGTAACTTTGGATGACATTATAGAATTAGCACAAACAACGACTAATTTCAAGTTTATTTTTCTTGATTTATATGCCTCTTTAAAAAGTATTAAAAAGAAATCATGGTATTCGCTTATGAAACGAAATTCTGGAATTTGGTTAGGCAGTGGATTTGAAGATCAAACTCTTATAAACGCTAAGCATAAAGATCGCTATTTCTCAGAAGAAGAAAATATTGCCTATGTGATAACGGAAGGAGAAGTGACATTAATGAAACCAATACAAGGAGGAGATAGATGAATAAAATATTAATTAGTGTATATGTTATTACCCTTGATGCAAAATACGATTTATTTGTTCCTATTAACATAAAAACGAGTAAAATGATTGACCTGATTCAAAAATCTATTGTGGAATTATCATTAGGACATTATCAGATCAATCAAACGGCACATCTTTATGATGGTAAAAGCGGAATGTTAATCAATACAAACAATATCGTGAAATATTCAGGGTTACAAAATGGCAGTAATGTTTTATTGATATAATAAAAACTCTTATCTTTTAAAGATGAGAGTTTTTTTCATAAAAAAAGAGATTTAAATCTCTTATGTTAGCCAAATATAACAAAGTTATATTCTAGGATAAAAAGAACCTGATAAATTCTAGATTATCCGAGTTTTATGGGGGCAGAAAATATAGTGGCTACTATCCATGTATTTGGATCCTTACATGTCTGCCGTCTACCATTAAAGTAACTCTCTTCTTGTTTGGCTGATAACTATCAATATACATTAACCGATAAGCATTCCCTAAGGTAGCATAGCTGTTCTGAATAAACCTAATAAGCGTTTAACAGAATTACTATTAATCTGTATACTGTAATTTCATTATAAATAAAAAGTATAAAAATGTCAATAATAGAAGAATATTTTTATGGTGTTGACAGCAGTGTTGACAAAAAATATAAAAAATAATAAAGAAATAGTTGAATAACCATAAGTAATATGATAAAGTCAAGGTAAAGTAAGGAGGCTAAAATATGGCAACAACAACTGATGATCAAATTAAAATTGATTTTGATCAAATAGAAAATTATCAAAGTTTATGTAACAAGAGTCTGCAAAGTATTGGGAAATCATTTACCGCAATTGCGACCCAATATCGTTATCTAGTAAAAAATGGCGGTTTACAGGGAACTGCGGATGGTAAAGCAATTCAAGAAAGTCTAAGAAGTACTGTAAAAAAAGCTAAGATAAGAGCAAAAAAAGTGGAAGATCGCCGCAATGAACTAGACAAAGCAATTACTGCTGACACCCAGAAGGCTTATCAACAATTGATGAAAGGTCATGCAGAACTAGAAGCAAGAGTTGCTAAACTAGAGCAAGCTCAAGACTAAAAGGAGGAAGGAAAATATGGCAAAGAGTATTAAAATTAATAGATCAGAAATTACGAAACGTTGTAATGCAGTCAATGCTGAAATTGAATCTATGAAAAAGCAAATTCAAAACTATCGCAAGTATATTTCGGAAATGCAAGCTAAAGAAGTATTTGTCAATGGCCCAGCTAGTAAAAAATTCTATCAAAATTCTGAGAAAAACATGAAATCTAATGAACTAGCCATTCAACAATTTGATACCTTAAATCAGAGCTTAATGAACAGATTTGGTAAATGGCAAGTTAATAGTTAAAAAAGTTTATCTATAAAATTGACATTTTTTGAAAACTACTGTAAAATATAGTTTACGAAAGGAGACAACTATAAAATTTAGAATTATAGTTGTTTTTTTCTTTTTTGGAGTGATGAAATGAGCCACTATTTTGAAAATGATCAGAAATTACAAAGTAACTTAAAAAAAACAACGGCCTATCTTCTTTCTCACCAATTTACTTTTTATACAGATAATGGTGTTTTTGCTAAGAACGGTCTAGATTATGGGAGTAAATTGTTACTAGAATCTCTACCAGCTGCTACAATTAAAGGTCATGTTCTCGATGTCGGCTGTGGTTATGGTGCTTTAGGAATTGTGCTCAATAAAGTCTATAATGTGAAAGTGGATATGATTGATATTAATAAACGAGCTTTGCATTTAGCTAAAAAAAACCAAGCTGAAAATCATTGCCACCAACTAAAGATTTATGAGAGTAATATATATCAACAAGTAACGGATCCATTTGATATAATTATTACCAATCCACCCATTCGAGCCGGCAAAAAAATTCTCTATGAAATTTTATTGGGAGCGAAAGAGCATTTAATAAAAGGGGGACTACTTTATTTTGTTGTTAGAAAAGATCAAGGTGCTAAATCGATCATTTCCGACTTAAAAAAAGTATACGATATAACTATTATAAATAAAAGTAAAGGTTTTTACATAATTCAAGCAGAAAATGATTGACTTGTTGCTTGAACTATGATAATAATATAAATTGGCAGCGTGTTATTTTTTAGAATAATAAATCGTGCAACAAATATGTGTATAGGGGTGAATTTTAGTGGCATTTAAAACAGTAAAATATGGCGAATATCGAAGTAGAAGAAACTTTTCCAGAATTAGAAACACTTATGAATTAAAGGATTTACTAGAAATCCAGAAAAAATCGTATGATTGGTTTATTACCACAGGAATTAAAGAGGTCTTTGAGGATTTATTTCCCGTGGAAAATTTTTCCGGAACCTTATCTTTAGAATTTGGTGATTATCATTTTGAAGAACCACGATATTCTATTAAAGCTAGCAAAGATAGAGAAACAACTTTTGCAGCACCTTTAAAAGTGGAGGTACGATTATTTAACCGAGAAACTGGAGAAGTAAAAGAACAGGAAATTTTTATGGGTGATATGCCGATTATGACAGATAGTGGAACCTTCATTATCAATGGTGCAGAACGGGTCATTGTCTCACAATTAGTACGCTCTCCAAGTGTATATTTTAATCATGAAATTGATAAAAATGGTCGTGAATTGATTACTTCACAAATTATTCCTACTCGTGGGACTTGGCTAGAATTTGAAACAGACGCAAGAGATGTTTTATATGTTAGAATTGATCGAACCAGAAAAGTAACCCTAACCACTTTACTACGCGCGTTTGGTTTATCGAGTGATGATGAAATTTTAGCATTATTTGGCGAAGATGATTATTTGAAAAATACAATTCAAAAAGATTCTACCAAAAATACAGATGAAGCTTTAATTGAAATTTATGAAAAATTACGTCCTGGAGAACCGGCAACATTAGATTCCTCAAAGAATCAAATTATTACTCGTTTCTTTGATGAGTTCAGATATGATTTAGCAAAAGTAGGCCGCTATAAGTTTAACCGTAAATTAAATGTAGTAGATCGTCTTTTAAATCAAACATTAGCAGAAGATATAAAAGTGAATAACGAAGTTCTTTATGAAAAAGGAACTGTCGTTACGAAAGAAATTACAGAGAACTTACGGGAAGTTTTAGCGACCGGTTTTGGTGTCAAAGAGGTTACTGTCAATGAAGAATTAGATACATACAATAAAATTCAACAAATTAAGATTATTGATCCAAATGATAAAAAGAATAAGCTTAATGTGATTGGAAATGATCAGACAATCGAAGTAAAACGCTTAACTATTTCAGATGTCTATGCAGCAGTATCCTATTATTTAAATTTATTACATGGCGTGGGAAATTTTGATGAAATCGACCATTTAGGAAATCGACGGATTCGTCAAGTTGGGGAATTGTTACAAAATCAGTTTAGAATCGGTGTATCTCGAATGGAACGAGTAATTCGGGAACGAATGACTACACAGGAAATGGAAGAAGTAACCCCTAAGACATTAATCAATATTCGTCCTGTGACAGCTGCTATGAAAGAATTCTTTGGTAGTAGTCAATTGTCACAATTTATGGATCAAACCAATCCAATTGCTGAATTAACGAACAAACGAAGATTATCAGCATTAGGTCCTGGAGGTCTTTCAAGAGATCGAGCTGGTGTAGAAGTTCGAGATGTAAATGCTTCTCACTATGGTCGTATTTGTCCAATTGAATCGCCAGAAGGACCCAACATTGGTCTTATCACCTCTCTTGCAAGTTATGCTAAAATTGATGAATATGGTTTTATCATGACTCCTTATCGCAAAGTAGAGAACAGCAAAATTACTGATCAGATCGATTATTTAACAGCTGATGAAGAACAAGATTATATTATTAGTCAATCCACAGTAACAACAAGTGATGAAAATATTATTATGGATCATCGAGTAGCGGCACGTTTCCGAGGCGAGAATATTTTAGCCAAACCAGAACAAGTTGATTACATAGATGTCTCTCCTCAACAGGTAGTTTCAATTACTACTAGTTGTATTCCTTTCTTAGAACACGATGATGCAACACGTGCTTTAATGGGAGCTAACATGCAGCGGCAAGCGATGCCCCTTATTAAAACGGAGGCACCACTTGTAGGAACTGGAGTAGAGCATATTGCTGCTAAGGATTCTGGTGTTTGTATTGTTGCTAAAGCAGATGGTATTGTCAGTTATGTAGATGCTAAGAAAATTGTCATTAAAAATAAAAATGGAGAAGATACCTATTATCTATCTAATTTTGAATTAGCTAACTCTGGTATTTGTAATCACCAACGTCCTATTGTTAAAGTGGGAGATAAAGTGATTGCTAATAAAACAATTATTGCTGATGGTAACAGTTGTGATAAAGGAGAACTAGCACTTGGTAAAAATATGGTAGTAGCGTTTATGACATTCAACGGCTATAACTATGAAGATGCTGTTATTTTAAATGAAAATTTAGTAAAAGATGATAAATACACCTCACTCCACTTAGAAGACTACGAACTTCAATGTCGTGAAACTAAATTAGGACCAGAAGAAATCACGCGCGATATTCCTAATGTCAGTGAAGAAGCCCGTAAAAATCTCGATGAAAACGGAATTATTACAATTGGTACAGAAGTTAAAGAAGGTGATATTCTAGTTGGAAAAGTAACACCAAAAGGAATGGCGGAATTAACTTCAGAAGAAAAACTATTACATGCTATCTTCGGTGAAAAAACAAGAGAAGTACGTGATACTTCCCTTCGAGTACCGCACGGTGGTGATGGAATTGTCCACGATATAAAAATTTACTCTCGTAAAGATAACGATGAATTACCAGCTGGTGTTTCTAAGGTCATTCGGGTCTATATTATTCAAAAGAGAAAAATTCAAGTTGGGGATAAGATGTCTGGACGTCACGGAAATAAAGGTGTTATTTCTCTCATCTTACCACAAGAAGATATGCCATACTTGCCAGATGGTACACCAGTAGATATTATGTTAAATCCACAAGGTGTTCCTTCTCGAATGAATTTAGGTCAAATCTTGGAAATTCATACAGGGATGGCTGCTAAAAAATTGGGTGTCCACGTAGCAACTCCTGTCTTTGATGGCGCTCATATCGCCGATATTGAAGAGATGATGGAAGAAGCCGGAATGAATAAAGATGGTAAAACCGTTCTTTATGATGGAAGAACAGGAGAACCATTTGATAATCGCATTTCTGTCGGTGTCATGTATATGATTAAACTACATCATATGGTTGATGATAAATTACATGCTCGTAGTACAGGACCTTACTCTTTAGTAACCCAACAACCACTAGGTGGTAAAGCACAATTTGGTGGTCAACGTTTTGGGGAAATGGAAGTATGGGCACTATATGCCTATGGAGCAGCGTATACCCTTCAAGAAATGATGACCGTTAAATCAGACGACGTCATTGGACGAGTGAAGGTTTATGAATCTATTGTTAAGGGTCAAGAAATCAATCAAGCAGGAGTTCCAGAATCCTTTAGAGTACTAATGAAAGAATTCCAAGCACTGGGATTAGATATTTCTATTATTAATGATCAAGGAGAGGCTCTACAATTAAAAGAAATTGAAGAATCTGAAGAGGAAGTTGAGAATGCCTTCAGTGATGATATCAATATTACTCCTCTTAATGATACTAAAGAAAAAGATGAACCATTAGCAGACTTAGAACAAGTTGAAGATGAATTAGATGAGGACGAGGTTGAATTTGAATTCGTTGAAGAAGAAATGGAAGGAGATGATGAATAATGATGGAAGTAAACAAATTCGATGCCATAAGAATTGGCATTGCATCTCCTGAAAAAATTCGTGAATGGTCACATGGTGAAGTTAAGAAACCAGAAACTATCAATTATCGGACTCTTCGTCCAGAACGTGATGGACTATTCTGTGAAAAGATTTTTGGACCTACTAAAGATTTTGAATGTGCTTGTGGAAAATATAAACGGGTGCGTTATAAAAATATTGTCTGTGACCGTTGTGGAGTAGAGGTAACTAAGGCAAAGGTGCGACGGGAACGCATGGGTCATATTGAACTAGCCAGTCCAGTATCTCATATTTGGTTCTTTAAAGGTGTTCCCAGTCGGATGGGCCTTGTTCTTGATATGAGTCCAAGAGATTTAGAGGAAGTATTATACTTTGTTAGTTATGTAGTAATTGATAAAGGCAATGCGCCTTTAGAAAATAAACAAACACTATCAGAAAAAGAATACCGGGCTTACTATGAAAAATATGGCAATGGTTTTAAAGTAGGAATGGGTGCGGAAGCGATTCGTGAATTATTAAAAAAGGTTGATATTAAACAAGATATTGATCAAATAAATAAAGAATTAGAAACGGCCCTTGGACAAAAACGGACTAGATTACTAAAACGCTTAGATGTATTAGATGCTTTTTATCAATCAGGACAACGTCCAGAATGGATGATTTTAGATTGTATTCCGGTAATTCCTCCTGAACTTCGGCCAATGATCCAATTAGATGGTGGTCGCTTTGCTACCAGTGATTTAAATGATTTATACCGTCGAGTAATTAACCGTAATAATCGTTTAAAAAAATTAATCGATTTAGGGGCTCCTGGGATTATTATTCAAAATGAAAAAAGAATGCTTCAAGAAGCAGTCGATGCCCTATTTGATAATGGTCGCCGAGGTAGAAGTGTTACAGGTGCTGGAAATCGTCCTTTGAAATCACTTTCTAGCATGTTAAAAGGTAAACAAGGCCGTTTTCGGCAAAACTTACTAGGAAAACGAGTAGACTATTCTGGTCGTTCGGTCATTGTAGTAGGGCCAAGTTTAAAAATGTATCAATGCGGTATCCCAAAAGAAATGGCACTTGAACTTTTTAAACCGCATGTTATTAATGGTCTAGTAGATCGTGATATTGCTCATAATATCAAGGCAGCGAAACGCTTAATTGAAAATCAAGATCCAGTTGTTTGGGATGTGGTGGAAGATGTGATTAAAGAACATCCTATTCTATTAAACCGTGCTCCAACGCTTCATCGCTTAGGAATTCAAGCTTTCGAACCAATTCTAGTAGGTGGCAAAGCGATTCGTCTACATCCATTAGTATGTCCTGCCTTTAATGCCGACTTTGATGGAGATCAAATGGCTGTTCATGTTCCCTTGTCCGAAGAAGCGCAAGCAGAAGCTAGATTATTAATGTTGGGATCAAATAATATCCTTCATCCAAAATCAGGGGATCCCATTGTTACACCATCACAGGATATGGTATTAGGGAATTATTATATTACCATGGAAAAAGCCTTTGAAGAAGGAGAAGGACGGGTCTTTAGAAATTGTAATGAAGCCTTAATGGCCTATGAAAGACGTGAAGTTACGCTACATACCAGAATTGCCATTCCTGTTGATTCTTTTAAGTATAAGCTATTTACGGAAACACAACGGGGTAAATATTTAGTAACCACCGTAGGAAAGATTAAGTTTAATGAGATTTTACCAGATTCTTTCCCTTATATTAATGAACCAACCGATGATAATATTCAAAAAATTACCCCTAATAAATACTTTCTTAAAAAGGGTAGTAACATTAAAGAGGAAATTACTAAAATGCCGCTTGTCAAACCCTTTGCTAAAGGGACACTTGAAAAAGTCATCGCTCAGGTATTTAAACGTTATAAAACAACAGAAACATCCGCCATGCTTGATAAAATGAAGGATTTAGGATTCTACTACTCAACCATTGCAGGAATTACTGTTGCAATGAGTGATGTATCTACTAGTGAACATAAACAAGAATTTGTGGAAGAAGGACAAAGTCTTGTTAATAAAATTAATAAACAATACGCACGTGGATTAATTACAGAAGAAGAACGTCACCAAAAGGTAATAGAAATTTGGCATAGTGTTAAAGATAAGGTACAAGATGAACTTGAAGAAATCTCTAAAGAACAAGTAGATAACCCGATCTTTATCATGATGCACTCTAAGGCTCGTGGTAGTTTATCACAGTTTACTCAGGTCGCTGGTATGCGTGGTTTAATGCAAAAACCTAATGGTGATCCGATTGAAATTCCTGTTCTTTCGAACTTTAAAGAAGGCCTATCTGTATCAGAATTCTTCTTATCTACCCACTCTGCTCGAAAAGGTAGTGCCGATACCGCTTTAAAAACAGCCGATTCTGGCTACTTAACGAGACGATTAGTAGATGTATCCCAAGATATAATCATTCGAGAAGAAGATTGTGGTACGGAACAAGGGGTAGTAGCAAGAGCCTTTATCAACGATAAAAGTGGTTCCGTAATTGAGAGTCTTTATGACAGAATTGTGGGTCGCTTTGCTAGTAAAAAGGTGATTGATCCACAAACCAAAAAAGTATTAGTAGAACGAAATGATTTAATTACCGAATCACTTGCTGAAAAAATTATTGCTGCTGGTGTGGAAGAAGTAGAAATTCGTACAATTTTAACTTGTAACACAGAAAAAGGTGTTTGCCAACGGTGTTATGGTCGCAATCTTGCTACGGGTAATTTAGTAGAAATTGGAGAGGCTGTCGGTGTTATGGCCGCTCAATCAATTGGAGAACCAGGAACCCAACTAACCATGCGTACGTTCCATACAGGAGGTGTCGCTGGTGGGGAAGACATTACACAAGGTCTTCCCAGAGTTCAAGAATTATTCGAAGCTCGTAATCCAAAAGGAAAAGCTACGATTGCTGAAATTGATGGAAAAGTTTCTAAAATTAGTGAAGACCATGGCAAATATAAAATTAGCATAACCAATAAAGTAGAAACAAAAGAACATGTTTCTAACTATGGTGCTAAACTTTGTGTTGAAAAAGGTGATGAAATTCACTGTGGAGATCGCCTCACTAATGGTGCTATTAGTCCAAAAGAACTATTAGATGTTACAGATCCAATTACAACGCAGGAATATATCTTGAAAGAAGTACAAAATACCTACCGTTCTCAAGGGGTAGAAATTTCTGATAAACATATTGAAGTTATTGCCCGACGGATGATTTCTAAAATTCGCATTGTCGAAGGTGGAGATACTAAATTTTTACCGGGTAGCCTTGTCAATTTTAGAGAATTTACGGAAGGTAATAAAGATATTATCTTAAAAGGAAAACGTCCAGCGACGGGTCGTCCAGTTTTACTAGGAATTACCAAAGCCTCGCTAGAAACAGACTCTTTCTTATCAGCCGCTTCTTTCCAGGAAACAACTAGAATTTTGACAGATGCTGCAATTCGTGGAAAAGTTGATCATTTAGAGGGCTTAAAAGAAAACGTCTTGCTTGGAAAACTAATCCCAGCAGGAACAGGATTAAAACAATATCGAGATATATCTTACGAACTAGAAAGTGAATTTCTTGATGAAGAACCGTTAGATAAATTAGAAGATGAGTTTATGGAATAGGGTTACCTATTCTTTTTTTGATGAAAAACTGCTATACTAATATTAGAAAATATAAGGATGATAGAAATGAAAAAAAATACCAAAAGACTAAGACAAAATGTGATAAAAGGTAGTATTGCTTGTTTTACCATTCTTTTATTAGTTACTATCAACACCTTCACTCAAAAAAATATGATACCACCCAGCAGGGAAGTTTCTGTTTTTTCCTATGATATCAATAGTATTCCTCCCTATACCGGAGCTTCCTATGTACCACTAAATAATAATCAGCCGCACTTCAAAGAAAAGCAAAGAACCACCACTTCTTTTGAATATTATAGTGATTTAGATAATTTAAGTAGATGTGGAGTAGCGTTCGCTAACATTGGGGAAGAGACAATGCCTACTACGAAACGTGAAAGTATTGGCCAAATAAAACCATCAGGCTGGCAACTTTCAAAATATGATATTGTGAGTGGCAAATTCCTGTATAATCGCTGTCATTTAATCGGCTACCAATTAACTGGTGAAAATGCTAATCCCAAAAATTTGATTACATGTACAAGATATATGAATACCGTAGGAATGTTAGAATTTGAAAACAAAGTAGCAGCTTACATTAAAAAGACAAAAAATCATGTTCTCTATCGTGTTACCCCTATTTTTGAAGGTGAAAATTTACTCGCTAGCGGGGTGCAAATAGAAGCTCAATCCGTAGAAGATGAAGGAAAAGGAATGAGCTTTAATGTTTTTGTCTATAATGTACAAGAGGGAATTGATATTGATTATAAAACAGGACAAAGCAAGCTTCATACTGCTCCTTAGTTTCATTATTTTTAGTGACATTTACAAAAAATATAAATTTGGTTATACTAAAATTAGGAAGTGAAATAATGAAAAAATTATTGCTTATCATAATTAATACCTTACTATTAATAATGATCCTATTACTGGTACTTTATCGGGAACAAAAGGTAGCTGTTTTAACTTATCATTCCTTTGCTACTTCCCAACAATTAAATAGTTTAGAACAAAAAGATAATTTAGTTATGAATATTGAACATTTTGAGGAACAACTAGCTTATTTAAAAAAACACCATTATAAAACCCTAACCTTAGAAGAATTTTATTGTTTTAAAAAAAACACCTGTCAAATTCCTCGTAAAAGTGTCTTAATTACCATGGATGATGGGTATCAATCAAATTATGAATTAGCCTTTCCTTTATTAAAAAAATATCAAATGCAAGCAGTTGTTTTCTATATTGGTCAAAATGAAACAGGATCTTTTTCCAACTATATGGACAAAGAAACACTACGGAAGGCCCAACAAGAATATCCTAATATCACCTTTGCCTCACATTCCTATTATTTACATGAACGTGGGATGATAGATAAGGGCGAGAAGTTCTTAACACAAGACTTTGAGAAAATGAATGATTTACTCTCTAGTCCCTATTTTGCTTACCCTTTCGGGGAACATAATGATGCGATTCAAAAAGTATTAAAACAACAACATTATAAATTAGCCTTTACTTTTGGTCCTAAAAAAGAGCATCGCAAAGCCCGTCGCCAAGATCAGGACTATGAAATCCCCCGCTTAAACATCTCGAATGATATGCCCTTATGGAAATTTATTATGCGTCTTTCGCTCCCGTATTAAAAAAGAATAGAGGATCTTATGAAAAAATTAAAAATTATGACTTTCAATTTAAAAAATAATTTGACAATTACCAAATCTAAAACCTATTGGTTAAAACGTCTTGGCCCCATTGCTAGTGTGATCTATGAAGAACAGCCAGATATTGTAGGAACCCAAGAAATGGCTACTTCTATGCGTAAGTATTTAGAAAAGCTTTTACCAGAATATCAGTTCGTAGCAGCAGCAAGAACTAACGATCGGCACATTGATGATATAGCTAATACTATCTTAATTAAGAAGGAAATAGAAGTCCTCAGTTCTAAAATTTACTCTTTAGGGCCTAATATCTATCAGCCTGGTAGTAAAAATTTATTATGCACTATGCCTCGGTCATGTAATTGGGCCAAAGTAATGGTTAACCAACAGCCCATAGAGTTATTTAATGTACACCTAGATCATCTGTTTCAAAGAACTAGAAACTTCCAAATTACACAACTAGAAAAAATATTTACTCTTTCTAACCCATCTGATAAGGCTAAGATTATTACAGGTGATTTTAATATGACTTACCAAGCTAAATTGAATGAAATGTGTAAAAGACATCATCTCTATGATGCGGCTAAAGGTCTAGGGTCTACTTTTCGAGCACTCCCTTATCAAGCTGCCATCGATCATATTTTATTAACAGATGACTTTGAACTAGTGGATTGCTATCTAAAAAAAGAAAGTTATAATGGAGTATTTCCTAGTGATCATTATCCAGTAACAGCTAAAGTTTACCTTAAAAAACCTTAAGTTCTGTCAAAGTAAGACAAATTAGCAAGGCAGTCTTTCTTTTTTTTGTTGGCTTTGCTACAATGAAATAGAAGGGATGGTCAGTATGAGAATTGGAGTGGACATCGATGGAGTATTAAATGACGTAGCAGAGTGGCACTTTTCGCTAGGGTCAAAATTTTGCTTAGATCATCATATTAATCGTGGCTTTGATCCTACCAAGTACTATATGGAAGATCAATTCTATTTAACGACGGAAGAAAATAAAGAATTTTGGCGTCAATATATCTTTGATTTACTAATTGCTATTCCGCCTCGTCCTTTTGCTAGTGAAGTAATCCATCGTCTGCGGCAAAATCATCATCAAATTATTATTCTAACAGCAAGAGATAATCAATACTTAACTCATCAATATAATGGAACCATTGACTTTTATGTTAAAGAATGGTTAGCTAAATATAACATTGAATACGACGAAATAATTACGGGAAGTACGAACAAAAAACAAAAATGTCTAGCTGCTAATTTAGACTTGATGATTGAAGATAAAACCTCTAATATCGAAATGATTCAAAACATTATTCCCGTATTTGTATTTGATGCTCCCTACAATCAAAATTGTAAAGGTAAAAATATTGTTCGTGTATATAGTTGGTATCAGATTTACCAAGAAATATTAAACAAATTTGCGGCCGTTGAAATACTATAAAGTAGAGGTGATACAATGAAACGTCTTAACCAACAGGGCTTTAGTATAGGGGTAATGATTGGATTTATTAGTTTTTTTCTAATTATTATGATTGCCATTATTATTTTAGCCTATAATTATGGCATTGCTAAAAATGCCAAAGACCCAGCAATAAAAATTGAAGAAAATATGTTTGTTCCCAATGATAGCGGGACAAACTAATAAAAAGGAGAGATAAAATGATAAAAGTAGCAATTAATGGGTTTGGGAGAATTGGTCGGCTAGTATTTCGGTTAATGGAGGAAGATGAAGCATTTGAAATTGTTGCAATTAATGATTTAACAGATGCTGAACAATTAGCGTATTTATTAAAATATGACACCTCCCATCGAGGATATAAACAGGATCAAATACATGCTGAAGAAGATTATCTAGTCGTTGGGGATAAAAAAATCAAGATTTTTAAGGAAAAAGATCCTAGTAACTTACCCTGGAAGGACCTAGCCATTGATGTTGTCTACGAATGTACCGGTTTCTTTACATCACTTGAGAAAGCGCTTGCTCATATTGAAGCTGGTGCTAGGAAAGTTGTGATTTCCGCACCTTCTAAAGGCGATTTAAAAACAATTGTCTATAATGTAAATCAGCAAACATTAACAGGGGAAGAACAAGTCATTTCTGCAGCTAGTTGTACTACAAATTGTTTAGCGCCTGTTTTACAAGTGTTAGAAGATAGTTTTGGGATTGAACAAGGATATATGACGACTGTACATGCTTATACAAATGATCAAGCTACTTTGGATGTGGCACACAAAAAAGGGATTTATGCCCGTCGGGGAAGAGCAAGTGCTGCGAATATTGTCCCTGCCTCTACTGGGGCTGCTAGTGCGATTGGCAAAGTTCTTCCTAATTTGGAAGGTAAATTAGCAGGAACGGCGATGCGTGTCCCTGTAATCACAGGATCCGTCATTGACTTAGTATTGAAATTAAAACGCAAAGTGACAGTAGAGGAAATTAATACTACCTTAAAGGAACACTGTAATGAGACCTTAGGGTATACGACTGACCCCATTGTCTCTAGTGATACAATTGGTATGCGCTATGGGGCTTTAGTCGATAGTTTGTTAACCTCTGTAAATGAGGTAGAAGGTGAACAACTAGTGAAAGTAGTGGCCTGGTACGATAATGAAATGAGTTACTCAGCTCAAATGGTACGTACGGCTAAATATTTTGCTACCTTACAAAGTTGTTAGAAAGGAGCAAGGCTCTTTTTTTTAAGCTAAAAAAATGCTATACTTAGAAAGAAAGGATGAGTGTGATGAAAAAAACGATTAAGGATTTTAGGTTAAAAGGCAAAAAAGTTATAATTCGCAGTGATTTAAATGTCCCCTTAAAAGAAGGAAAAATATTAGATGATACTAGAATCCAAAAAAGCTTAGAAACCATTGACTATGCTTTAGAACATGGTGCTAAAGTGATTGTTCTATCGCACCTAGGAAGGATTAATAGCCCCACAGACTTAGCTAAAAATGACTTAAAAATTGTCGCTCAACGTCTTGAAGAATTACTTCAAAGAAAAATCTTATTTGTTCCTAAGACAAGAGGAAAAGAAGTCGAAAATGCAGTACAAGCTTTAACCAATGGGCAAGTATTATTATTGCAAAATACGCGCTATGAAGATCTAGAAGGTAACAAAGAAAGTAATTGTGATTCTGAATTAGCTAAATATTGGGCAGGCTTAGGCGACATTTTTATTAATGATGCGTTTGGGACCCTACATCGTCGTCATGCTTCTAATGTTGGTATCAGTGCTTATCTGCCCAGTGGTATTGGATTTTTAGTGGCCAAAGAACTAACCGCTTTAGATTATCTTTTTCATCCTGATAAACCATTTATGATAATTTTAGGTGGTGCTAAAGTGAAAGATAAAATAGGGTTAATCGAACATTTATTACCCCAGTGCGCTAAAATATTAATTGGTGGCGGCATGGCTTTCAGCTTTTTACAAGCCGATGGCTATGAAGTTGGCAATTCTCTGATTGATAAAGAAACTCTCGGTTTCTGTGAGAAGCTATTAACAACATATTCTGATAAAATTATTCTACCAATAGATGTAATGACCAGTACCGAATTTAGTAATCACTCTTCTCGGAAATTGAAAGCTATTAATGAAATAGAATTTAATGAAATAGGATTAGATATTGGCCCTGAGACAATCTCCTTATTTGAACGTTATTTACAAGAAGCAAACACAATTCTCTGGAATGGACCCTTAGGTGTTTACGAATTTGAAAAATATCAACAGGGAACAAAACAATTATTAACTTTTATTAATCAACAATCTAATAAAGCCGTATTAGCTGGCGGAGATATGGTCGCTGCCGCTAAACAATTAAACTTAACTACTAACCTATACCATGTCTCAACTGGTGGAGGTGCCACCTTAGCATACTTAGAAGGCCAAAAGTTGCCAGGATTAGAAACTATTCCTGAGGTATAAACATGAATGAAAAAAGAATAGAAATAATCAATCCTAATAAAGATGATCATATTGAATTATTAAATGACTTTTGTCTACGAAACAATATAGATAATGTAGCCAAAATTTTTAAACAACAAAAAAAAGAAAATCAGCTGCCGTATCATCCTTTTATTGATACGTATCTAGGTCTTTTTGCAAATAATACAATAGTTGATTACTGTTATATTCATGGAGAACGTGACCTAGGGCAATGTTTTTTAGAATTTCCACAAATCACAGAAAAACGTCCTACCAAAAAACGGAAGTTAGTAGCGCTAGCCATTGATTATGCATTTCAAGACTTAGGAATGGAAAATGTATTTATCAAGACGACAGGGGAAGATCCATTCCTTGCCCAGAATTTACAGAATTTAGGATTTTTATCTTTAGGAAAAGAAGCAAACAGTATCATTTATATGAAGACAAAAGAAGAGGTAGTAAAGGAAAAGGTCATATGAAAAATTTAAAAAGAAATAGCCTGATTATTCTAATTATTACGATCTTAGTATTATATCTTTCTTTAAAAGATGATGTCTCTTCTGTAATAGCAATAATGCAAAAAATGGATTATCGCTTTATTCTGTTAGCCTTTTTCTTTTATTTTCTATATTTATTTTTTAAAGCGCTGGTCAATTATTACTGGGTCAATGAAAAGACAAAATTATCTTTAAAAGAAGCGTTAGAACATACGATTATTACCCAGTTCTTTAATGGAATTACGCCATTTTCTACTGGGGGGCAGCCCATGGAAATCTATATGCTGAAAGAACATGGTCAACGGACGACAAAAGCAACAAATATTATCATGCAAAACTTTGTTGTCTATCAACTAGCCTTAGTTTTATTTGGCTTATTCGCCGTTTTATATAATGCTAAGACTCAAATATTAGTCAATAATAGTCTGTTGAAAAACTTAATTTTGCTAGGATTTCTCATCAATTTAATAGTCGCTATTTTTATTTTTTTCATTGCTACCTCTAAAAAGTTTACAAAGTTCACTCTCCATTTATTAATTAATATTTTCTCTCGACTAAAGTTCATTAAAAATAAAGAAAATACACTTAAAAAGTGGGAAGAACGTTTAACCGACTTTCATCAATATACAAATGAAATGAAAGATAAAAAAGGTCTATTTGCCTTAGGTATTATTTTAAACTTACTAGGGCTAGCCGCCTACTATATTATTCCTTTATTTTTAGCATATAGTCTTCATGACTATACCTCTTTAACCATCAGCAAAACATTAGTAGCATCCGCTTATGTTCTAATCATTGGTTCCTTTGTTCCCATCCCTGGAGCAACGGGAGGAATTGAATATGGATTTATGCAGATGTTTAGCAACTTCCTGCCTGGTAGTGAGTTAAGTGCTATGATGATTATTTGGCGTTTTATTACGTATTATCTAGGAATGATGATAGGAGGTATCTTATTTAATTTCCATCAAGGAGGGAAAAAATCATGCGCATAGGAATTTTTACAGATAGTTATCCCCCATTTATTAATGGGGTATCCACAAGTATCGATACATTGAAAAAGGCATTAGAGCAACAAGGGCATACAGTTTATATAGTGACAGTTGGACAGGATGCCACCACTTATTCATATAATGAACAACAAAAGGTTTTAAAAGTACCAGGGCTTCCTCTTGGAATATACGATTATCGAGTGGCTAGTATCTATCCTCTAAAGGTATTAAACCAAATTAAATCCTGGAATTTAGATGTTATTCATTCACAAACAGAATTATGTATGGGTATATTTGCTCGTCTGTTTGCCAAACAATATGGTATTCCCTTAGTTCATACGTATCATACAATGTATAAGGACTATACTTACTATATTTCTAGAAATCATAAATATTTTGACATGGGCTGCAAAAAAGCCGTGGAATATTTAAGTAAGTTTTACTGTGATAGTACGGCTAATGCCTTTATTGTTCCAACCGTTAAGACGTATCACTTATTCCGTGATGAATATCATTATAATAAGGATATTTTTATTGTTCCAACGGGAATTGATGCCCAAAGTTTTTATCAAGAAAATATCAATATGACTCAAGTAGCCAAACTACGGCGTAGTCTAGGTTATAAAAAAAGTGATTTTGTCATTTTATTTGTGGGTCGTCTTGCACAAGAAAAAAATATTGAGTTTCTGTTAAAAATGATGCAAATAGTGAAACGAAATAACAAAAATATTAAACTACTATTTGTCGGTGATGGACCAGATAAAGAAAAATATGAGGCTGATGCCAAAGTATGGGACGTTGAAGAAATTACTCTTTTTGCAGGACGTGTACCCTTAACCGAAATGCCGCTTTATTATCATTGTTGTGATCTTTTTGTAACGGCATCTATCACAGAAACGCAAGGATTAACGGTCATTGAAGCACTAGCCGCTTCCAAACCAGTTGTCTGTATTGAAGATGAAGCATTTCACACTATGGTAACGGAAGGCGTTAATGGTCGTTTCTTTGCCACGGAACGAGGATGTGCCGAAATTATAGAAGAATTAGCGCACGATAAAAATCAATATCTTTCCTTAAGCAAAGCTGCCCGTAACAGTATTAAAAAATATTCCCTTTCTTCCTTTGCAACAAGTGTTTTAGAGGTTTATCAAGTGGCTATTAAAAACTTTAATAATAAAAAAGATTTTTCTAGTATTGTCAGACGCGTTTTTAAAAATCGTAAAGAAAAGAAGGAGAAAAATGAATGATTGTTGCTCTTAACCATAAAAGTCAGCTATTGTCATCACAGATGCTAACCTATTTACAAGAATACCAAAAATTACAAACCTATAATCATCAATTGCTCTTATTTCCTAGTACCTGTTATTTAGGGTTATGTCAAAACATAGAAAATCTAGGAAGTCAGGATCTCAGTTGTTATCCAAAAGGGGCATATACCGGCGAAATATCTGGCGAAGCACTAAAATCATTAGGGGTAAGTTATGTTTTAATTAATCATAGTGAACGACACCTTTATCAACAAGAGACGCTTTCTCTAGCTTCTCAAAAATTACAAAGAGCGTTAGCGACCTCTTTAATTCCTATCATTTGTATTGGCGAAACGCTGCAAGAACATCAAGCTGGAACCTACTTAGAAGTTTTACAGCAAAAACTGGACCAGTTAATATCTTCTAAAGTAAAAGGATCATTTATCATCGCTTATGAGCCGCTCTATGCTATTGGTAGTGGAATAATTCCTGAAGCTAGTGATATCAGTGAAGTAGTATCTATGCTAAAAAGAAAGTACAATTGTCCAGTTCTCTATGGAGGTAGCCTTAATGTCAAAAATATTGATATTATCACCAAAATTCCTTTACTGGATGGTATTTTATTAGGAGGAGTTAGTCTTAATTTAACTACTTTGCAACAATTACTAGCCAAATTGCCTTCCTAATACGAAGAAAAAAGAAGTTTGACAAATTCGACAAAATCTTCTTTTTTTTGCTCTATCAATTTCTTTTATCCTGGTATATAATAAAAATGCGTGGTAGTATATGGAAGGAGAGAAAATGAAAAAAACCAACGTATTAATGATTGATGATAATATTGAATTAGTAACCATGGTAGAGGAGTACTTCAGTGAACATGAGGAAATAAACATCAGCTTAACTGCTCATAATGGAGTAGAAGGATTAGATCTTATTGAAAACTCCCAAGATAAATATGATGTCATCTTACTGGACTTAATTATGCCCAAGAAAGATGGTATGCAGGTATTAAAAGAAATGCATGAGAAGGGGATGCAGAAAAAAGTGATTGTCCTAACCTCATTTAATACCCAAGATGTCATTCGGCAAGCAAGTGAATTAGGAATCAGTTACTTTATTTTAAAACCGTTTGAATTAAGTGATTTAGAAAAGCGTATTTTAGAATGTAATAGTGATGATGAATTCAGTCGTAAAACAATTGATATGCGCTATAATAATTTACAAGTATCGATTACCAAAATTCTACATGAATTAGGGGTTCCTTCCCATATTAAGGGCTATCAATATATTCGCGAAGGAGTAACTGTTCTTTTTGAACGACCTGAAGTGATTGGTGGGATTACGAAAGAATTATATCCTGACATTGCTGAAAAATTTGATACAACCGTCTCAAGAGTCGAACGTGCTATTCGTCATGCTATTGAGGTCAGTTGGAATCGTGGTAACTGGCAATTAATGGAGGAAATCTTTGGTCATAGTGTTGACATTGATAAAGCGAAACCGACAAATTCGGAATTTATTGTAACCGTAGCCGATAAACTTCGTCTAGAATTTCATCAAGATGCCATTAGACAGTAGTACTAAGACGAGCAGTAGTAGTCTTTTTTATTTGCGCTTATAACGCTACTAATCTTGACACTTTTAGCAACATAAACTATACTTAATTTATGAAATATGTGAGGTGATAACAATTTATGGAACGAAAAATTATGAAATTCTTTCTGAAATGGAAAAATGATTTAATTCGCAAACCGTTATTACTTTTTGGTGGTAAACAAATTGGCAAAACTTATGCGGTCCTAGAATTTGGGCACAATTATTACAAAAAAGTAGCTTATATTAATACCACAGAAAATGAAGCCTTACAACAATTATTTAAAAAAGAACGAGCAATTGATCGTTTAGCGATTGCCTTCACTTCCCTATGTGGCGTAGAAATAGATAAAGATAATACTTTAATTGTTTTTGATAATGTCAATGATGAAGAAATCATTAAGGGAATTAAACTCTTTGGTTTTGATCGCAATGAATATCATGTGATTGCCATTACCTCTAGTAAAGAGAATATTCTTAAATTTCGTGGGGAAGAATTGCAATATAAAATGATGAATGAGATGGACTTTGAAGAATATTTGTGGGCGCGTGGAGAAAGAGCATTAAGTGACAAAATTCGTTATGCTTACGCACATCATAAAAGTTGTGCTGCACATACGAAAGCCTTAGATTTCTTTATGGACTATTTACTAACTGGTGGCTACCCGGAAGTAGTGAAAGCTTTTATAAATCAACAAAGCGCTGCTCACCAAATTAGTATTCAAGAGAAAATTTTTGATACCTATCGCTCAGAATTAGTTAGTTGTAAAAACTTGATAGATATTCCAAGAGGCGTAGAAGTATTAAATTGTCTTCCGCAACAATTACAAAAAAGAAATAAAAAATTCCAATATGGCTTATTAGGTTCTGGAAGGAGGGCAAAAGAGTATGAAAGTGTCATCAAATATTTAGTCAATAATCAATTAGTCTATCGTAGTTATAAAATCACTACGGTAAAGTCACCACTATCCAGTTGTCGTGAACTTGATAGTTTTAAATTATATTATACAGATGATGGTATATTGAGTAACAGACTTCATTTAACGAAACAGAAATTACTTCAGGACGAAGAATTAAAAGCCACTCTTTATGAACATCATATTGCCCATACTTTAATGGAAGCCGGGTATTCTTTATATTACTATCAATCAGAAGGCAAAGCCGAAGTGGATTTTGTCATCCAAAATCGCTTAGGAAAGATTATTCCCATTGAAATTGCTACGAGAAGTGGTTCTAAAGTAAAAAGTTTATCTGTTTTTATGAAAAAGTTTATTGTAACTGAGGCTTATCGGATTACTGAAAACAACTTTGCTACCAAAAAAGGAGTGCAATATTTACCAGTTTATGCTGTTTTTTGCTTAAACGAACAACCTTATTAAACAAAACCAGAAAGGAGAGAATTAAATGAAGAAAGTGATATTAACTATTATGGATGGCTATGGTTATCGTGAAGAAAAGAAAGGAAATGCTATTGCTGCGGCATGCCCTAATAATATTCAAAAACTCTGGGATCATTATCCTCATACTTTATTGCAGGCTAGTGGAAATGCTGTTGGCTTGCCACAAGGACAAATGGGTAATAGTGAAGTAGGGCATTTAAACATAGGGGCAGGGCGAGTAGTTGATCAACCATTAATGCAGATCAATCATGCCATTGCCGATGGTACCTTTTACCAAAACAAAGCCTTAAAAGACGTAATAGCTCACTGTAAAAAAAATCAGTCTACCTTACATATTTTTGGATTACTAAGCGATGGTGGTGTGCACTCTCATATAGATCATTTTTATGCAATGCTTGAACTATGTCGAGAAGAACAAGTAAAAAAGGTTGCCATCCATGCCTTTCTAGATGGTCGGGATACCTTACCTAAAATATCTCTAACGTTTATCCACAGTCTTGTGGATAAAATGGAGCAATTAGGAGTAGGAAAATTAGTTGATATTTCCGGGCGTTATTATTCCATGGATCGTGAAAGAATGTGGGATTTAACAGAGCAGTATTATCACTTGTTAGTAGACGAGAAGACAGCCGTGATTACAGATATTGATAGTTATATAAAGAAAGCCTATCAACAAGGCTTAACCGATGAATTTATTGTTCCTGTAAAAGTAGCATCGGGTGGACAATTAAAAGAAAACGATGGAATGGTTATGTTAAATTTTCGACCTGATCGGATTACACAATTATTCACTGCTTTAACAAATCCTGAGTTTACTGAATTTCCTACGCATCAATTTAAAAATGTTCCCTTAGTAACTATGATGAGTGTAGAGCATAGCGTTTTAGCGACCATTGCTTTTCCTCCACATCACTTAGTCAATACTTTAGGGAGTTATTTAGCATCACTTAATAAAAAAGTGCTACGAATTGCCGAAGCTAGCAAGTATCCTCATGTAACCTACTTCTTTGATGGTGGTGAGGAGAAAGATTTAAGGGGAACCGATAAAGTGATTATTCCTCGGAAGGAAGTAGCTACCTATGATTTATATCCTAGCATGAGCGCTCCTGAAATTACAAATAAATTAACTGAAATAATGGATAGCTATGATGTGATTATTTTAAATTATGCCAATTGTGATATGGTAGGGCATACCGGTAAGTTTGCCAAAGTAGTGGAAGCTGTTCAGGCCGTTGATCAAAACATTGGAAGACTTTATGAACTGTGTAAGCAAAAAGGGTTTACTATGTTTTTAACAGCCGATCATGGAAATGCCGAAATAATGGAAGACGAACATGGAAATATCGTTACCGCTCATACTACCAGTCCCGTTCCTTGCATTATTACAGATAAAAACTTGACCTTTCGTGCCGGCAGCAAAAAGTTAGGGGATTTAGCGCCGACTATTTTAGACTATTTGGAAATTGCTAAACCAAAGGAAATGACGGGAGAAAGTTTAATCAATCATAGAAAGAAGGACTAATACTTTAGCAGGAGGAGAAAAGTGGACACTGAAAAACGTGTTCTTTTTTGTTAAAAAATTCCTATTGAATAACGAACAAATGTATAATACAATGAAAAGAGGAAGGAGGAAAGAAATATGCAGCGGATTATCTTTCATGTAGATGTCAATAATGCCTTTCTATCTTGGACGGCCATCTATTTATTAAAGCAAGGATATCCTTTGGATATAAGAACGATTCCTGCGATCATTGGAGGCGATGAATCCTTACGTAAAGGTGTTGTTCTAGCGAAAAGTCCAGTGGCCAAAAAGTATGGCATTGTTACTGCCGAAACCATTTATGCCGCTCGTCTCAAATGCCCTCAACTGCAAACCTTTCCTGCGAATTATGAGTGGTATCAACAACAGTCTCATCTCCTTTATCAATATCTAGCAACTTATACACCCGTAATTGAACAATTTTCTATTGATGAGTGCTTCCTAGATATGAGTGGCACTAGGCTTTTATATGGCGATGATTACGATGCCTTAGCCAATAGAATGCGCCAAGAAATTAAAGAAAAGTTTGGCTTTACTGTCAATATTGGTATTGGAGCAAACAAGCTTTGTGCCAAAATGGCTAGTGATTTTGAAAAACCTGATAAGGTACATACCCTTTATCCACACGAAGTAAAGACAAAAATGTGGCCTCTACCAGTAGGGGATTTATTTATGGTAGGCAAAAAATCATCTCAAAAGCTTCAACAATTAGGAATTACAACAATTGGGCAATTAGCAAGTACGCCCGCTTCTTTATTACAACGTTATTTCAAAAGTCAAGGTCTTTACCTTAAAGAAGCATCTTGGGGGAAGGATGATAGTCCTGTCGCGCAACACCAACCAAAAAATAAGGGAATTAGTATTTCTCGAACCTTACCATATGACTATATAAAAAAGGAAGAATTATTAAAAGTATTAGCGAAAGAAGTAGAAGAATTAGCGTTTGCCCTTAGAAAGCAAAAACTCTATACCAAAACAATTGCTATTACTTACAAAAACAATCTCTTTAAAAGCTATTCCCATCAACTAACCTTAGCCAATCCAACCAGTACTACCCAAGAAATATACCAACAGATAATCACTTTATTTGAGTGTAGTTGGAAAGAAGATGCCATTCGTAATATTGGGGTACGATTTTCTGATTTGACAAAAGAGCGGAAAGAACAATTGTCTCTGTTTGATAAACTGGATGAAAATAAGCAAGATCAAGTAGAAAAGGTAATGGACGAATTAACAGAAAAGTTTGGTAAGAATAGTATTATGCGCGCTAGCAATAAAGAAGAATAAAAAAAGCTACTTTTATTGCTCCATTATTTGACAGAATTAGTAGCATTATTCGAAGAAGATTGAATGCTATTTATCAATATTTGCTGGCTAACATTAGTGATCATTGCTTGCCCTACAAGTTCTAACCAATGACCAAAACTATGCTGTTCTTCTAGTGTTAAATCGCTTTTTAAGATATTGGCTGTTAAAAACGCTGATAGCGTAAAAATACAAGGAGTAACATTAGACATTTTCTTTCACCTACCAATAGTATATGAAATGTTATTTTAGATGACAATAATCTAGTTTTGTGCTACTATTAAAATAGGAGGAAATAATATGAATGAAAATTATCATGTAGATCAATTATCTACTAATAAGAAAAGTACCAAAATTCGTTATCTATTATTAGGGATATTAATAGGTATTGTTGTTTGTGGAGTTATTTTCCTGCTCTTACGACAACAAGGCGTCTTAAAAGTCAGTTCATCACCAAAAGAAGCGCAAAATAATCAGACTGAAGAAGAAAAGAAAAATCAAAATCATCAATCAGAAGAACCACAAGGAAGTAGTGATGAAAGTACCAAGTCTCTTCTCTTGGGATTTGATTCAACAAAGTGTATCACTAATAAACAAAATAAATATGTTCTAAGCCATACTAATGGTGACTATGGGATAAATATCACTGTGGATGAAACTCAAAAGGGGGTAACATTAGGGATTAACAGGGCTCGTTTAATGGCTGCTTTAGGGCTTGATAATGGTAATACTACGAGTCCTAGCTATACCTTAGAAAACTATACTGTCACTAATTTTTCTCAAGAAGTACAAGACATTTATTTAGGGGGCTTTGGTCAGGATAGTACTGGTATTATGATTTTTTATCTGATGAAAGATGGAACAGTAGAGTATACACCGCTCAAAAAGGCCGTACAACAAAATAATTTTATTTCTTATGGGACCATAGTAGGAGTTGAGAATATTGTGAAATTTTATAATGCCTCTTTTAGCCAGGGTCAAACAGGAAACGGAATGACTGTCTTAGCGCAAAAAATGGATGGTACTTTCTATGATTTACAAGATATCATCCCTAAGTCTTAACTCCCAATGCGAATATTATTTATATCTGATCTTCATGGCAAAGTAGCAAATTTGAAAATATTAAAATCACAACTTAATCTTGATCACTTTGATAAAGTGGTAGTACTAGGGGATTTATATACTACTTCCCCTTTTCTTGACGTTGGGAAAATTCCTCTCAATGATCAAATAGAGGACTTCCTATCGCAATATCAAGATAAACTACTGTGCCTACGCGGTAATTGTGATACTGATCTCGACGTTCAAAGAAGTGCTCTGTCCTTCTTTGAGGGGATGTATCACCTGAAAGTGGCAAACCTTGACTTATATTTAACGCATGGGCAAGATGCTAGTTTTGAAGGTCGGCATCAACTTTCCTTTCAAAAGGGAATTCTCATTTATGGCCATTTTCATATTCCTTATATTAAAAAATTGGACGATAGAATTTATATTTGTGTTGGTTCACTCTCCCTACCACGTGGTGGTAGCCCAGCGAGTTATTTAATTTACGAGAATAACACATTTACCCTATATACCATCGGTGGTCAAAAATTGCAACAATATACAATCATGGAAAAAGAGATTAGAAAAAACGACTAATTTCTTTTTTGTTATCATAAACTAGCACGAAAGCTTTGAAAAATAACAGAAAATTTGCAGTTTAGGGTTGCAATTTAAAAAAGAGCATGTTAAAATTAAATACGTGTGGCTGCTTAGATGTGGGAGGTTGCTGATACGCTAGGTTGAGTTGTCAATTAGCTATCGGGTTATTCACACGGAGCAAGTCTATACTAGATATAGGCGAAGGGAGGATAAAATATGTCAACGCAAAAAGTTCGCATCAAGTTAAAAGCATATGACCATAGAGTTTTGGATAATGCTGTAACGAAAATTGTTGAAACCATTAAAAGAAGTGGAGGAGAAATTTCAGGACCAGTGCCATTACCAACGGAAATTGAAAAATTCACTATTTTACGTGCTGTTCATAAATATAAGGATAGCCGTGAACAATTTGAAATGCGTACACACAAAAGATTAATTGACATCAAAAATCCAAGTAAGGATACAATCGATGCATTAGCACATTTGGATTTGCCAAGTGGTGTTGATATTCAAATCAAAACAATATAATAGGAGGATATTATGAAGAAAGGAATCTTAGGAAAAAAGCTAGGAATGACCCAAGTATTTACTAAAGAAGGTAAATTAATTCCAGTCACTGTTGTCGAAGTTCAACCTAATGTAATTACACAAATTAAAACAGCAGAAAAAGATGGTTATGAAGCAATTCAATTAAGTTATGAAACCGTAACGGAAAAAAGAAGCTCAAAACCAAAGATGGGGCATACTGCGAAAGCAAATACAGAACCTAAGCGCTTCTTGAGAGAAATAAGAGGAGTTAACGTAAGCGATTACACATTAGGACAAGTATTAGCAGCAGATGTTTTTACAGCTGGTGAAATCGTTGATGTTACAGGAATCAGTAAAGGAAAAGGGTTCCAAGGTGTCATCAAACGTCATAACCAATCACGTGGTCCCATGGGACACGGCTCTCAGTATCATAGAGGTGTTGGTTCTCTTGGAACGATGAGACCAATGCATGTATTAAAAGGTAAAAAATTACCAGGACAAATGGGGAATGTAAAATCAACTGTTCAAAACCTTGAAATTGTAGCTGTTGATTTAGAAAACAATGTAATTTTAATTAAAGGAAATGTACCTGGCCCTAAAAAAAGCTTAGTTATTATTCAAACTGCTGTTAAAAAGCCAGGCGTAAAACATACCGCAGCTGACTTAATCACTTATGAAAAGGCAGAAAAAACATCTGTTGAACCTGCATCAGAAGAAGTGTCAGAATAATCATCACAACGTAAGTGAAAACAATAATAAACAATGTGATGAAAGGAGGATAAAAGATGGAAAAGATAGAACTTTTAAATCTTAAAGGTGAAAAAGTAAAAGAATTAAAATTAAATGAAGAAATATTTGGAATTACCCCCAATGATAAAGTCTTATATGATGCTATTATTTTACAACAAGCATCACTAAGACAAGGCACTCATTCTACAAAAAATCGTTCTGAAGTAAGTGGTGGAGGCCGTAAACCCTGGAGACAAAAAGGAACAGGACATGCCCGACAAGGTTCTATTAGAGCAGTTCAATGGGTCGGTGGAGGCCGTTATGGAACTCCCGTACCAAGAGATTATAGTAAAAAACAAAATCGTAAAGAAAGACGTTTAGCACTAAAAAGTGCACTAAGTCATAAATTTCTAGCAAATGAAGTCATTGTGATGGAAGAACTAGTATTTACAACACCAAAAACAAAAGAGATGATCGGATTGCTACAAAGTTTGAAAGTAGCTGACAAGAAAGTATTATTTGTAGTAGATAAGTTTGAAGAAAATGTTATTTTAGCATCACGTAATCTTCAAAATGTAGCGATTATTGCTGATTATGAGATAAATGTTTTGGATTTAGTCAATGCCGATATCGTCATCTTTACAAACCAAGCGTTAAACCAAATAGAGGAGGCTCTTAAATAATGGATACAAGATATTTAGAAATCATTAAAGAACCGGTAATTACCGAAAAGAGCGGAACCCTAGCTCAAAGTGGACAATACGTTTTTAAAGTAGATCCTAAAGCAAATAAGACAGAAATTAAACTTGCAATCGAAAAGATTTTTCATGTTCATGTGAAAGAGATTAGAACGATTCAAGTAAAACCTAAAAAGAGAAGAGTTGGTCGTTACAGCGGACTTACAAATCGTGCTAAAAAAGCAATTGTAACTTTAGCTGACGGTGAACAAATCGATCTTGGTTAGAAGGAGGAAATAAACAATGGCAATTAAAAATTATAAACCTACTACACCAGGACAAAGAAAAAAGAGTACTCTTGTCAATGCGGAAATTACTAAAAGTAGCCCTGAGAAAAACTTAACAGTCACTCTAAAAAGTAAAGCTGGACGGAATAATCAGGGAAAGATTACAGTTCGTCACCAAGGTGGAGGAGTAAAAAGAAAATACCGAATCATTGATTTCAAGAGAAATAAATTAGATGTTGAAGGTGTAGTAGCAAGTATTGAATATGATCCAAACAGAACGGCTAATATTGCCTTAATTAATTATTTAGATGGAGAAAAAAGATATATTCTTGCCCCTAAAGGGTTAAAAGTTGGTGATCGGATTTTAGCATCTTCTACTGCGGATATTAAAGTAGGAAATGCCTTACCAATAATGAATATTCCTGTGGGTACTACCATTCATAACATCGAACTTCGTCCTGGAAAAGGCGGCGAGTTAGCGCGTAGTGCTGGTACTTCAGCACAAATTCTTGGCCGTGAAGGAAATTATGTTATGATTCGCCTATCGAGTGGTGAACAAAGAAAAGTGCTTGGCACTTGTATGGCTACGGTTGGTGTTGTGGGCAATGAAGATAGTAGTCTTGTAAAATTGGGAAAAGCCGGACGGAAACGTCATATGGGAATACGTCCAACGGTTCGTGGTTCTGTTATGAACCCTAATGATCATCCACATGGTGGTGGAGAAGGTCGTGCGCCAATTGGTCGCAAGGCACCACTTACCCCTTGGGGAAAACCTGCTCTTGGTTATAAAACAAGAAATAATAAACAGACTGACAAATTCATTGTTCGTCGTCGGGGAAGTAAATAGGAGGAAAAATTATGGCAAGAAGTTTAAAAAAGGGACCTTATGTTTTTGATCGATTATTAAAAAAGGTTCAAGAATTAAATAAAAATGGCAAAAAAGAAGTAATCAAAACATATTCACGCCGTTCCACAATTTTCCCTGATTTCATTGGTCACACCTTTGCTGTACATAATGGAAAAGAATTTATTCCAGTCTATGTTACGGAAGATATGGTAGGACACAAGTTAGGAGAATTTGCTTTAACTCGTAAAAGCGGTGGACACGGAAACGATAAGAAAAAATAGTAGGACAAAAAGGAGACAAGAATTATGGAAAATGAAGTACAAGCAATTGCTAAAATGCAAAGGATTTCTCCTATCAAAGCTCGTCTAGTTATCGATATGATACGCGGTAAAAAGGTGGCAGATGCCCTTGCTATTTTAGAAAATACCAATAAAAAGGGTGCTGTCCTAATTAAAAAAGTCGTCAACTCTGCTGTTGCCAATGCGACTAATAATAATGGTTTAAAAGTAGAAGACTTATATATTAGTGAAGCCCGTGTTGATAATGGGCCTGTGATGAAACGTGTTATGTTTGATTCGCGTGGTCACATTGGTCACAACGATAAAAGAACAAGTCACATTGTTATTAAAGTGGCTGTAAAATAATTAAGGAGGAACAATAATGGGACAAAAAGTTGATCCAATTGGACTAAGACTTGGTATCAATAAAGACTGGGAAGCCAAATGGTATGCTGGTAAAAAAGATTTCTCAAAGATATTAGAACGTGATTTATTAATACGTAATTATATTGCGAAGAACCTAAAAAATGCGGGAATCGCAAAAGTGGAAATTGAGCGCACTGCTAAAAAATGTGAAGTAACCATTCATACCTCTAAACCTGGTGTTATTATCGGCCGTGGTGGCGAAGAAATTACCAAGCTAAGAAAGGCAATTTCTAAACAAGTCGGTGAAGATGTTCAAATTTCTATTGTGGACATTAAAAAAGCCGATATAAACGCACAGTTAGTCGCTGATTCAATTGCTAATCAAATTAGCAATCGTGCCTCATTTAGAATGGCACAAAAAAGAGCAATTAGAAATGCTATAAAAGCGGGCGCAAAAGGAATTAAAACTCAAGTATCAGGTCGTCTAGGTGGTGCTGACATGGCACGTAGTGAAGGCTATACAGAAGGAACAATTCCCCTACATACGTTGAGAGCAGATGTTGATTATGCAACTAGTGAGGCTGCTACTACATTTGGTAAGATTGGTGTGAAAGTATGGATTTATAAAGGTGAGATCCTAAAAGATAAAAAGGCTAAAGGAGGTAATTAATATGTTAATTCCATCAAGAACTAAATATCGTCGTGTACATAGATTACCTTACGAAGGCAAATCCCGTGGTAACACAGAATTACATTTTGGAGAATATGGTTTACAAGCAAAAGAAGGTGCTTGGATTACCACTAACCAAATTGAAGCTGCTCGTGTGGCTATGACACGTTATATGAAACGTGGTGGTAAAGTGTGGATTAATATTTTCCCTCATTTACCACTAACTGCCAAACCAATTGGTACACGTCAAGGTAAAGGTAAAGGTAATGTTGAAAAGTGGGTAGCAGTAGTGAAAGAAGGAAAGATCATGTTTGAAATTTCTGGTGTTTCTGAAGAAGTAGCAAGAGAAGCCCTACGGCTTGCTAGTCATAAATTACCAATTGCCACAAAATTTGTAAAAAAAGAAACTGGTGGTGAACAATAATGAAGGTTAAAGAAATTAGAGAACTATCCAATGAAGAAATCAACGAGAAGTTAAAAGAATCAAAAGAAGAGCTATTCAACTTACGCTTTAGTCAAGCGACTGGAAACTTAGAAAAACCTTCAAGACTTAGAGAATTAAGACACACCGTTGCAAGACTAAAAACCGTTTTAAAAGAACGCGAAAATATGGAAAAGGTTGATTAGGAGGGAATTTTATGGAAAAGAAAAAAAGTCAAGAATTAGTTGGTAAAGTAGTTAGTGCAACAAATGATAAGACAATCACTGTCCTTGTAGAAACACATAAAATGCACCCACTATATCACAAACGCGTAAAATCATCAAAAAAATATAGTGTACATGATGAGACCAACAAAGCTAAAGTGGGAGATGTCGTTAGAATTGTGGAAACCAAACCAATTTCTAAAACGAAACATTTCTACTTAAAAGAAATTGTAAAAGAAGCAGTTATTCTATAACTCTAAAGACAAAGGAGGAAGTAATCTATGTTACAACAAGAAAGTAGATTAAAAGTTGCTGATAACTCTGGAGCGCGTGAAGTACTTGTGATTCGTTGCCTTGGTGGAAGTAGCCGTAAGACTGCTAATATTGGGGATATCGTCGTCGCAACTGTAAAAAATGCAATTCCAAATTCACCTGTTCCTAAGGGAAAAGTAGTAAAGGCTGTCATCGTTAGAAGCAAGCAAGGGGTCCGTCGTAGTGATGGAAGCTATATCAAGTTTGATGACAATGCTTGCGTCATTATTCGGGATGATAAAAGTCCTATTGGAACCCGTATTTTCGGACCAGTCGCTCGTGAACTTCGTGATAAAGACTATATGAAAATTGTTTCACTTGCGAAAGAAGTACTATAAGGAGGAAACTATGAAGTTAAAAGTAGGAGATAAAGTGGTAGTTATTTCTGGTTCTGACAAAGGGAAAACGGGGAAAATTATCAAAACATTAAGAAATGAAAATAAAGTCATTGTCGAAGGGGTACATATCGTTAAAAAACATCAAAAAGGCAATGGCCAAGAAACTGGTGGTATTGTGGAAATTGAAGCTCCAATTGCTGTTTCTAATGTGATGATTGTCGATCCCAAGACCAAAAAGGGAACAAGAATTGGCCATACAATAGATAAAAACAATAAAAAAGTAAGAATCAGTACCAAATCAAAAGAAGTACTTGACTAGTGGAAGGAGGGTATTAATAGATGAATCGTCTAAAAGAAAAATACCTAAAAGAAGTTGTTCCAAGTTTAATGAGTAAATACAACTACAAATCAATAATGGAAGTACCCAAGCTTGAGAAAGTAGTCATCAACATGGGAGTAGGAGATGCCACTATAAATTCTAAATTATTAGAGGCAGCGGTAAATGATCTAGAAAAAATTTCAGGACAGAAACCAGTGGTAACAAAAGCAAAGAAATCCATTGCTGGATTTAAAATCCGTGAAGGACAAAGTATAGGATGTAAAGTTACCCTTAGAGCTGAAAATATGTATAATTTTGTGGACAAATTAATTTCTATGTCATTACCACAAGTACGTGACTTCCGTGGTGTTAATCCAAAAGCTTTCGATGGTAGAGGAAATTATACGCTAGGAATTAAAGAGCAATTAATTTTTGGAGAAATTAATTATGATGAAGTAGTAAAAGTACGTGGGATGGATATTATTTTTGTTACCACTGCGAAAACGAATGAAGAAGCTTATGACTTATTAAATGGACTTGGAATTCCTTTTAGAAAGTAAGGGAGGATAAAATGGCAAAAAAAAGTATGATTGTAAAACAAAGTAGGCCAAAGTATAAAGTACGTGAATACTCTCGTTGTTCACGTTGTGGTAGACCACATGCTGTCATGAGCAAGTTTGGTATCTGCCGTATTTGCTTCCGCGAATTGGCTTATAAAGGACAAATACCAGGCGTTAAAAAATCTAGCTGGTAAAAAAGGAGGGACATGAAATGGCTGTCGTTACAGATACAATTGCAGATATGTTAACAAGAATTCGTAATGCAAATCAAATGCGTTATACAGAAGTAAAAGTACCTGCATCAAATATGAAAATCGAAATTGCCAAAATTTTGAAAAATGAAGGATTTATTGTTGATTATAAAATAGACAATAATGATGTACAGAAAACGATTGTACTAACCTTAAAATATGGTGACAATAAAGAAAGAGTAATTACTGGACTTAAGAGAATCTCAAAACCAGGACTTCGTGTATATGCCAAAAATGATGAAATTCCTAAAGTGTTAAATGGCTTAGGGATCGCAATTTTATCAACTTCTCAAGGTATTATGACAGATAAAGAAGCCCGTAAATTAAATATTGGTGGCGAAGTTCTAGCCTATGTTTGGTAAGATGAGGGAGGTGTCAAAATGAGCCGTATTGGAAATCGTAAAATTGAAGTTCCCGCAGGAGTTACTGTCAAAGAAGAAAATGGATTAGTAACGGTAACTGGCCCCAAGGGAAGCTTGACTCAAGTAATGTTAAAAGATATCTCTATGAAACAAGAAGAGAATATTCTTACATTAGAAAGAGCTAACGAAGCAGCGAAAGCAATGCATGGAACAATGAATGCACTTCTTCAAAATATGATCATTGGGGTAACCACTGGTTATGAGAAGACACTTGAAATTGTTGGTGTTGGGTATCGCTTTAATGTCAGTGGTAATAAATTAGTGATCAATGCTGGATATTCTCATCCAGTCGAACTAGTTATTCCAACTGGGCTTACCGTTGAATCATCTAGCAATACAGAAATCACTATTAAAGGGATTGATAAAGTGTTAGTAGGTGAGTTTGCTGCCAACGTTAGAAAAGTTCGTAAACCAGAACCATATAAGGGTAAAGGTATCCGTTATAAGGATGAACATATAAGACGTAAAGAAGGAAAGAAAGCTGCTTAATTGTAGGAAGGAGAAAAAAGTATGATTAATAAAAAATCAAGAAATGAAATGCGTGAAGTCCGCCATGCCCGTATTAGAAAAGAAATGCATGGAACACCGGCTATACCACGGTTAAATATCTTCCGTTCTAATACCGGAATATATGCTCAAATCATCGACGATGAAAGTGCCACAACGTTAGTTTCTGCTTCTTCCCTAGAAAAAGAGTTAGAACTTAGTAACGGTTCTAATATAGAAGCAGCGAAAAAAGTAGGTGCTAGCATTGCAAAAAAAGCTAAAGAAGCAGGTATTACCAAAGTTGTATTTGATAGAGGTGGCTACCTATATCATGGTCGTGTACAAGCACTAGCTGATGCTGCACGTGAAAATGGATTAGAGTTCTAAGGAGGGTAAATATGCAAAAACAAACAAACGATTCCAAAGATAAACAACTAGAAGAAGTCGTTGTGCAATTAAAACCAGTTGTCAAAGTGACAAAAGGTGGTCGGCAACGTCGTTATGCAGCTGTTGTAGTAGTTGGAGACCGTAAAGGACACGTTGGTTTAGGTACCGGAAAAGCATCTGAAGTACCTGAAGCAATTAAAAAGGCCATCCAAGATGCCAACAAAAATATGATTACCATTACTCTAATGGACAATCGAACGCTTGCTCATGAAGCAACCGGAATTAGCGGTGCTGCCAGAGTAATGTTAAAGCCAGCCAAAGAAGGTACTGGTATCATTGCCGGTGGTAGTGTTCGTGCTGTCTTAGAATTAGCTGGTATTCGTGATATTGTTTCAAAATCATTAGGTGCTAGAACCAAACTAAATATGGCTCAAGCGGCTATTAATGGTCTTAAGAGTATTAAAACACCAGAAGAAGTAGCCAAACTTCGTGGGAAGAGTGTAGAGGAGATTTTAGGATAATGAAGTTACATGAATTACAAAAAAATCCTGGTGCTACAACAAGAAAAAAAATCGTTGGCCGCGGTTCTGGTAGTGGTCTTGGGAAAACATCAGGACGTGGTCAAAAAGGGCAAAATGCTCGTAGTGGCGGCGGTGTAAATCCTGTCTTTGAAGGAGGACAATTGCCTTTATATCGTCGACTACCAAAACGTGGTTTTTCAAACCATATGTTCAAGAAAGAATATGCGGTTATCAATGTTTCTGATTTGAATGTTTTTGATGAGGGAACCGTTGTAACACCGGCTTTATTGAAAGAAATAGGGCTAGTTAAAAAACAGCTAGCTGGAATAAAAGTACTAGGAGAAGGAACATTAGATAAAAAATTAACTATTCAAGCACATAAATTTTCTAAAAGTGCATTAGTAAAAATAGGTGAATCAGGAAGTAAAGCCGAGGTGATCTAAGATGTTTGCTACCTTGAAGCAAATTTTCAAACCAACCAATAAAGACTTGCAGAAACGCTTAGGCTTCACCTTAGTTGTTCTAGCGATCTTTATTATTGGAACGACAATTCAGGTTCCAGGAACCAGTAGTATTACTAAGAATTTAGGATTTCTAGAATTAATTAACTCTATGGGAGGAGGAGCCTTAAAAAACTTTTCCATTTTCTCTCTAGGGGTTATGCCTTATATTACCGCAACGATTTTAATGCAACTATTGCAAGAGGTAATTCCTTACTTTCAAGATCTTAATAAACAAGGTCCCGTAGGACGGCAAAAGATCAATCAAATTTCTAGATATGTGGGAATTATTTTTGCTTTCATTCAGGGGTATGCCTTTTCCTTTATGTTTTTAGGACAAAGTGCTAGCCCAGCGGACTATTTATATGTTTCGACAATTTTAACAGCAGGTACTGCTTTGTTATTATGGCTCGGTGACCAAATTACTCAAAAGGGTCTTGGTAACGGTCTAAGTCTAATTATTATGGCAGGAATTATTGCTACATTACCACAAATGTTTATTGATGCCTTTACGGGGTTAGTAGTATTTGATGGTACGGCTCAAATGATTGCATTTGGCATTGTTAAATTTATTCTATTTGTCATTGTCTATTTCGCCATTATTATTGGAGTTATCTTTGTGCAGGAGGCAGAGCGAAAAGTACCAATTCAATATGCCAATAAATCGGGTAATCTTGGAACAGATACTTCCTCTTTCGTCCCAATCAAAGTAAATACAGCCAATGTAGTGCCGGTTATCTTTGCCTCTAGCCTAATGGCTATTCCGGGGATTATTGCCCAATTAGTTAATCAAGAGGGTTTTAATCTATTTGTTCAAAAATATTTAACATATACAACACCCGTAGGATTTGTGATTTATGTAATTTTTATTTTCCTATTTGGTTTTGTTTATACTTATATGATTTTTAAACCAGAAGAATTTGCTCAAAATTTAGCTAAAAATGGAGGCTATATTCCAGGTGTTCGGCCGGGAGAAGAGACTAAAAAATATTTAGGAAAAGTCCTAACACGTGTAACCTGCTTAGGTTCTATTTTCTTAACAGTTATTGTAGCTCTACCAATTATTTTTTCCAATATTACGAGTTTACCAACGAGTGTTAGTATTGGTGGAACGGGGCTATTAATTGTTGTAGGAGTGGCACTAGAAACCTATAAACAAATTGAAGGAAGTTTGCTTTCTAGAAATTACAAGAAAGGCTATAAACGAAGATGAAAAACATTTTATTTATAGCACCACCGGCCGCCGGAAAAGGAACGCAAAGTGAATTAATCGAAAAGAAATATCACTTGCCTCATATTTCTACGGGCGATATTTTAAGAGAAGCTAGTCTATTAGATAATGAACTAGGAAGTTATATTAGAGAGGTTTTATCCAGTGGCGGACTAGTCAAGGATGAAATTACTTATCAACTAATAGAAGAAAGACTTAGTCAATCAGATTGTCAAAATGGGTATATTTTAGATGGGTTTCCAAGAAATGTGGAACAGGCAAAAAAATACGATGAAATATTAACTAATTTAAAACAACAATTAGGCTTTGTCTTTTCTTTAGAAATTGATGAAAAAGTGTTAGAAAAAAGAATTACTGGTCGTCGTATTTGTGAGCAGTGTAATGCAGTTTATAATCTGAACAGCAAGAATGAACAGCCTCAAATAGAATCAACTTGTAATAAATGTAGTGGAAGACTTTATCAAAGAAATGATGATAACATTACTTCTTTTCAAAACCGTTATCAGTTGTATTTGGAAAAAACAGCACCTTTACTTGACTATTATAGGCAAAAAGGTGTATTATATGTTATCAATGGTGAAGGTTCAAAAGAGGAAATTCATGATCGAATTGTTCAAGTATTAACAGAAAGGGCCAAAGGTGGAGAATGATTAGTATCAAAAGTAAACGCGAAATAGAGTTATTAAAAAAAGCGGGTACCATTGTCTATCAGACTCATCAATACCTCCGCCCCTTTCTTCGCCCAGGGATCAAAACTTGTGAACTTGACCGTTTAGCCGAAGACTTCATTAGAGCGCATGGTGCAACCCCATCCTTTAAGGGGTACGAAGGTTTTCCTAGTGCTCTTTGCATTAGCATTAACGAAGAAGTAGTACATGGCTTTCCTAGTGATAGACTGCTTGAAGAAGGTGATATTATTTCTATTGATATCGGAGCTTGTTATAAAGGATATCATGGTGATTCTGCTTGGACATATCCAGTAGGTAAGATAAGTCCTGAAAATTCTTATTTATTAGAACATACCGAAAAAGCTTTATGGGAAGGCATCAAACAAGTAAAACCAGGCAATCAAATAGGGGATATTGGTTATGCAATTGAACAATATGCTATCAAGCATCAACTAGGGGTTGTCAAAGAATTAGTTGGTCATGGTGTAGGAACCGATGTTCACGAAGCACCGGATGTTCCTAATTATGGAAAACAAGGAACTGGGCCCAAACTAAAAGAGGGAATGGTCATTGCAATTGAACCAATGCTAACCTTAGGAAGTCCAGAAATATTTATGGATGATAATGACTGGACCATCATTACCGATGATATGTCTTGTTCAGCACATTTTGAACATACCGTCGTCGTAACCAGTGATGGTGTTGAAATATTAACAGGAGAGTGAAAAGATGGCGAAAGATGATGTGATTGAAGTAGATGGCAAAGTTTTAGAAATTATACCAGGTGGTAAATTTAAGGTCCAATTAGAAAATGGACACATTGTGGAAGCTCACGTTTCTGGTAAAATACGAATGAATTACATTCGCATCTTACCGGGGGATACCGTAATGATTGAATTATCACCTTATGACTTAACACGTGGGCGTATTACCTATCGTAAATAATAGGAGGGAATTATAATGAAAGTACAAGCATCAGTAAAACCGATTTGCCCAAAATGTAAAATTGTAAGAAGAAAAGGCAAAATCAGAGTAATTTGTGAAAATCCAAAACACAAGCAAAGACAAGGTTAATAAGAGGAGGTTATTATATGGCACGTATTAAAGGTGTAGATATTCCAAATGATAAGCATATCGTCATTTCACTTACTTATATCTATGGAATTGGAAAAAGTTTAGCAGAAACAATCTGTCAAAATGCAAAAGTAGAGCCTACAAAAAAAGCAGGAGACTTAACACAAGAAGAATTAATTACTCTTCGGGATGAAATTAATAAGCATCTAACTGAAGGAGACTTACGCCGCGAAGTTAGTATGAATATTAAAACGAAAATGGAAATTAACTCTTATCAAGGAAGTCGTCATAAAAAGGGCTTACCAGTAAGAGGTCAACGAACAAGTCGCAATGCCAGAACCCGTAAAGGTAGAGGTAAGATTGTCGCTAATAAGAAGAAAGTTTAGTAAGGAGGGTGTGAAAAATGGCTTATAAAACGCGAAAGAAAAAAGTAAAGAAAAATATTCCTGAAGGAATTGTACATATTCAGTCAACCTTCAATAACACAATTATTACCGTGACTGATAAAGAAGGAAATACAATTAGTTGGTCTGCTAGTGGAGCTTTAGGATTTAAAGGAAGTAAAAAATCAACTCCATTTGCTGCTGGCATGGCTTCAGAACAAGCAGCCAAAGCCGCTTATGACTTAGGAATGAGAAAAGTAGAAGTCGTTGTCAAAGGGCTAGGACCTGGTCGTGAAACAGCAATACGTTCTCTTCAAACGGCTGGTCTTGAAGTAACTACCATTACCGATGTAACACCAATTCCACATAACGGATGTCGTCCACCAAAACGACCACGTGGATAATTAAAGGGAGGTTAGTAATTTGTTAGAATTTGAAAAACCAGTTTATAAAATTACCGATTATGTAGAAAATAATTTTTACGGAAAGTTTGAACTTGAACCACTAGAAAGAGGTTTTGGTACTACTTTAGGAAACGCACTACGACGAGTTATGTTATCATCTCTTCCAGGCAGTGCGATCAGTGCTGTTAGAATTGAAGGAGTACTTCATGAATTTCAAACATTGGAAGGTGTCTTAGAGGATGTTACTACCATTATTCTTAATCTAAAAGGTGTAGTACTTAAGAATCATGGTGGTGATAATAAAGTCATTCACATAAATATCACCGAAGAAGGGCCTGTTACTGCTGGTGATATTACCGCTGATGCTGATATTGAAATTATCAATAAGGATCATGTGATTGCCAATATTGCCAAGGGTGGTAAACTTGTCATGGACATGATGGTAACCAATGGTCGCGGTTATGTGAAAAGCGAAGATTCTAGATTGAAAAATAATAATAAATGTCATGGTTATATCATTATGGATTCAATTTACTCTCCAATTGAACGAGTTTCTTTTGAAGTAGAAAGTGCTCGTGTTGGCCAAGATGAAAGTTATGATAAACTAATGATAGAAACCTGGACGAATGGTTCTATTAAACCTGAAGAGGCGATTGCTTTAGCTGCTAAAATCTTAATCGAACACTTCAATATTGTCACCAATTTAAGTGATATTGCTGATATGAGTGGCATGATGATTGAAAAAACAGAAGATCCCAAAACCAAAGCGTTAGAAACATCAATTGAGGATTTAGATTTTTCAGTAAGAGCTTATAATTGTTTGAAAAGAGCAGGTGTTCATACATTACAAGATTTAGTAAACAAAAGTGAAAATGATATGATGAAAATCCGTAATTTAGGAAAAAAATCATTGAAAGAAGTACTTGATAAAATTAAAGAATTAGGACTAGACCTAAGAGAAGATGATTAGAAGGAGGCTAGGAAAATGGCATACAGAAAACTAGGTGTTGATAATAAACATAGAAGAAGTCTATTAGCAACCCAAGCAAAACAAGTAATTATGAACGGACAAATTACTACTACGGTGACAAGAGCCAAAGAAGTTCGTAAAGCAGTAGAAAAATTAATTACTTATGGTAAGAAGGGAAGTCTTGGAGACCGTCGTAGAGCTCTTGCTTTCGTTCACAATGACAAAGAAGTAGTTAATAAAATCTTTAATGAACTAGCTCCTCGTTATGCAAATCGTAATGGTGGCTACACACAAATCCTAAAATTACAAGAACGTCGTGGTGATAATGCACCAATGGCCATCTTAAAATTGATTGAAGAAGCGTAAGGCTTTCTTTTTTTGGTTAATAAACCAGTTGTCAAAAATATAGATATACATTATAATTACCTCAAGAGAGGTAATGAGTGTGAAAAAGTATGATTATGAATCACTATCAACGAATGAACAACTTATTTATAGCCTAGAAAAGGCTCGAGAATGTTTGCAAGATGGCCGAATTAATTTAGCTTTTAAAATTTTACAAGATGTTTCTTTAGACTTAGAAACTAATAATAACTTATTATTAGAACTATCACAAACTTTACTTGCATCCAAGCAATTGGAATTAGCAATTACTTTATTGGAAAAGGGGAATCTTCAGAATATAAAGGTCTTCAGTAGTCTTTGTATCCTATATGTACGTTTAAAACAAGAACATAAACTATATAAACTCTACAACAATATCGAACCTAAAAACTTTTATCCACAAGATGGGAAACGATATTATAATGAAGTTAAAAATTATTTAGCTAAAACCCATTCTGATATTGTGGCTTTTCCTCACAATTACTATGAACAAATGCTTGCTAATTATCGTGAAAGTGCCGCACTTAATCATATTAAAGAGCGGCATGCGAAAGATAATGGCAACTTTCGAAAGAAGAATACGAGTTGTTTTGTAGCTAATATTGATATAGAAGGAACCTTCTATTATTTGAAAAAAACAATTAAAGCAGGCAGTGATCAGACGATTTGTCATGAACATTTTTCAGATACTTATATTTATGAAAGCTTAGATTGCGGGTTAAATCATAATTATAAAAAATGTGATTATTTAAAAGTAGTGACCTTACCTAATACAAATAAAATAGTAACCATGTTTCCTCTAGATGAGGGGCATGTTGACTCTTCTTCCAAAGTCAAACTTTCAATAAAAAGAAAAGGCAACTATTTGCACAACCGTTAAGAAAATAGTTGCCTTTTCCTTAAAAGTTGCGTATAATAAAACTAGTTTTAAATGCTGTTATAGTAGTAAAAAAGAATGCCTTTTAAGAGAGTTTGTGGTCGGTGCGAGCAAATATAGCTTCTTTTTGAACTTAATAACAAGAAAGCATTTACGGAAAAGCATCCGTTATCATCAATAAAAGCTGCATAGCACTGCTATGAAGTAAGGTGGTACCGCGAATCGCTAAATTCGTCCTTATGGAGAATTTAGTTTTTTTATGGAGGAGAGTTTATGGAAACACAAATATTCGTCTTTATTTTAACATTTTTGTTTGTTTTTTTAATCTATGAAATCTTTTTAGTTAGGAAATGTAAAAAGGATAAAAAACGAAAGAAACCAATAGAAGTTCAATATCTTATTAACCGTTATCATCTATCCTTACAGCATCTTAATTATAAACAATTATTAAACGTAGTAAGTATTGTTAGTGCCTTTGACATTGCTCTAGTGGTAACAGCTATTTCTATTCTAAAAAATTTCTATTTGCAATTAGCAGTAGGCTTTGTCTTAATTTTTGCACTTATCTTAGTAAGTTATGCAATCGTAGGTCATATTTATCAACAGAAAGGACGGAAAAAAAATGTATAATTTTAAAAAAATAGAAAAAAAATGGAGAAGTTATTGGGAAGAAAATAAAACTTTCGAAACAAATGTATGGGATTTTAGTAAGCCAAAATACTATGTCTTAGATATGTTTCCTTATCCTTCAGGAGTTGGACTTCATGCTGGTCATATTGAAGGATATACAGCAACAGATATTATCTCACGCATGAAACGGATGCAAGGCTATAATGTTCTTCATCCAATGGGGTATGACTCTTTTGGTTTACCGGCTGAACAATATGCAGTAAATACGGGAAATCACCCTAATGGTTTTACCCAAGAAAATATAAAAACGTTTACTAATCAATTAAAATCCGTAGGCTTTGATTACGATTGGAGCAAAATGGTACAGACAAGTGATCCTAATTTTTATAAATGGACCCAATGGATATTTAAACAATTATACTTAGATGGTTATGCCAAGTATATTGATATGCCTGTCAATTGGTGTGAAGAATTAGGAACAGTTCTTTCTAATGATGAAATCATTGACGGTAAAAGTGAACGTGGTGGCTATCCTGTGATTAGAAAAAATATGAAACAGTGGATTATTGATCAGGCTGCTTTTGCTGAAAAATTATTAGCAGGATTAGAGGAAATTGATTGGCCAGAATCAACAAAAGAAATGCAACGTAATTGGATTGGAAAATCAGTTGGAGCTAAGGTAACATTTCAAATAAAAGACTTCGATGAATCGTTTACAGTTTTTACTACTCGATGTGATACTTTATTTGGAGCTACCTATTGTGTGATGGCACCAGAACATCCACTAGTCAATAAAATTACTAGTCTTAACCAAAAAGAAGCAGTCATCGCTTATCAACAGGAATGTGCTAAAAAAAGTGATTTGGAAAGAACAGAATTAAATAAAGAAAAAACAGGCGTTTTTACAGGAGCTTATGCTATTAATCCAGTGAATCAACAAGCTATTCCTATTTATATTTCAGACTATGTTTTAGCAAGTTATGGAACAGGGGCAATTATGGCAGTACCAGCGCATGATGATCGAGATTATCAATTTGCTAAGAAATTTTCTATTCCAATTGTTCAAGTTTTAGAAGAAGTAACCGGTACTCCACAACAACAAGAAAAAAACAAACAATCTATTGTAGCTATCGTTCATGACCCTAAAACAGATCGCTATCTGACTATTAATTGGAAAGAAAAAGGTGGCCGTTTGTTTGTTGGTGGAACAAGAAAAGAAGGTGAAAGC
Organism: uncultured Bacillota bacterium; assembly: GCA_958428295.1. Classification (GTDB taxonomy): domain Bacteria; phylum Bacillota_I; class Bacilli_A; order RF39; family UBA660; genus Onthousia. Next base: position 63,139 of record CAUAFL010000007.1, read on the forward strand.
GCCTCTTCTTGTGCACTAAGAGAAATCGCTGAGGAAACTGGGTATACGGATCTCAATTTAATAGCAGAGGATTTTAAAATTAGACACCATTACTATGCTTATAATAAAGATCAATATTTTAGCATTGAAGCAACACCACTCTTGTTTGAATTAAAAAGCGACCAACAACAAGCTCAGGCTTTAGATGAGGATGAAGATTTTGAAGTAGAGTGGGTTTCTAAAGAAATTATTGAAAAAGAAATAATAGATGCTCTCCATCAGAAAGCTTTTGCCTATGTATTAAATCCCAATGCTATGTGCGGCGATGGCATTCACATTAATTCCGATTTTTTAAACGGTCTAAATAAGGAACAAGCAATTAATAAAATGCTAGATTGGTTAGAAACTCATCATTGTGGTCATAAAGAAATAAATTATCGTCTTAGAGAATGGATTTTTGCCCGACAACGTTATTGGGGAGAACCAGTACCAATTGTTTATCTAGAAGATGGCCAAATTCATGTTTTAAGTGATGCAGAGCTTCCCTTGATTTTACCAGAACTAAAGGATTATAAAGGTCACCATGGCAAAGCTCCTCTAGAAAATGCTACAAGTTGGAAACAATATCAGCATCAAGGATTAACAGGTGTACGGGAGACATCTACAATGCCAGGTTCAGCGGGATCTTCTTGGTATTATCTTCGCTATATTGATCCTCATAATCAGGAAATGTTTGCCAATCCCCAATTACTAAAGCACTGGATGCCAGTAGATCTTTATATTGGTGGACCAGAGCATACAGTAGGACATTTATTATATTCTCGTATTTGGAATCACTATCTTTATGACAAAGGTTTATCACCAGTAAAAGAACCCTTTAAAAAATTGGTTCACCAAGGAATGATTTTAGGTGCAAATGGCATAAAAATGGGAAAACGCTATCCTGAATTTACTGTCGATCCTCTAGAAATCGTTGAAACCTATGGTGCTGATACACTTAGACTATATGAAATGTTTATGGGTCCTTTAGAGGCTTCTAAACCATGGAGTCCACAAGGGGTATTAGGTGCCTTTAAATTTTTAGATAGAGTGTATCGGTTATATACTACTTTCCCAATTATTGAGGAAGAAATTCCTAATTTACAGAAGACTTATCATCAGACTGTCAAGAAAGTAACTACTGATTTTGAAAAATTAAGTTTTAATACGGCCATTAGTCAAATGATGATCTTTGTCAATGCCGTTTATAAAGAAGCAAAACTTCCTAAAATCTATGCAGATGGTTTTCTCCAACTATTAAATCCTATCGCACCGCATATCACTGAAGAACTATGGCATACTGTGTTAAGGCACACGGAAACGATCGCTTACAGTCAGTGGCCAACCTATGAAGAGGGCTATTTAGTAGAATCTGAAAAAGTGATTGCCGTACAAGTAAATGGAAAAGTGCGAGCAACAATTACTGTTAATCAAAATGACACTGATGACATCATTAAACAAAAAGCTTTACAGGAGACTAATGTCAAAAAACATACAGCCGACAAGGAAATTGTTAAAGTGATTGTTATTAAAGGAAAAATTGTTAACATTGTTATTCACTAAAAAAATTCTATACTAAAAAAACTTTCTACTTTAAAATAGAAAGTTTTTTGTTGATAAATAATAGATTGAAAAGTGACACATCACTTTTCTAAAGTTTAAAAACGACAACCTGCTGCTTCATCAGCCCAAACAATACTGGCATTACCACTCCAACCTGATGAATAAGTTTTACTGGCACAGCTTCCTTTTACTGTGATTATTTGACTACTACTCCAATTGGTGAATGCCACCCCCGGAATATTTGTCCAACTACTTCCTAATTCAATAGAAGTTAGCTTAGGGCAATTTTGAAACATCTTGGTTATTTTAGTCAATTTTGAAGTATTAAAATGGCTAACATCGAGTTGCGGCAAACTACTACAACCATTAAACATAAAAGACATATCTGTCACATTAGAGGTATTAAAGTTGCTAACATTTAAACTAGTTAAACTAGAACAGTTTGTAAACATATATACCATGTCAACTACATTAGAGGTATTAAAATTAGATAGATCTAAGCTTTTAATACTAGAACAATCTCCAAACATATTAGCCATATCTGTTACATTAGAAGTATCAAAACTACTAACATTTAATGTCAATAAGCTAGAGCATCCCAGAAATATAGCAGACATATCTTTTACATGAGCGGTGTTAAAACTTTGTAAATTAATCATTGTTAAGGATTCGCAATTAGCAAACATAGTAGACATATTTATTACTTTAGAGGTATTAAATTTACTAACATCTAAATTTACTAAAGCATAACAGCTATCAAACATACTCTGCATAGTAGTAACATTTGCTGTATCAAACTTACTAACATCTAAATTCACTAATACTTCACAGTCATAAAACATATTTGACATATCCTCTACTTTAGAAGTATTAAATGAACTAATGTCTAAAGCTGTTAAATAGTAACAACCACTAAACATAGATGACATTTTTGTCACATTTGAGGTATCAAGGTTTTTTAAATTAATACTCGTTACTGCTGTAAATCCAGAAAACAGGTAACTACTATCACTATTTGCAACAATTTTCCCTTTGCCTCCCAAGGTTAATTTATAAGTACCAGCACCTTGTCCATCATCTTCCAAATAGGCAATAACATTCTTATCACCAGCTTCGGATACATCCCAATTTATGATTGCATTATTAGGTACCAAAGTATCCGTTTTAGTTGTAATACTTGTTATATTTCTTTTATACTTACTAGCATGATAATCTTCTGAAGAGTCCTCCATATAAGCCTTCATCACGGAACTACTATGGTTAGCTACTTTTCCATAAACATTAATTCTTGTTTTATATATTAAACCGCCACCATCACCCTGTGGATTATAATTTTCGTCTACCCATAATCTTAATCGATAATTAGTTGTCTGACTTATATCACTACTCCCCGTTAGTAAACTCATCATCGAAGCAGGTCTTCCTGTATCAGTATTTGCAGTGCTATCCTCCAAATAAGTTTTAGGGCTCATCATTTCTGTTTCTATATTTTGATGAATTTGTGTTAAATAATATTTAACATTACTTCCACTAAAAGTACTATCAGCAATATCTTCGGCAGCAATTTCCCAATCAATTGTTGCATTTCCCTGAATAGTAGTTGTTACACTAAAATCAAAATATTCCCCATTATTTAATCGTTTTTTTCCTGTTTCATCGGTGGTAGGTAGAGCATTAGTGATAGTCATTACATTGCTACTTTCAGTGTAACTCATTTGAATTACACCACTGGTAATTGTATTGAGTTTCTCCCCAACTCTACTATAACTAAAGGCCGCATAGCTGACCATACCCATGCCAATAATCAATATAAATATTGCACTAATTCCTATGATTAATTGTTTTTTCCTATCTTCCATAAAGTATTACTCCTTCTTTCATTTTCTCTTTTTTGATCATCATTAATAGGGCTGAGGCATGATCTTTTCCAGCTATTATCTTTATTTAATTATACCAATCTTATTACCCCTTTGCAATTGTTATCAAAAATAAAAACCTCTATTTCGACAATTTCGATAACCACTTTGTAAAGCAATAAGTTTTAGCAATTAAAAAGGGATATATCTCAATCATATATCACCTTGTCAAAAATCTAAAATAATCTTCATACAAATCATCCCCAATTTTAAAAAATTTATAAATAACTTTTTAGATTTTCTATTGTTTGTTGTTGGAATGTTAAAAAGTTCTCAGCCAATTTACGATGTTTATCATCAACTTCTTTATCATAAGCTTTCAATTTTTTTTCCATTTCTAAAGACCCCATAGAAATCCCTTGAATTAGCATCTCTGCCATACTAGCATCGCTATTATCTGCCTTAACTTCTTTATTAATTCCCATAGAAGCCCCCATTTTAGCCATCATTCCCTCTTCACTAGGTTTCACCTTTACAGATTTTAATTCCTTCTTTGCTTCTTTGACATAAGACTCATAATGCTTTAAAATTTCTTCTACGGTACCTTTAATTTTATTGTCCTTTTCTTTTAAGACCTTCAATAACTTTGTTAATGTAAAAGTAGCCATAGAGGCATCTTTATAAATATGTTCAACTAATTCATATTCTTCTTTCATTTTCTTTCCTCCCATTTTTAATATGGTCGAAAGGACAAAGTTTATACTTACCCTTTTTTCAACAAAACCTGTCGTCAAGAGGTTTTACAATAAATAAGGTGAAGAAAAATGAAAGTAAAATTATTTGATTTTGAAGATGAACAAGATTTACAAAATGCCATGAATGATTTTTTAACAGATTTAGAAGGGGAAGTGGTAGACATAAAATATGATGTCAGCAGTTTTCTTATGGGAGAAGAACAAATTTACTGTTTTTCAGCAATGATTATTTATTATAAAAAATAAATTAATAATTGTTTATTTATAAATAATCTTAACGCCAAGATAATCAGGAAATTGTTGTTTTAACAATACATAGTTACTAGGATCAATAGGATAATCAAACTCTCCTATCAATTGTACTACGTTACCACCAAAATTGCGCTTGAATAAATAACTTCCATACAGTGGATCTGTATTCGTAAAATCACCGGAAATTTCATAAAGATTATAAGTTTGATAATTTTTCTCAATTGCTAATTTTAACATTTGATAATGTAGTAAATAAGAAGCATCCCACTTGAGAAATTCATCCTTCATGCCACCTTGTAGAGCAACAATTTCATTGCCCCATAGATTATATAAATAACCACCTAAAACAACAGTATCATATTGATAAAGTTGACTACTCCTTTCAAAATAATCAATATTTTCCTGAATCCTTGTTAATTCTTTTTGATAGGCCAGTTGCTTATCCACAAAATATTCTTCTGTCATTCGAGATTGATGATAATGGATCGTGGTCGCCTGTTTTTGCTTTTCTACGTCCCTAAGTTGTGATTTTAAATTAGCAATAATAGTGGTAAAATGCAATTCTATGACCATTATTTTGATAGTTTCTTTCCCAAAGCAATGGAATAAATCTTCATAAAAAGCAGTCGTTGCTGAGAGAGTATGATACTTTTTATTAATTTGTGCCATCATGTCAGAAAATAATGAAAATTCTTCTATGGCCAATTCTCGTACCGTAAATCCTAACCGTTGATTCCTCCGAATAGTCTGCCTTGTTTTCGCATCCATCTTTTCAAGAAGACTATCTAAAGTCTCATTTCGTAAATCGATCATATATAACCACTGTGGTTGGATAGTATTTCGTTTTAAATCTTCTACCTGAATAAATCCAGCTTGTTGTAAATACTGTCTTACAAAATCTCGATAAAATCCTCCGGGTACTATTTTTCCGTACTTATCCCGTTCACGATACAATAAATAAGGATCAATCTTTAATAATCCTCCTTGTTTATCACGAATAAAGACAATTAGCTGTTTAGTGAAAGTAAGCACTAACTCTTTATCTTGATAATCAATTAAAAAACCTCGTGGCGCATAGAAAACGCGTTTTTTAATCTTCGTAACATCCATCGATAATAACAGAGTAGCAGCTAGTAGTTTTCCTTTATCTTTTAACCCAATAAAGTAACTATGCCAACCTTCTCCTTCTTTAAATTTCGCCCAATGACTATTTTGTTGGAAAGAACAATGGGGATGAATTAATGCAAAGGCATCAAATTCTTTTTTGGTCAATTCCATCAGTTCCATAAGCCACCTCTATTCTTTAACAATTATACTTGATTATTTACATCTTAGCAACAACCATGATATGATATGTAAGGAGAATGGAGGGTTTAGCATGCAGAAACAAAAAAATAAACAGATGAAAGAAAACTCTTTTTTAAATGGTGCTTTTGTAGCCACCATGGGAATCGTTGGTAGTAAGGTTTTAGGAATGCTCTATGTCATTCCTTTTTATGCGATTATTGGCGAAAAGGGTGGTGCACTTTATGGATATGCCTATACTATTTATAATTTATTTCAGTCTTTATCCTGTGCGGGCATTCCTAATGCCATTAGTAAAATTATTAGTGAATATCAAACACTAGGTTATTATCAGGCCAAGGATAGAGCCTTTCGCCTTGGCAAAAAAATTGCCCTCCTTATGGGACTAATCGTCTTTATTATTTTATTTCTCTTTGCACCTTCAATCGCTACTGCTATATTAGGTGACTTACAGGGAGGCAATACGCTACAAGATGTAACTTTAGTAATTAGAGTGATTGCTAGTGCTATTCTAGTAGTCCCTATTTTAAGCATTTATCGTGGATATTTAGAAGGTCATAAATATATTACACCTACTTCCGTTAGTCAAGTTGTTGAACAATTAGCTAGAGTGTTAGTAATTGTATTAGGCTCTTTCATGGCCTTAAAAGTATTTCATTTATCCTTAACAACGGCTGTTGGTATTGCTGTTTTTGGAGCTACTATTGGTGCTATTGTCGCCTACTTTTATTTAATCGATAAAATTCATAAAAATAAACGCCAAATAGAACAAAAAACTCAGGAAGTAACAGAACCTGCTATTACGACCAAAGAAATTATTTTTAAAATCTTCTGTTATGCTTTTCCTTTTATTATGATCGATGTGTTCAAGTCAGCCTATGATTTTATTGATATGACTACCATCGTTAAGACATTAGTGAATGATGTTGGTTATACTACTGTCCAAGCAGAAAATGTCATGAGCGTTATTTCTACTTGGGGAAATAAGATTAATATGATTATTGTATCCATTTCCACCGGTATTATTATTAGTTTAATTCCTAATTTAACTGCCAGTGCAGTCAAAAAGGATCATAAGGATGTTCATCGTAAAATTAATCAAACATTGCAAGTACTCTTATTCATATCAGTCCCCATGACAATTGGACTGTCCCTGTTATCAACACCGGTATGGAACATTTTTTACGGTGGTAAGAGTGCTGTTGGACCAGACATTATTGCCTACTTTGTTTTCGTTGCTTTAACCATTTCTACGTTTACTGCCTTAGTATCTATTGTACAAGTTCTAAAGTATTACAAAGAAGTACTAATTTCTTTAGGCGTAGGAACCCTAATCAAATTAGCTAGTAACGTTTTTCTAATTAATATTTTTGCTAAACTAGGGTTACCTGCTGTCTATGGCTCAATTACGGCGACTATTCTTGGCTATGGATCAGGAATTGCGTTATGTCTTTTATTTTTAAAATATAAAGTGAAAGTTAGTTATGCCCCAACTTGCAAGCTCTTAGGTAAAATTTTATTAGCAGATGTGTTGATGGTCGCAGTGATTTTACTTGCTCAAATAGTGATTCCCATCACTGCTGCTTCTAGATTAATGAATATCGTAATTGTAATTGTTTATACTATCATTGGAAGTGTCACTTACTTTTTAGCCGCTAATAAAATGGGATTAATAGAAGAAGTATTAGGAAGTAATTTAATAAATAAGGTAAAAAAGAAACTAAGGAGGAAATAAGATGTCATTTGAAATCTTAAAAGCCGAACAATTTAGAGAATTTATTGAAACTAGTGCCCAGAAAACTTTTATGCAAACACCAGAAATTGGGCAAGTACGCGCAAAAAATGGTTGGCAGGTATATTATCTAGGAATGAGAGAACATCGAAAGTTAATTGCAGCCACTATGGTAATAGCTAAAAAACGTTATTTTGGCAAATCAGAGTTTTATGCTTTAAGAGGACCTATTTTGGATTACCAAAATAAAGAACTAGTAACAGAATTTATGGAACAGCTAACAGAATTTGTTAAAATCAATGGTGGCTATTGTCTACGAATTGATCCCTATGTTATATATCGGCAACGTGACGGCGCCGGCGCTTTAGTAACTGGTGGTATTGATAATCATAACATTCTAGAGACGTTAAAAGAAATAGGCTTTCATAAAGTGAAAAAAGAAAATATGGAACAAGTTGGATGGATGTATGTATTAGATATTGAAGGGAAAACAGAAGAAGAAATACTTAAAAACATGAAACCAAATACTCGTAATATCATTCGTAAGACTCTAAAAAATGGAATTGAAGTTAAAGAGTTAACAAAAGAAGAATTAAGGGAATTTTATAAAATCATGCAAGAGACTGGTAAGCGCAAAGGCTTTGCAATTCGAGAGTATTCCTATTTTGAAAATATATATGATGCCTTTCATCCCCGGGAAGAAATTAAATTTCTTATAACAAAATTAAACTTACAACATCATATTGAGTTATTAACCAAAGAGAAAGAAGAGAAAGAAATTGAACAACAGAAACTCTCTAAGGCCAAGTATAATGATGGTAAACGTAAAACGCTAGAGGAAGCTATACAAGGCATTAATAAACGAATAGAACAAGCTAAAAATATTCAAATAGAAAAAGGAGATGAGATTACCTTATCAGGATCAATGTTTTTATTAACGAAACCAGAAATTGTGTACTTATCCAGTGGTAATTATGAAGAATTTATGATGTATAATTCCCAATATTTAATTCAGTGGGAAATGATTAAATATGGAATTGCTCATGGTTACAAAAGATATAATTTTTATGGTATTCCTGATAGCTTTGATAAAAATGACAAGGATTACGGAATTTATGAATTTAAAACCGGTTTTAATGGTTATGTAGAAGAATTAATAGGAGAATATATTCTTCCCACCTCGTTTTGGTTCTATATAATTCAATTGGCTCGGAAACTAAAAAAACATTTTTAAAATAATTTACACAAATACCATTAATTGCTAGACTAGTGATATAACCTAAAGGAGGAAAGAGAATGAAGAAGATAGATAGCATAATGTTAACCTGGGGGGGGGTACGATTATCTAACTAATCGTTCT
>CAUAFL010000008.1 GCA_958428295.1 uncultured Bacillota bacterium
GCTGGTTCTACGGGTCCTACCGGATCTATTGGTGCAACGGGACCTCAAGGTTTAACTGGCCCAACTGGGCCCCAAGGAATTGCTGGTTCTACGGGTCCTACCGGATCTATTGGTGCAACGGGACCTCAAGGTTTAACTGGCCCAACTGGGCCCCAAGGAATTGCTGGTCCTACGGGCCCTACCGGGCCTCAAGGAATCGCTGGTTCTACGGGGCCAACAGGCTCTATTGGCCCTACGGGAGCAACTGGCGCCTCTATTACCGGGCCAACTGGTCCCACAGGCCCTCAAGGATTAACTGGATCTACGGGCCCAACTGGGCCTCAAGGAATTACTGGTCCTACGGGGGCGACAGGAAGCGCTGGTGGATTAGCTGCCTTCGGAACCAAATATAGTGATGCACCACAGAGTCTTAACTTAGTTGTAGGTACTACTACCCAAGTACCACTTCCTACTGGAGGACCAAATCTCAATACATCTTACACCACAGTAAATGCCATCACAATCAATCAAACAGGTACTTATCAAATCGATTATTTACTAAATTCTACTGCCGCAGTAGCCACCACAGTAACACTAAGCGTCCGAAGAAATGGAACAGCCATTCCCGGCGCTACTATATCAAGGGCTTTAGCTGTCGGGACTAGCAGCCTCTACTCTGGTAGCGTACTCATTACTTTAACCGCTGGAGATGTCATAGATTTAGGAGTAAGCGCTTTACTAGCAGTAGGAGTTACCTTAGGAACAGGTACTAACGCCAATTTAGTAATTACACGACTTTCTTAACTAGTAACATAGCAAAATAATGAAGGCTATCAATAAGTGGTATATTCATTTTTGGATATACCACTTTTATTAAAAAAAGAAACGCTACACCATTAAATAAATGACAATTATCAACAAGTCATATGACCTAATAATAAAAGAAAACAAAACATATAGTATAGTGACATGAGTAGATAGATAGACCATTTACCATTAAAAAAGAATATAAATAAGAAGGATCAATCAAACAGATTAACATTTCTATAAGATTGATGCGTAAGGAGAATAAAGTGAAAAAATATAAAATATGCGTATATGCTATCGCCAAAAATGAGGAAAAATTTATTGATCGATGGGTAAAATCGATGAAGGAAGCAGATCAAATCTACGTCTTAGATACTGGTTCCACTGACCAAACAGTAACAAAGCTTAAAAAATTAGGCGTAAACGTTGAAAAGACAACAATCAATCCCTGGCGCTTTGATATTGCTAGGAATAAATCGCTAGCCATGGTACCACTGGATACTGATATCTGTGTCTGTACAGATTTAGATGAAGTATTCGAACCTGGATGGCGAAGTACTTTAGAAAGCATCTGGCAAGATAATACTACTAGATTAGCCTATAATTACAATTGGAGCTTAGATAAAAATAAAAAACCTTTGGTTAATTTCTACATAGAAAAAATTCATAGTCGCCATGACTACACCTGGACACATCCCGTTCATGAAGTATTAACCTATATCGGCAAGCAACAAGAACTAAAAATTACGACAGATAAAATTACTGTCAACCATTACCCAGATGCCAAAAAATCACGAAGTAGTTACTTACCACTCCTAGAATTATCAGTAAAAGAAAATCCTGAAGATGATCGTAACATGCATTATCTTGGTCGAGAATATATGTATTATAAAAAATGGCCTCAAGCTATCTCAACCTTTCACCGACATCTAGAACTAAAAAGTGCTACTTGGAAAGATGAAAGATGTGCTTCTATGCGCTTTATGGCCCGTTGCTATTTACAACTAAATTTTATTGAAGAGGCAAAATTGTGGTTTCAAAAAGCTATCGAAGAAGCTCCTTATTTACGTGATCCTCTAATAGAAAGGGGCCTATTAGCTTATCAAGAAGAAAATTGGCAAGAAGTCATATTTTACATCACACAAGCCTTAAAAATTAAAAACCACGCTAAAAGTTATATTAATGAACCCTTTAGTTGGGACAGTACTCCTTATGATCTTTTATCAATCGCTTATTTTGAACAACAAGACTATGATTTAGCCCACCTTTTTTGCCAAAAAGCCCTAAAATTAAATTCAACAGATAAAAGAATTCAACAAAATCTAAAAATCATAAATGAGGAAATAGAGAAAAATTCTAGGGATTACTAAAACGCTAATATCCCCATATTAACCAAGTATCCACCAAAAAAGAGTAATTGTTTACAATTACTCTTTTTTATCCTTCTATAAAACAAAATGTTTATCTGACTTTACCTTTCATTCCTTTAAGTCCATTAACTGCAAATCCTTCTAGAATATTACTATCAAAGGAATGTGTCTTGGCAGTTCTTTTCTTATAATCCTTAACACCGATATTGATCATATCATCTAATAATTCTGTATAATCCTTACCAGCAGGATCCCACAAGTAAAAAGCAAGACTTCCAGGAATAGAATTAATTTCATTGATATAAACCTTTTTTGATTTTTTATCAATTAACATATCTACCCGCGCATCACCACTACTACCAAGGGCTCTAAAAGCATCCACAGCAATCATTCGAACTTCCTTTTCCATTTTAGCTGTTAAATCGGCAGGAATTTTACGATCAGCCGAAGCCATTCCTTTTGAACCTTTACTCCGTGGTAATTTCATAGCTAGCTTACCTTTTACCTTACCACTACCAACATATTTTTCTTCATAAGTCAAGAAATCATGATTAGAAAGCACTTCTTCAATGACACTAGTCTCTTGTTGTTCATAATTTCCAAGTACAGACACATTTACTTCCATTAAGTTTTGAATCATTTCTTCCACAACAATTTTATGATCATAGTTAATAGCTTCTTCTATGGCCTTTACTAATTCTTCTCGATTTTTTGCACTTCCAATTCCAATACTACTACCAGTAGTGGCAGGTTTAACAATCACTGGATAACCAATTTTTTCTATCTTAGCCACAATCGTTTCTGCATCCTGTTGATAATCAAAATCATAAAACCACGTATAATGAGGAATCGGTAACTCCTGTGCTTTGAAAATATCACGCATATAAGCTTTATCCTGCCCAACAACTGAAGCATAAACATTAGAGCCTACATAAGGAATTCCGATTGTCTGTAAATATCCCTGTAACACACCATCCTCCACATTCGTACCATGCGTAATTGGGAAAGCTATATCAATATCTGTAACGATTTTTTTCATAAAACCTTTACTTTGCAACACAAAAGCCCCGTTTTTATAATATAGAACAACATTCGTTGCATATTTCTTAATTAACTCTAAATCTTGATAACTTTCCACATCACGAAGCATGGGACCAGTATACCATTCTCTATCTTTCGTAATATAAATTGGAATAACCTCATATTTTTCTTGATTAAGCTTGTTCATTGCTTGAACAGCAGAAATAATACTTACTTCATGTTCAACACTTTCCCCCCCAAAAATAACACCAACTTTAATTTTCATCTTTCTCTTCCTTCCTACTTTTCATTATAAACATCTGGCAAATCATTTTCAAATAATGCATAAACATCTCTTTTCGATTTTATTGTTCTAATAAAAGTATATGCATCAACTACATTATTGTAAACAATCACCCGGTCCATCGGATAACCTTCATTTTGTAATCCTCGTTTAATAGGTTCTGTTTTTTTCTCACCAATTAAAACGACGTAATCCGCTCCACTAAGTTGCGCAATCTGTTCTCCAAACACTTCATTAAGTGACGCTTCCTTTGCACCTAGTTCTATCATTCCCGGTGTCACTACTACTTTGACTCCTGGCATCATATTAAGTACCTCTAATGCATTTTTGGCACCTATTGGATTAGAATTATAAGCATCATCAATTTGATAAAACGTACCTAACCGTTTTAACTCTAAACGATGTTCTACCGGACGAACTTGCCGAACTGCTTGCTGTAATTTACTAATGTCAATAGCAAATTCTCGCCCCAGAGCTAACGCTGCTAGAATATTATATACGTTATGCACTCCTAATAATTTAGTTTCAAAAGTATATTTCTTTTGATCACCACGAAATGTTACTGTAAAAGTCGTTCCCTTATTAGAACAACGAATATCACTAGCATGGACATCTACTTCTTGATCGTCTATACCGATCCATAAAATTTTGCAAGTATTTTGCAAATGATAACTTGTCTGCTTAGGATCATCTTTATTTAAAACTCCTACACCATCCTTAGGTAACGATTCTATTAACTCAAATTTCGTTTGTTGAATGATCTCTTCGCTACCAAAAGTTTCTAAGTGAGCCGTCCCAATCCGTGTTAAAATACCATACTTAGGATGAACTAACTCACAAAGTTGTTGAATCTCCCCTTTTGTATAAGCGCCCATCTCAGCAATAAAAACATCATTAAACTTATCTAGATAATTGTTAATCGTCATAATTAACCCATAAGGAGTATTTAAATTTCGAGGGGTTGGTAACGTTACATATTTACTATTGAGTATGTCTGCTAAAATATTTTTACTACTCGTCTTACCATAACTACCTGTAATACCAATTACCTTCAAATGGTTCATACTTTGTAATTTTTTGATAGCCTTACGGCGAAAATGATGATATACAAACTTTTCAACCGTATATTTATTGACAAAATTTGCAATTAATACAACGAGCGAATTGAAATAAATTAATACAGATAATAAAAATAATAAAAAGGATCTTAATATTAACTGATCACGATAGATAATAAATAACACCATAGGTACTAAATAAAAAATACCAAGTGTAACTATTAATCTCTTAATTCGAGCAGTGACAGCCAAGGGATGTTTCACTTGCTCTTCAGTAACTCTTTTTTTCCACTGCAAAATATAAAATAGATAACAAACGAAAGCAGCTATATTAACAAAAAGAGCAATAGCACGGTAATTAACAAAGAAACTATTCGCTAAAACCATGAATAAAATACAGAAAAACTCAAGATTGGCAAAGCTATTTTTTTGATGGATAAACCATTTTACATAACGATTATTTTCATTGTATAAATTTTGTTGTAGCATATGTAAATTTTTTTTAGATTTTATAAATAATAAGTAGATAAGCACTAAAAATAACAATATTTCTACAAACATAACTATCCCTCCATAAAGTTCTCAATAATACTAAGAACTTGGTTCAAATTTTCAAGGTAAGCGTAATGGGTCCCAGATAAAACAATGAGTGCCCCATCAGGTAACAAAGCTTCTAATAACTTAGCTTCTGCTACGGGAGCTTCCTCGTCTTGTTCTCCCCAAATTAACAAAGTTGGTACTTCAATTTTCTTAGCTTCCAAAGATAGATCCTCATTAACTGCTTTTACTAAAATTTCCCGCATAACAGGCGAAGCCGCTTTATAATCTCTTGAGCCAATATAATTTTTAGCAACTTCTGCTACCTTAGACATACCAGGCAATTTTTTAGCACTCTTTAATATTTTTTCTTTGGCAGATAAGGTTTTCTTTACTCGTACACAAGGAGCCCCAAATAACACCACTTTTGCTACCTTATAGCGAGCAGCATAGGAAATAGCTACCCGCCCCCCAAAAGAGTGACCAATTATTGTTGGGGTTTTAATCTCTAACTGTTCCACTAACTCGTGAACAACATCTGCATATTCATCAACTGACCATACTTCTAAAGGTTCCGCACTTTTACCAAAACCAGGAAAATCTAAAATAGTAATTCGATACTTTTTAGAAAGAGGATCGCCAAGAGGCATCATCATCTCAATATTCTGCCCCCAACCATGAAGTAAAATAATATCTTTACCCTCACCATAATGTATGTAATTTAGTTCCTGTTGGTGTTTCTTCTCCATGATTACCTCCTCTAATCAAAGTATACCACAAAAAAAGAATTTTTAACAAAAACTCCTTTCATTTTGCTACTAGTAGACACAAATTTATGATCTTCTGTTTTTTATGTAAAAAACCCCTGCAAAATGCCGACCAGCCTTGCCGGGAACTTGATTAGAAGAAGCACTATTAGAATAAAAATTATCACTAGTAATCGTATCTGTGGGATTAATTATAAACCTTTTAAACTTATGATAATCAAGTTGTGCAGCGATCGCCTTTCGAATATCAATACGATACCTTCCTGCTTCCTCTTGAATTGCCCCTGCCTCCTCCCAAAATCTTTGGTCGGTTGCCCAATTAGGGAAACAATCATACGTCCAATCTGGTCCCGCACAAGCACTAACATAAACAGCAATATTTTCTTCTTGACTATCATATTCCCCTTTTAAAGCTTCCAAAGTCATTTGTGGTAAATGTTGATCAATAAACGCTGCTGAACAATGGGCCGTAGCTGTCACTCCATTTTTTAAATCTGCCATAATCACAACGGCACAATCAGCCACTGAAAAGCCAGCTACCACCTCCGGTGTCTTATCAGTAACAATTAAAATATCTGCTGGTATAAATAAATCCCAACCATCCTCACAAGATTGCACCATCTCCTTAGTTAAAACCTGATAACTGCCATCTCGTTGCTGCGTTGGAATATAAAATTTCAGTGGATTACATCCATAATGAGCCGCCACTTTTTTGCGGTTCTCTAAAAAAGCCTGTTTACACATTTCCTTACTATAATCTTGTGGAAAAAAGGAAGGATCAACATTCATATTGCCATATCGTTTACCCGTTTCAATAATTTGAACACGACTCATACACTTATTTGCTCCTTTGAAAACAATGATACTATCAAAATCATTGTCCTACATGATCGCCATAAAATACTGACAAAGAAAAACAATGAAAATAAACATAGTTTCTCTTTATCATATTTATTCATTTTAAATATAAGAGATTACCTTTTCACTCTTATTTTTGTTTATCCCATCCAATAAACTTTGTTTTGTAAGTTTCTTCTTGAAACAAGAGTTCACTAGATGATGAAATACTATTGCTAACCATTAAATCAACATCTTAAAATAAACTTAACTGATTAGACTCCGGTAAATCTGTTGTAATTCCCATCTGTTCCATTTTATCAACCAACGTTTTAGAAACTTTCCCTCGTTTTTGTAAATCCTCTTTACTGATAAAAGGCTGTTTACCTCGTTCTTCAACAATTGCCTTAGCCACGGTATCCCCCAATCCATCAATTGTCGAAAACGGTGGAATTAAGGAATTTTCATGTTCCTCATCAAGGATAAACTTTGTAGCATCACTTTTTTCTAAAGAAATAGGTCGAAAAATAATACCACGCATTGCCGCCTCTAAAGCAATATGCAATGAATCAATGATACCAACTTCTTTATTAGTCGCCTCAAATCCTTTGGCTAGCAAGTCTTCATAACGGGCACGAATAGCATTCTTACCCTTTATCATGGTTTCAATATCAAAATCATCAACTCGAATAGAAAAATAAGCAGCATAATAATTTAGTGGTTGATAAACCTTAAACCACGCAATCCTGATAGCACTCATAACATAAGCACAAGCATGTGCTTTAGGGAACATATATTTTATCTTATGACAAGATTCAATATACCAATCAGGAATATGGGCTGCTTCCATTTTTTCACGCCACATCTTCCAAGTTTCAGGATCTTTACTAGCCTTTCCTTTACGAACAAACTCCATAATTTTAAAAGCATCTTTCGGAGCCATTCCCCAGTTCATTAAATTGACCATAATATCATCACGACAGCCAATTACTTCTTTAAAGGGCACTACCTTATTCTTAATTAATTCACTAGCATTTCCTGCCCAAACATCAGTCCCATGAGATAATCCTGAAATTTTAACCAATTCTGCAAACGTACTAGGTTTCGTTTCTACTAACATTTGAATAACAAACCGCGTTCCTAGTTCTGGTAATCCAAGAGTGCCCGTAGGACATAAAATCTCTGCCTCAGTAACGCCTAAAGCCTTAGGACTAGATAAAATAGAAAAAATCTTTTTATCATCCATCGGCAAAGTCATAATGTCAACCCCTGACAAATCTTGTAACATTCGTAATACTGTCGGATCATCATGACCCAGAATATCCAGTTTTAAAACATCTTGATCAATCGCATGATAATCAAAATGAGTAGTCCGCCAGAGCGAAGAACTGTCATCAGCAGGATATTGAAAAGGAGTAAAATCAAAAACATCCATATAGCCAGGAATAACAACAATACCACCCGGATGTTGTCCCGTTGTCCGCTTAACTCCAGTACAACCAAGCGCTAGTCGTTCAATCTCAGCACTTCGTTTATCGGTAATCCCATGTTCTTCAAAATAACCCTTCACATAACCATATGCCGTTTTTTCAGCAACTGTACCAATGGTTCCTGCACGATATACATTATCAACACCAAATAATACTTTCGTATACTCATGAGCCTTCCACTGATAATCCCCAGAAAAGTTCAAATCAATATCGGGAACTTTGTCAGCATTAAAACCTAAGAACGTCGCAAAAGGCATATCCTGGCCCTCTTTTCCTAAAGGTTTCCCACACTTAGGACAAATTTTATCAGGTAAATCATAGCCAGAAGAATAGTTTTTTCCATAAACTTCACCACAGTCACTTTCAAATTCAGAATATTTACAAGATGAATTACGACATAAATAATGGGCCGGTAAAGGATTAACCTCAGTAATTCCCATCATAGTTGCAACAAAACTAGAACCTACCGAACCTCTTGAACCAACAATATAACCATCATCATTGGAATGCTTCACTAATTTTTGAGCAATCAAATAAATGACGTCAAAGCCACCATTAATAATGCCGGACAATTCATTATCCAAGCGCTCTTCAATCAACTTAGGCAACACTTCGCCATACATTTCATGCGCCTTACCATAAACCAACTCTTTGACAGTTTCCACAGAATGATCAATTTTAGGAGAAAAAGGAATGCCACCAGTTTCAATAATTACCTCTATTTCTTCTGCCATATCTAAAATAGTATTAGGATTAGTAATAACAAGTTCCTCTTTTGTTTGCTCATCTAAAAAAGAAAAATCATCTAACATCTCTTTTGTCGTTCGCAAATGGTTCGAAGGAATCTCTTTAATACCACTGCGTGCTAAAGGATGACGACCCCCACCGGGAACCTTTTGATTAACAATAATTTCACGATAAATTTTATCCTCCCGTGTTAAGTGATGCACATCCCCCGTCGCTACAATTAACTTTCCAGCTTCTTTGGTCGTTCTAACAATCTTTTCAATATTACTAAGTAGCTCTCCTTCTGTTCCAAAATCACCACTTTGTAGTAAATGCTGATAACATTCTGGAGGTTGGACTTCAACATAATCGTAAAAACGAATAATATTGGACAACTCCTCTTCACTTTTACTTTTTGCCTGTTGAAATACTTCACTTTCATAACAACCACTACCAATCAATAACCCTTTTCGATACTGATTGACAACACTACGCGGAATACGTGGTGTTTTATATAAATATGTTGTATTAGCAAAACTAATAAGTTTAAATAAATTTTTAAGACCTTCCTTATTTAGCGCTAAAATATTAATATGATGGGTATTTCCATACTTATACATCTCATCGGTAGCAACAAGCTCACTAAGTTGTTTCATTGTCTCAATATGACGATTATCTAACTTCTCTAACATTTTATATAATACTAAAGCAGTTCCCTCGGCATCATAATCACCTCGGTGATGAGCACTTTCATCCCATGGAACATTATAACGTTTTACAAGAACAGATAAACCATGCCGCGCATAATTATTATCAAGTGTACGCGACAACTCCAAAGTATCAATCACCGGATTTGTAAACTCTCCCAAATCATATTTTCGATAAGCCATTTCTAAAAAGGAAACATCAAATTTGGCATTATGCGCGACCATTGGTAAATCACCAAACCAGTCAACAAAACGCCGTACAGCCTCTTCTTCGGTAGCTTTTCCCTCCAACATCTGATCTGTAATATTCGTAATTTCTGTAATTTTTTGAGGAAGTGGCCTTAAAGGATTAATAAGCTCATCATAACGTTCTAAAATTTCACCCCCACGCATTTTAACAGCCCCTATTTCAATAATCGAATCAGCCCCCCCGGCATTAAAACCAGTCGTTTCAAAATCGAACACAACATAAGTAGCATCCAACAAAGGCTGCTCATTAGGACGCAGTACAATATTCACTTCATCATCCACCATGGTAAGCTCTGAACCATAAAGAACCTTAAAAGGTAGTTGTCCTTCTTTCAAACCTTTATTATAATCTCTTACTAAATTGTAAACATGCGGAAACGCTTGCGCTCCATTATGATCTGTAATAGCAATTCCCCGATGGCCCCATTTCATTGCCTGTTTCACTAATTTGCATTCATCTACCACGCCATCCATCTGGCTCATCATCGTATGAGCATGTAACTCTAAACGTTTATGCTCCTCGGTATCTAACACTTCGTGCCGCTCTTTTTCAAGTTTCATAATATCACGAGCATTAAGGACTAACTCTTTCGCAAAAGCATCCATTTTAACATAACCCCGAATACGAAACCACTGTCCACCTTTCAACTCTTTACATAGTCTTGCATACTCATCACTATCTCGCACAAACACTTTACAGTAAATACTATCTGTTTCATCAGTCACCTTTAATGTAATGATTTTAAAATCCGTCTTACTAGATTCAAAATAATCGGTACCAAACACATAAGCATCGACCACTACACTATTATCTTCCCCTAAAATCATACTCATTTTAATAGGGGAATCCTTAATCGTACGCCCTAACACACAATTTTCTTCTTTTCCTTTTGACTCTTTCCTAGTATTACTAACTTTCTCTTCCTTGGAAGAAGTAGCCTTTGGAGGAAGAGAAACAGCAACTTCTAATAAATCTTTAGAAATTTCACTAGCAACACTAGCCTCCATTCGCAACACTACCGGAATATATTCACTATACCCGACTGCTTGATAAAAACGATTTACTTCTGGTTGAATCTCCTCAAGTCGTAACTGTTCTACTTTATTAGTTGCCACTAACTTTAAAATGCCATCTTCCATTTGCAAACTATCGGCAAACATTTCTTTGACTTTAATCTTTTGTTCTGCCTTTAAACTATCAAGAAAATACCCATAATAACTAAGTAGCTCCTGATACTTTCCACTAGTTACCTGATAATGGATTGTTACATCACTTGCCAAAAGATGCTTCTTTTCTTCCATCGCTAAAAAAACGGAAAGTGGTAAAAAGTCTGGTAAGGAAAAGAGCACTAACCAAGCGCCACTCTTTTTAGAAATAACAATTTTCTGTAACTTAGCTTTTTCAAAGAAAGAGTAATCTTCTTGTGCTAAGGAAATTTTATCTAATAGTATTTTTACTTTTTCATCCATCCTAATACCACCTCACTAAAAAAGTTCCCTTAAGAAACTTTTAAATAATTTCTAACTCCTCAATTTTAACAATGTGCCGTTGATGTGTCACACAAAAATCAATAAACGCATAAAGATCAAGACCACTAAGTTGCTTTTCATAAGTATACTTATCTAAGTCAAACGCTAATTGATCACGCATCATATAATGTACCAATTCTTCCTTAGTAGCACCCAAATACATTAACCAATAAGGATAAATCTGCCGTTTTAAATACTTTAAAGCAGGATCTCCCTGTAAATAAACACTTTTTTGATTAAGACGGGTCAATAGTTCATTATCGATGGCGAGTTCTATTACCGCTTGTACAATTTCTTTATAATCACACTGATAATCTTGTAACTCTTTCGTCAGTACATGGCTAATCATCGTCACTAATGCCTGAAGGTAATCACGACTATCTCGCCGGCGCCCCCACGTAACTGTATTGATCTTGCGTCCTTTAACCACTTTCATTTCAATAATATCAAGCCGAGGATCAACCACTAATACTGTGTAGGGCTTAACGTCAAAACGTAAAATATCCTCCAATTGATGAATTATTTCTTTTTTATGACTATCCCAACAGCGTAGTAACTCCAAACGATATAACTCTGTTTCCTCTCTTACAGCTCCATACATCTCAGAAGAACGAACCATATCAAAAATAGCATCATCATTAGGAATATAATTCTTAGGGTCCTTCAAAATACTTAATTCTTCTCTTGCCAAGTTATTATAACGATGGCGATAATTTTTCCATAATTTCTGTTTAAACGCTTGAACTTCCTCAGAAATAGACGCTTGAAAAAGAAGATTCCAAATTAATACATAGTCATTTAACACAAACTTTAAATTCATAATCTCTTCCCCCAAACTATTTACTACTAATAATATAACACAATCCCTAAACTTGCGGAAAGAAAAATTCACAATCTTTTAAAAGAAGTTGTGAATTTATTTTTTAAAAATTGGTAAGAACATAGTAAATACCTGCTCCTACGGCCCCAATTAATAACAAAGAAAAAACAATTCTTAACAAAATAATAATCTTAGGTGTTGATTTAATCACCTCTTCCTCACTATCAAAATCTTCCTCAGACAAATCCATTGATTTAGTATAAAAAGACTCATCGATATGACTAACAGGTGACTCTTCTTTAGGAGGAGTTTTTTCTTCTTCACGGTAAGCTGCTACTACTTCATCATGCACATTCGTAGCCATTAAATCATTCAGTAAACTCGTTTTACTCTCCTGTTGATCAATCTGCTCACGTAATTCTTTTGAAGTAATGGTATGAATAAGTTCTTCTAAAGCCTCTTCATTTTCAACAGGCTTAATTTTTCGTTCTTTTTCTTGTTTAAAGCGTTCAAGCTCATCTTCACTACTTTCTAAAATATTATATTTCTCATTGGGCAATTTCCGTTTTCTTTCTAGGGCATCTTTCTCTCGTAAGGCTCTTGCCTCCTTTAGTACGGTATTAATATCATAATTTTTATTGTGATCAAGATGGTAGAGCAAATCTAATTCCTCTAACTCCTTTTTAGCAAATGGCTTTTGTTCTTCTTGAAAAGGATAATCCCGATATTGGTGGTACCCTTCTCGTGTGCGATAATTTTTTGAGGTTGCTGAAAGTTCCACGGCCTCAATTTTAGGTATTTCTGTAAATGTTGTATATTTCTCTGTACGACCTAAATCTTGATATAAATCCTGGTTTTTTATCACCCGACTTTTTCTCGGCTTACTCCCACCCATCTCTTGATAACGTTCCATTCTTCCCAAGTACATCACCTACTTTACTATTGCTTTCATCATACCATACTATTATGGAAATTAAAAGTAGGCAAACGGTCAAAAATAAGGTATAATATCTATTAGGAGGAAGTATTTATGGAAGCAAAAGTAAACAAAGATGCTTGTATTGGTTGTGGTGCTTGTGCAGCCATTTGTCCTAGTGTATTTGAATTAGATGATGAAGGACTAAGCAAAGTAATAAAAAAAGAAATTTCTGAAGAAGAACAAGAAGAAGTAAGAGATGCTGCTGATTCTTGCCCCACAGCGGCCATTGAAGTTGAAGACTAAAAAGGACAATAACATAACTTACAGAAACAATTTTTAAGTATACCAAAAAAGCGCTTTCGAAAGAAGGCGTTTTCTAATTATTTCATAAATTAAATTTAATTATTTTAGCTAATTAAGTTGCTACACGATCAAACAAAAAGAGCTATCTCTTTTGACAATAGCCCTAGCAACACAGTTTTAATAAAACCGTTTACCTATTCTTTTCTTCCTTTTCCTTCTTCTATTCCTGAAGTAATACCTTTAGCAATATCCTTAGCGGCATTACCAATGGTTGGTGCCATTTTACCAATAGCCTCTTGAGCAAGTGGCATCGTTTGTTGGATTGTAAATGCCTGAATTTCTCTTCTTTTAGCAATTAAATAAAACATAAGCGCTATAAAACATGAAAGAGCAATCACTACACCACCAATATAATAAAATATAAGATATTTCATAGAAGATACGGGGGTATATAATTCTTTATAATTATCGTTTTGTAATCCTAATTGTTCAAACTCCAAAGCAGTAATCTTTGAAGATATGTCAGATGCCTCTCTTTGACATTGATTTGTCTTAGCAAACCAATCTGGCTCTCCCATCTTTAAGGAATCACACTCTTGCTTCTTTGCATTATACTGAGCATTCAATTCATCCATTTGACTTTTAATTTCTGCTATTCTTGCATTGGCTTCCGCTACTCTTTGCTCTGATTTTTTGTAAGCAGCATCATATTTTGCCTTATTCTCATTCTTAACATTATTTTGTGTCACAACACCAACAACGATTAAAGCGATACCTATTAGAACACCAACAATTAAAATAATCAAAGATATTCTCGTTATTTTCTTTTTAGCCTGTTGATATTTCTCCTCATTTAAAATTTCTTTTGTATTCATAACTTATACTCCTCTCTAAAAGAATTATAACATATCCATAAGAAAACACAATAATTTTTAAGATATCACTTATCAATTATCCTGAGTAACAAATCAAATTATTTTCCATTCTTTATCTGACTTAAAGCATAAACTTTTGCCACTTCTTTTGGAGTTAAACTACGATATTCTCCACTTTTTAAACCTTTTACATCAAAAATAAATTCTCGTTCCCGTTTTAGTTTAAGAACATCAAAACCAACCGCTGCAAACATCTTCTTTACCTGATGATTTCGCCCTTCATGAATTGTCAACTCTACCATCGAAGTATTCGTCTTAGAATCACTCTTACGCAATTTTACTCGTGCTCTTTCAGTTTTCTTACCATCAACGCTAACCCCCTCTTTTAACGCTTTAATGGTTTCTCCTTTAACTAATCCCTTCACTTTTGCAATATACACTTTTTCCACAGTATCATTAGGATGCATTAATAATTGCGCAAAAGTGCCATCATTAGTAAGTAACAATACACCTGTTGTATCATAATCAAGACGCCCCACCGGATAAATACGTTCTTGACAAGGAATTAAATCAACAACTGTTTTACGGTTTTTATCATCTGTGACACTGGTAATAATTCCTCTTGGTTTATTAAGTAGAAAGTAAACCTTTTTTTCTTTGCCAATTAATACCCCATCTACTTCTACTTGATCCTTAGGACTTACTTTACAGCCTAATTCCTTGACTACTTGCCCATTAACTTTTACATGAGCAGTTTTAATTAACTCCTCAGCTTTTCTTCTAGAAGCTATCCCAGAAGCCGCAATCACTTTTTGTAAACGTTCCATTTTCTTCACCTGATATTATTTTATCATAATCACTTTGAAAAAGATAGGTTTCCTAAGGAGTACAGACTTCAATATTTCCTATTAGTTGTAATAAAAAGGAAACAAGTAATGGAATTAAGAATAATGCCAAAGCACCGATTAGACGAATCATAAACTTCTTTTGGGCCTTTTTCATACTATCATCTTCCGATGAGAACACTACTTTAATGAAATCAACAGCACTTAGTAACACCACCAAAATAGGACCAGCAATTCGTATATATAATAAAATTCGCTGTATAATCCAAAATACTGAACCTTCTTCTTTTGATGCAAACAATACTTCACAGCCAATTTGCTGATTTAAGCCATCTAAGGTAGCCTCATTTTTGTAACGAATTTCATCTAATGCTGCCTGAATATTCTTAGATACTTTCTTATCATCAATATCTGATATAGTCTCTTTTTTCTTTTTAGCTTCCTCCTCAGTAATCTTTCCTTCTTTTTGTTGCTTTTCAATTTCTTGAATACACTGCTGCTTTTTTTGATTCAAAGAAGCAATAGCTGTTTTTGCCGCATTCTTATAAATACTACTATTAATAATAAAAGTAGGAATCACCTGATTCTTTAAAAAATTTTTTTGAAAATCCTGGTTGATTTTTTTAGCAATTTCTGTTTCTACGTCTATTTTCTTGGTTGCTAAATCATCACAACTAATATCTCCAAATGTCCAAGTATCAAAATAACGCTGTACTTCATTCATCACATCATAGACTTTAACAGTACTAAGAAATTTTTTACTATCTGTTCCAAAAGAAGTGCCAATATTACTAAAATTAGTGGCACAACTCTTATAGTCATTATCAAAACATACTTCATTATCACTCAGTAATTCACTTAAATCTAAATAAGCATACTTAGGACAGGAAAAACTTCCCTCTTCAATATAAGTTCCCAAATACACATTTTCCCCTTTGTTAGAAAAAATACTATTATATAAATCGGGTCCCTTTGTATGAGTGATCCTATCTGTATTAGTTCCTTCCCATTTTAAGGACCATTGCCCAGAATAATGGTAGTATAGGGATATATATCGTTCAAAAGTTCGGTCGTCTGGTTTATATCCTTCCTGATAACTACACACCAACATACACTTACCCTCATTAACACAACTATCCTCTATATAATTATAAGCTTGCACTGATAAAGGCAGTAACAAATAAAGAAATAATCCCAAAACAAGACCACTAACAAATTTTATTTTTTTCTTTTTCATCATACCTACACATGTCCTTCTTTTTTTAAATGATACATAAAAAGAGAACAAAACAACCTTGTTCCTCTTAACCAACTCAAAAAACGACTATCTACTAAATAATCATCCCCCCCCCAGGTTAACATTACGCTATCATCCTTCATTCCTTACACCTCACTAATTTATAGTATAGTATAACAATATTTATAATGTCAAATGGCTGTTTTGGCAAATTGTAAACTATTGAATGCTCATAAGAGTGATCGCAAGACTAGCATAGCTGTTTTCCATCATTAAACAAATAATACATAATTACCAACATTGGTGGCTTACTCTCCCTACATAAAATCATTGCCAATAGTTTAATAACCCTAATATGTGAACTTTTGAATAATAAAAAAATACCACCAATATTGACACATACAGCGGTATTTAATAATTTATGAATACTAAGAATTTCTATGGTGTACATACTTCAATGTTTCCTATTAGCTGTAATAAAAAGGAAACAAGTAATGGAATTAAGAATAATGCCAAAGCACCGATTAGACGAATCATAAACTTCTTTTGAGCCTTTTTCATACTATCATCCTCTGATGAGAGCACTACTTTAATGAAATCAACGGCACTTAGTAATACCACCAAAATAGGACCGGCAATCCGTATATATAATAAAATTCGCTGTATAATCCAAAATACTGAACCTTCTTCTTTCGATGCAAACAATACTTCACATCCAATTTTCTGATTTAAGCCATCCAAAGTAGCCTCATTTTTGTATTCAATTAATCTATCCACATTTACAGCATCTTGCCCCTCTTTACCAGGTGCATTATGTGCCTCGTCTTCAAAATTAGGTTCTGTTTGAATACTACAAAATTTACTTTTTGCGCCATCACTACCACAGTATACATATAATTTTGGACAAGCCTTACTTTTATCAAAAGAAATTAACTCTTTATCAATTTTAGGAAAATTTGTATTCTCTTGATAACCATCCGTAAATGAATAAGTAATAGTATCCCCTGCTCTAGTTACAGTAGCAATAACCGAAGAACCGCTGTTTCCGGCTGCAGTAGAGGTTTCAGAAGCTTGATATTGACAACTTCTGGTTTTTATCTTACTATCTTTCACAGGTTTTTTATTATCATATACTACTTCAACAACAGTATTAGCCTTAGAATAACTACCAAATTGCTTTGTTGATAAAAACACTCGCGTAGTGGTACCAGCTGATTCATAATAACGATAAATAATGTTAGGACATTTCAACTTTTTTTCATCCTTAGATAAGAAATTAGCAAAAACGAAATTTTGTTGAACATTATGAGGCCCCTTATCTTTTAATTGTTTTGTTTCATAATCAACTGTACCTGTACCATCACCGTTGGATTTTACTGTCCAAATACCATCAAAATTACTATCAATTCTAATACTACACGTAATACAATGAAATTTTTTACATACGTCCTCAGCATTTACCATGAGAGGCATAATAAATATTATTAATCCTATAATCATTAACATTACTTTTTTCTTTTTTATCATACAATTATCTCTTTTCTTATTTTAGAACACTAGAAAAACAAGATCCTTTGACCTTGTCCTACTTAACCACGGCAAAAAATATTGATTGATTAGATAGTGCCCCCCCCCAGTTAACATTATGTTATCATTTTTCATTTTTTCACCTCTATGTGTTCTTCTTACTTAAAGTATACAATAAAAGAGGGAAAGTAGACAAGACTTAATTTTATTGATACCGTTATCATGTAATTGATACAGCAAAAGTAACAACCTGATTATCCACCTAATTCATTTCCCAATCGATAGTTATGGCTACTTCATTTCTACCAAAGCCAATTTTTTATCCTCATGAACAAAAATTAAAGTTGCTTTTGTTTGGTAATCATTCTTTTCCTTATAAGTCCAGCTTACTTCCACTTGATAAGCCTCATCATCTAAACTTTCTAAAGCAGTATAAGAAATATGCGTTACTTCACCGATGGTTATTTTATCAACCTCTGGCAAATCCTGTTTACGATTATTATACATATTATTCTGAACATATTTATAAATTGTATTCTCTGCCTTTTCTAAAAAATTGTTCTGAGCACTACTATGTACAAAATCAATGCCTCCTACATCGGTATTAGCTACTTTATTGTTCAAAGAATAAAAATCCAAAATAAACATCTCACTAATCTTTTTAACATACGCTTCCTCATCCACCGTAGCAGCCTTTAAAATCTTCTGTAACTCCTGAAATTTATCTTTATAAGCTTTGCTTTTATTAGATTTTAAAGTATAGCCATATTCTTTAATTTCATTAACTACCGTCGCTGTTTGCGTTGTTTTTTTTGTCTGAAAGAAATTAGCATATACCAAAATAGAAATTCCTACTATCAACAGAATAGTTAATACAATAATAATTCGCTTTGCCCCTTTTTTTAATTTCATAATGTTCTCCTTCCTTAGTTCGTTTTACTAACCTTGGCTTCATCTTTATTAGGATTCAAAAGATCAAAAACAATTAAATTATTAGAAACATCCAATAACTTCTCTGTATATTCGCTATTGGCTTTAATGTAATCCTCACTAATAACTTCATCTTTCAAAGACATATATTCCCCTTTTTGACTATTGTAATAAACTTTATTGGTTAACCAATTACCATTAGGGAAAACAACAATGTTATCTTCCTTTTGTTCGAAAATATCATGTCCTAGCGCATACTTATTATAGAAACCAAGCATATTCCCAATCGTTGGCATCACATCATACATTCCCATTACATCATCCACTTGCCCCTCGATCGCACCATCCTTGGTCCAAATGATTAGTGGTACTTTACGATTTAATTCGTAATGATAACTATTAAATTCTTCATAAGTAGGATCATCAGCATCTTTTATTCCATCTGTTTCCTTATCGTAATTTAACATTCGAACATAATCGTTTTTAGGAAGGCGTGCATCATGATCGCCATAAAGTACTACTACTGTATTATCTAATAGCCCGTTCTGTTCCATTTGTTCAAAAAATTCTCCCAACGCAGCATCGGCATAGTGAACAGATTTAAAATAATTTCCTAATTTAGTACCTTCAAGATAAGGATAAACCACCTCACTTGTCGTACCATCTTCATTTGCTACACTCTCTTTTATGGTAACATCAAATTCACCATATTTATCGACTTCAGAAAAAGGGGTATGATTTGTTAACGAAATTAAAATTCCATAATACTTTTCATGTTCTTCACTTATTTTCTTTAATTTTTCAATTGACTGCTGAAAGAATGATTTATCTGATAAACCAAGACCGATCGTTTCTTCACTCGGTACCTTATAGGTTTCCTTACTATAAAATTTATCATAGCCAAGCGTTTCATGCATCGTGCGTCGATTCCAAAAGTCCGCATTATTAGCATGCATACTGAAAGTATAATATCCCTTTCCTTTCATAGCTTTAGGAATACTATTATAAACTCTATCAAAATAACTAACAAAAGCCGTACCATTCTGAGTAGGCATTAAACTAGTATTAAAAGTTAATTCCGTATCACTACTAGTCCCTACACTTACTTGAGAATAAAAGTTTGAAAAAAACATTCCTTCTTTTACCATTCGATTTAAATTAGGCGTGACTTCCTGCCCATTAAAACTACGATTAAGAGCAACATCCTGAAGACTCTCCGCATGAATAACGATAACGTTTCGTCCTTCAAAAATATTACTATATTGATTAGTGTAAGATTGACTATCTGGTTTATCTTGAAAATATTCATCAAATGTTTTTTTGGCACTATCATAACCAAACATCGCACTAATCTTAGGTTGTAAACTCTTTATAACATCATTTCCTTGATATAGATAAATACCAAAACGCATAACTATATACTCACGGTTCCACTGCTTGACAAAACGCCCAATTTCAAGGCCTGATAATGTCACCGTAAAAATAATCATGATCCCTACCCCTGCAATAAAACTATGTAACCATTTATGACGTCGAACTGCCTTCGTATACTTATGAAATTGTTCTTTTTTTGCTAAACGATGATAATAATAAATAAAGAAAAAAAACGGAAGTAAATACAACAAATCCTTCAACTGTAAAACATTTTCTACCACCGCATCGCCCACTGGTGCTATAAACTGGGTAAGAGAAAGCATCGATGCACTAGCAAAAGAAGTATAAAAAGTATAATAGATAGAGTTAATCATACAGATTGCTGTAAAAATGAACGTACAAATTAATAGATACGTATATCGTTTTTTACTTTTAAATAAATAAGAAAAAGACCCTAAAATAATAACAATTGCCAAATCAGCCAAAATCGGACGAATGGAAAGATAATTTTCTGCAGTATGCATCGTAAAAAAACGTAGCATTGTCGAATTTAATACACACACTACAATATAAGTAATAAAAAGGCGATTATTTTTAAGATAGCCTGTAATTACATGATCTTCTTTTATATGTTTCAACCAACGAATGGTAGTATTTTTTATCTTTTTTAGTTTCTCTTTCATAATTAACCTCACTTCCTCTCTATTATAACACTACCAGCATCTTTTTTCAATTTTTGTCTGGTTCGCTTAAAAAGGAAAAGGATAAGTTTAATAATGATAAAAATCATAAAAACAAGTTGGCTAGCTTGAATAAGTACGAACAACTCATCATGTTGATAAATTTTAGCACTACTAGTAAAAGATACTTGAAGTTGATAAGCACGACTAATAAAGACAGTAAATAAATAAAGATGAAGAATTAAAAATAGGTAAGAGAAAAATTTTTCATATTTCGGTAATTTTTTAGAAAAGATAGTTGCTACGAAACAACTCAAACTAATCATTACCGTCAATACATAAAAAATAACATTAGGAAAATAAAAACAGGTTAGTAGCTCTTTAAAGATTTCTTTTAAAGCAAATATAAAATCAGCCTGATAAAGAAAAATAAAAACTAGAAAGATAAAGAAAGTTAAAGCACTGATAGCAATTTTAACTAGTCGATTTTGAATTTTCTCATTAAATATTAAAAAAAGACCTATACAAACAAACAGTAATAGTAATTCAATCATCAAAAAAGAAGAGAAGCTAGTTTTAAATAACATAATAAGTTTCTCTAACCAACCAAGTTCCATCCTATCCCTCCTTTTTAGCCCTCATCTTCTTCAAAAATATAAATGCTCTGCTTTTGATCATTTTGATGTGTGCAAGTAATTAAGGAAAGTGTTTTTTTCTGATAATTACGATAAAGAGCAATTTTTCCGGTTTTCGGTAATTCATACATTTTAACCAAACGATAACGATACGTTTTAGCATCATAACTAACTAGCGCTTCATCGCCCAAAGTTAACTGATATAACTTATCAAAAAAAGAAATTGCAGCATCCCCCGAGTGCGCTAACAAAATAAAATTTCCTTTTTTAACATCAGGATAGGCCGCTTCCTTAGCAATTTCAATATTATAATTTATGTTGTTATACTTAGAATTTTTTGCGACAAAACCACGTTTCAACCCAATTGTGGGAATACTCAATTGTCCTACATAGGTATAACTTACCTTTTCTTCCTTGTCAGTCTTAGAGGAATGATTTGATAAAATCTCTAGACTAGTACTATTAATTGTCTCATTATCCTGATTGATCTTATCTTGATAAATAAGTAACCGCATATTTTCAAAGACCTCTTCCTTTAAAATAGAAAAGGGTACTGCCAACAAGATCAACAAACCTAGTAATAGGAAGAAAAAGCCAACCCTAAATAGTCGGCTTTTCATATTACTTTTTCTTCTTTCCACTTTTTGGTCTACTAGCCATAACAATTAATATAATTCCTAACACAACGATCGCTCCACCAACAATATAAATTATTGTCGCTGAAATACCAGTATCAGGTACATCCATAGTTGGTGTATTATCCAAGACTACTTCTACGGTTTGATCTTTTATAACCGTAAATTGTTTGGTTGTTGTCTCTGCTTGATACCCTTCTGGCACCACCGTTTCTGTTAAAGTATAATTACCAACCGGTAAAATCAACTCTTTTGGTTTTTCACCACTAGCAAATTTTACAACTTCTTTACCTGTATCATCAGTAATAACTAAAGTTGCTCCCTCTACATTACCCCCATCAGCAGCGTCTCGTTTCACAATCTTGGCTTTTCCAAATTCAATTTCATAATCCAAATTTAAATCCTTCATATCCGTTGTATTTTCTACTAAGCCCATGACAGTTCTTTGATAATCACTCGATACAGGATTATATAAATAAGCATTTAATGTTTTAAAACTGCCAGTCACAGAAACACTGATAGAGACTTGATTATTTTTAATAGCTGAAACTGAATAGCGAATTCTAAAACTTTCTCCAGGCCTGAATTCTCTTTGTTCTACGCCTGAACTATTCACAATTACAGCATCAGAAGAATTGCTAGTGACTTGATATCCCATAAAATTACCATCACTAGTCACAGGAATATCATTAGTTTCAATATAGTCATCTGTAATAGTATAAGTGATTTTACTACTATCAATATCATGTAACACGTTACTAGCAGAAGTATCCTGATAATTTAGGGCACCTTTTACTAGATTAATAATAGCCTCGCCATAACGAGTATCAGCTTTAATAGCTTCCTTATCTAGTACTGATAAATTATTATAGAACCGATAACTACTAAGATCACCACTCGTTTGATATTTATCTTCTTCCGTTGTCTCTGTTCCCATCCATACTTCGTTAGCGCCAATATAGTTCTTATCATCATCATAACCATTGACTAGATCTAAATACCACCACACTGCAATTTGGGTTAAATATTGATTTAAATTACTATCACTAGTACCAAAATCATTATTGTCTAAAATATAAACTAGTCCTGGGTAATAACCCAATACAGAACCAGCCTTCTGATAATTGACATCTCCCATCATGACTAATCGATGTTCAATACAGTAAATATCTGTTAGACTACCTCCTGAATGTGTACCTGTAAAACCAGTTTGAAACTCAATTGTTCCAATTTCTCTAAGAAAATTAGCATCGATATTAGAAGTAAATGTCTCTGGTAAACTCGTGGCTGTAATAGCCGCATACGAACGATTTACCAAAGTCGCAATCATCCCTACTATCAAAAAGACTACTAAAATACAACCTGACAATAAGCAAATATTTTTAATAGATTTATTAGCCTGTGCAAATTCTTGCTCTTTTTTCCCTTTCACTAACGTTTTACGTCTCATATTTTCACCTTACCTTTATTAGAGTATAACAAAAGAAAAATCATTTTTCAAGAAATTTCAAATATTCCCGTTAAATCAAACGTAGGATTAGGTAAATTCGTATAAAATTTGGCTAGTATCTCTCCTTTTTTTACAAATTGCCCTATTTCTTTACAAAAAACAATTCCCGCACTCGGATCTATCACACTGTCTTTAGCTGTTCTTAAAGCTCCAAGCGCTAACGCTACCTCTGCACTTTTTAAAGCATGAATCATCCGAATCGTACCACTAATAGGAGCCGTTACTACATATTCTTTTGCCTCTATTTTAAGGTTTTCTAACTGACCTCCCTGAGCCTTTATCAACTGTTCAAACTTCTGATAAGCACTACCACTATCTAAAGTCAGCTGCGCCTCTTCTTTAGCCGCCGTCATAGAAATCCCCTTAGCTAAAGAAATCATATGACTAGCAAGTGCTAAACACAAGGAAACAAGCTCCTTACTTCCCCTATTTTGTAACACCTCTATGGCTTCTAAAACTTCTAGGCGATTACCAATCGTTTTCCCCAACGGTTGATCCATAGGCGAAATTAGTGTTTTAACCGTTTTGTGATAATGAGCACCTATTTTAATAAGCAAAGTACTTAATCGATTGGCATCTGCTTCACTCTTAAGCAAAGCTCCTTCACCAACTTTTATGTCAATCACAATATCACTAGCCCCACCAGCAATCTTTTTGCTCATAATACTACTAGCAATTAAAGGAATAGACTCAACGGTTCCCGTCACATCACGTAAAGCATACACTTTCTTATCAAGAGGCGTTAACTCCACTGTCTGGCTTGTAACGACCAACTGAATTTCTTTAACCTGCCGTTTTATTTCTTCTTCTGTCAAGGAAACGCGAAACGACGGAATAGACTCTAGCTTATCAATTGTTCCACCAGTGTAGCCAAGACTACGGCCACTCATCTTAATGACGGGAACATGGCAACTAGCCACCATTGGAGCGACGATTAAAGTTGTCTTATCTCCAACCCCACCGGTAGAATGTTTATCGACAATCGTCTTAGAAAGAGATGACCAATCAAGCTGTTTTCCACTTTCCAAAAACAAATCCGTTAAATCAAAAATTTCTTGATCACTCATATCAGCAAAACAAATAGCCATCAACAAGGCACTCATCTGATAATCCGGAACGGTACCTTCTAAATAACCATAAAAAGCTTGTCGCAATTCATCTTTAGTCAATTCCTCATGATGCCGTTTCTTCAAAATAATCTCTTGTATCATCTAACCACCCCTATTTTTTTCATTATAATAAAAAAAGTTGAAAAATACTAGTATCATCTCAACTTTTTACTCATTAATTCTGCACATCTTTTTGGATTTTCAATCATCAGATCATAAACATTCTGATGATTGCGCAACTCCTCAATAAATTGGATCTCCTCATCAGCCATAATTAATCCTTTTCCCGTTGAACCTTTTACTTTTTGATCACTTCCCAATAAATAATTTAAATCAACTTCAAACACTTTAGCTAATTCAAATAGCGTTTCTAATGTTGGCGTTCTAGTACCACTTTCATAACAGCAAATACTAACTTTGGTGACATTAATTTTTTCTCCTAACTCTCGTTGTGTTAATCCTTCTTTGATCCGCAACTCTTTTAAACGCTTTCCTAATAGCATATTCTTTCACCTCTATTACTCCCTAGTATAATGAGAATAGAAATTAATGTGCAGAAAGTTAACTAATAATTAATTTGTAATTTTTTCTTCCTCTTCTTCCTCCATTTTATCTAAAGAATCTTTCCTACTACTAATAAAACTAAGACGCTCGGCAATCACCTCCAAAACCGTACGACTACCATCTTTCGTTTCCACTAACCGTGTTTGTAACCGTCCCTTAATACCAAGAATATCCCCTTTTTGACAATAATTAGCGGCAATTTTTGCCTTCTCCTCCCATAAAGTGCAAGGAATAAAATCCGTCTCATAAACGCCATCCATATTCTTATAGCTACGAGCCACCGCTAACGTCAAACGACCTACCTTTCTACCACTTTCCGTTTCCATAATCTCAATATTACGAACTAGACGACCAACCAAAATTAAATGATTTAACATATCTTTCTTTCTCCTTTCCGTGATCTCGAAATCACTCTACCAAAAGAAAAAAGAACATGCAAAAAGACAAAAAATAACTTTTGCCTTATCTCTTAACATCTTTTTTAAAATTATCTTACCTATTTTACTACTTCTAATAACCACCATAGCCAAAATAATAAAATTATAAGTTACGCTTTAATAATTGATTTAATTCCACTGCATACTCCATCGGTAGCTCTTCTCTAAATTTTTCAATAAACCCTAAAATGATTAACTCTTCACACTTTTCTTTAGGAATTCCTTTACTCATCAAATAAAATAAATTTTGATCACTAATCTTTGATACCGTCGCTTCATGTTCAATCATCCCACTACTATTTTCACAAAGGTTATCAGGAATTGTATCACTTTTACTCATAGCATCCAAAATTAAGGTATCACATTTCACTAACGCCAAAGCATCCTTAGCATGAGAACCAATTTTTACCTTTCCTCGATAAGTAGCATTCCCACCCATTCGAGCAATACTCTTAGCAATAATTTTACTTTTCGTTTCTTTACCTAAATGAATCATGCGAGCCCCAGTATCCTGTACTTGCCCCTTACTAGCAACACTAATCGTAATACAAGTTCCTTGAGAGCGATCTCCCTGTAAAACACAACACGGATATTTCATCGTTAACTTACTGCCGATATTACCATCAATCCATTCCATTACACCATCTTCTTCAACAAGCGCACGTTTTGTCACTAAATTATAAACATTGAAAGCCCAATTCTGAATAGTAGTATAACGACATTTACTACCTTTTCCAACATAAATTTCCACCACCGCAGCATGCAAAGAAGCATCACTATAAGTGGGTGCCGTACAGCCTTCAATATAATGTAGCTCACTATCATCATCGACAATAATCAATGTTCGTTCAAATTGTCCCATACTTTTACTATTTATCCGAAAATAACTTTGTAAAGGTCGCGCCAATTTAGTATGGGGTGGAATATAAATAAAACTTCCCCCACTAAAAACACTACTATTCAAAGCGGCATACTTATTTTCTTTATAATTTACAATTTTACCAAAATATTTTTCTGTTAACGCCGGATATTTGCGAAGGGCTTCTTCAATAGAAGTGAAAATTACTTGCTTTTCCTCAAGTTCTTCAAGCATCTTATGATAGATTACTTCACTTTCGTATTGTACTCCCATTCCAGCCATATGCCGTTCTGCTTCCAATACTCCCAAAGACTCCAACTCACTACGTACTGGTTTTAACACCTGATTCCAATCATCTACCAAATGATCATCCTTTGATTTATAATAAGTAATAGCATCAAAATCTAACGCAAAGGAGGGACCAAAAGGAAGCTTATCCGGAAACTTTTGAAATGCCTCAAAAGCCGCTAATCGATACGACTTTACCCACTCTGCTTCCTGCTTACGCCTTGAAATTGCCACTACATTTTCTTTCGTTAAACCTTTAATTTCCACCTTAACTCCTTCTTTCCACGTTAGTAAAAAAGAAACTACAAACTTTTTAGAATTTTCTCAATCGTCTCTTTCGGCAATAAAGCACACTTCTTCCGGTTCGGTTGTAGACACACTTCATCATAAGCTGTCAGCTCACCAAGTAAAGAAGCATCATATGGTTTTTCATCAATCATATTTTGATAAGTTAACAGTAATTGTTTCACTTCATCTACTGTCCTACCAATTATTTTTTGTAACAGAATAGAAGTAGCAGAAGTAGAAATAGCACAAGCCTCGCCATCAAAATAAGCATCTTCCACTACTCCCTCTACAACTTTTAATTGAATATCAATATTATCAATACAAGAAGCATTATTGGTATTTGCCTTAACAAAACCTTCTTCTAAAACTAAGCCTTTATGATAAGGATTTTGATAATGAGCCACAATGAATTCTCGTTTTAATTCTTTATCCATAACTTCACCTCTATAAAATGGTCTTATATAACGCTGCACTGTTTCGTAAAGCCGCTACTAATTGATCAATCTCTTCTTTAGTATTATAAAAATAAAGACTAATACGACAAGTATTTTTAATATTAATTTCATCTTTTAATACTTTCGCACAATGATTTCCTGCCCGCACACAAATATGATAATGATCTAAGAAAATAGCCGTATCTTGACTAAAAACACCTTCAATATTAAACGCTAAAATACCACTTTTACTTGTTTTATTATAAATAATCACTTGCTCTAGCGTCGACAACTGTTCCACTAAATAAGCCTTTAACATCTGCTCATACTGACTAATTGTATCCATTCCAATTTTCTCTAAATAAGAAATAGCAGCACCCAAACCAATTACTTCAGCAATTGGTGGAGTACCCGCTTCCAACCTAGTAGGGATACTCTTATATACAGTCTCCCCATCTTCTTCAAAATACTGATTCATTCCCCCACCATATTCTAAAGGTCGCATTGCTTCTAAATATTTTTCTTTCGCATAAAGAACCCCGACCCCGGTCGGTCCTAGCATCTTATGGGCTGAAAAAGCTAAAAAGTCAATATGGCACTTTTGCACATCGGTTTTCATATGAGGCACACTCTGTGCCCCATCGACCACAAATAAAATATCATTAGCAGCGCAAAGGTTTCCAATCTCCTCAATAGGACGAACATCCCCTACAACATTGGTAATAGCCGCTAATGCAATTACCCTAGTTTTTTCAGTAATCACCTGTTTGATAGTTTCCATCTCAAGAGCATGCTCTTCATTCAAAGAAACAAAAACCAACTTAATTTTTTTCGTTCTAGCAAGCTCCATCCAAGGTAAAACATTCGACGCATGTTCTGCTTTCGTCAGTAATACTTCATCCCCTGGATTTAAATAATCAGCCATAAAAGAAAAGACAATTTTATTTAAACTATCTGTGGCCCCATTCGTAAATACGATTTCCTTACCATTAGCAGCATGAATAAAACGCGCCACTTGATTACGAACTTCTTCATACGCATCACTAGCCTGTAAAGAAATACCATAATCGCCCCGATGAATATTAGCTCCATACTGATAATAATAATGATCCATCGCTTCTACTACCTGGCGTGGTTTAAGCGTTGTTGCGCCATTATCGAAATAAATTAAATTTGTTTGCAAAATAGGAAAATCTTCCCGATTCATAAACTCACCTCCTATAA
This sequence comes from uncultured Bacillota bacterium, assembly GCA_958428295.1. GTDB lineage: Bacteria > Bacillota_I > Bacilli_A > RF39 > UBA660 > Onthousia. The sequence goes on from CAUAFL010000008.1 coordinate 28,875, forward strand.
ACGTTCTAAACACTCTTCTACTAATTGAACATAGCGTTCTTCCTTGCTATCAAACACTAAAAAAGCAGTTAATAACAATTGATAAATCAATGTTTTTGTCATTCCTTTAGTTTGTAAATAAAATATTTTTTCTTGAGGAAAAGGTCCCATATAAGCAGCATGATCTGCTACCACATCATATTCATCAATCAATAAATTAGGTTGAATCAAAGCTTTTCCCTCTTTTAAAATAAGTGCTTGACTAGTTTGCTGACATACACACTGTTTCTTTCCTTTCGGTACAATTCCATCAACAGTAATCGATAAGTTACCCTCTTCTGAACTAATTCCATGCACAATTATCTGACTACTAGTTTTACAAGCCTCATGTTTTACGCGATATAACTGTTCCACTTTCTTAGTAGCAAGACAGCCAGCATGATAAGTAAGTACCCCATCATCGACAAGTCGGGCTAACAACTGGAAGCGATAATTAACATTCAGTTGATAAACCCGTACTTGATGATGACACAAAAGTTCAACAGACACATCGCCTTTAATAAACAAATATAAAGTTAAATCATTGGCTTGACAATCTATCACACAATTCTTGGTGAGTGATAAAAAATAAATACCATTGTTAGTATAGACCTTACTACTATCTATCTTTAGTTTATTCATGATCACCCTCGCTACGCATATCATTTACCCCAAGATAACCACTTTTTTCAATTTCTTTCGCCAATGATAAGGTACCTGTCTTAACAATTTTTCCTTCCATCATTTGATGAACAAAGTCTGGCTTAATTAAATCAAGAAGTCGACTATAATGTGTAATCATCAAAACACTAGTCGTTGGATTTTCCTGTAAATAGGAATTAATTGTATCACAAACAATTTTTAGGCTATCAACATCAAGACCACTATCCAGTTCATCTAAAATAAGAAGTTTCGGCTTTAACATCAATAACTGTAATACTTCATTCTTTTTTCTCTCACCACCTGAAAATCCTTGATTAATAGAGCGGTGCATCATATCCTTAGGCATATGTAAAGTTTCTAAATGTCGATTCATCGCCGTAATAAATTGATAAAGATTTACTGCTTGGCCACTTCGCTCACTAAGCGCTGTCCGAAGACACTCACTATTAGTAACTCCTTCGATTACAGCAGGATCTTGCATTAACAAAAAAAGTCCGCATCGAGCCCGTTCATCCGTCGTAAGAGGTAATAAATCCTGTCCTAAAAAGGTCATCTTACCCTTTGTTACCTGATAGTCAGCATGACCCATAATAACCTTAGATAGCGTACTCTTACCCACGCCATTAGGACCCATAATTGCATGAACTTCCCCTTCTGCAATCGTTAAAGAAAACTCTTTTAATAGTTCTTTATTATTTTCTTTAATCTTGACTGTTAAATTTTCTACCGCTAACATGCTATCACCTTTTTCTATCTTATCACTAAAGAAAGTACTATTTTGTCAAAATGCCTTCTTTTTAACAGTTCTATTGTACCACGAGTTATCTGTCTTGTAAATTTCTCTAAAATTCGTTACAATAATCACAGGAACGGTGATACCCATGATCCAAAAAAAGCAACTCATATTAGCACAAGGTCTACTACTACTATTTATTTTTCTATCTTTCTATACCATTGTCTTCATCAAACAGGGCAATCCCTTTTTAGCCCAAAAAGCGAAACAGAAAATACAAGCTTACTATCAAGAAAAGTTTGAAAAAGACAATACGCTAATAGCCCAAGAGCTAACTTATGACCATCGTCATAAAACTTATCAGATTGCCTATTATGACCCTACCTATACTGATCGTTCTTTCACCATTTCCTATCGACAACAAAAAATAAGTGATACCTACCAACAAGATTATGTAGAAGGTAAAAAATTATTACAAAAGCGCTCCCTTACCATTCAAAAAAAATGGCAACACACTCTATTAGAGAGCAATTATCAAAATATTCATATTACCTTTGCTAAGCTAAATGAATACTCCTTAAAACAGCAACAACAACTTCTTAAAAATCAACAATTAGAAAAAAGTGGACTCTATCAAGTAAGCCTTACCCTTCCTACAAAGGAAGTAAATGAGGTCATAGCAAAGGAACGCCTAACAGACCTCGATGTTTTAGCCCATGCCAATCATCTTATTGCCAACAAGTACACATTATTCTTAAAAAATGATCACCAAACTTTAAAAATAACAAAAGAAAAGGAGCAAAAAATCAATGAATGATTGTCCATTCTGTAAAATTATAAACCAAGAGATCCCTGCCTATACAATTTATGAAGACGAAAAGATAAAAGTCTTTATGAATATTCATCCCAATACGGATGGCCACCTTCCCGTCATACCAAAAAACATTACCAAGTCTCTTTGATCTAGAGGAAAACTTGCTAGCAGAAATGCTAAAAATCATTAAAACAGTCCTATATCCACTATTAAAAGAAAAATTGAAAATTGATGGACTCACAATTTCTCAAAATAATGGTTATGGCCAAGAAGTCAAACATTTTCACATACACGTCATTCCCCGCTATCAAAATGACTATTTTAAATTAACAACCCAACAAGAATAAAAGAACCTTGAAGAAATTTATCAAAAACTAAAATAGACCTTAGGTCTTTTTATTTTACTAGTAAATCATCCCGCACTAAGCGCTCTAATTCCCCACACAAAATTTTTCGCGCATAGCTACTAGTAGCCCAGCCTTCTTTTGATACAGCACTAGCATAACTAACACAAGGTGTAAAAGTGATCGTAGGTAATATCTTCTTAGCGATAAGTAAGGCCCTTGGCATATGCTGAGCATTAGTAACTAACAAACAATTATGGACTTTATGGGAAGCTAATAAAGGAGCAGAAAACAAAAAATTTTCTTGGGTATTAGTACTTTTTGTTTCGATCAAAATAGAAGCAGGATCGACACCATGGCAAACCGCATATAAAAAATACTTTTCCCATTCACACATTTGCTCCTTTGGTAAATATGTCCCACCACTAAACAACATTTTACTAGGCATCATTTGATAGATGGCCACTGCTTTTTGTACTCTTTTAATGGAACTACTGCCTAAAACTAACATCATATCAAACTTTTTTGACGGCCATTCCTGATAAGAAAAGAAAAAATCTGTTAATAAAAGAATATCTTGCCTATTCAATTGATCCCTTTTTAATTTCTCAATATAATAAATCGCTAACTCACGCGTCATAATATCACATCCTCCTAAAGGATATCATCTTAAAAAGAAAGAGTAAACAAAATCAACTAAAAATAAAACACTCACAAAATAAGTAATACTATGTGGCAGCTTTTTGATAAACTTATCGGTAAGAGGTTTAATGAGATAAAGAAAAGCCATACAGGAAACACCCCAAAAAAGACTAACTTCCAAACAAATATATTTACCATAATGAAAGGGCATTTTACTATAATCCCAAAAACTCTTATGAAATACCCACTCCATTAGTAGACCTCCTAGTTGTTCTAAAATAGTTAAGGTAATAACAACACTAAAAAACAAACAAATAATCTTAGCAAACCGAGGGGCTTTTAAACGATTGAAAACCAATCGCGTAAGTGCAATCATTATGACAATACCCAACCCATAAATTGGCATCCATGGTCCTACAAATGGGTTATTAGCAAATTCTCCTCTAGTTATTAACTTTAAAATAGTTTCATATAAAAAACCAAAGATAGAATAAAACAAAAAATTATTCACATAATAGAACATACGATTCACCAAAATTAGTGTCTGTTAATTGACAAATTTTATACCAAAAAAAAGAAACCCATGGGTTTCCTTTCTTACCAAGTACAAGCTGATCCTAAGATAATAGCAAGTAAAATATATAGAACAATAATAATTACAAAGCTATTTCTAGGACGTGAACAACAACTCGTTGTTGTTACGTTTTGATTGTTTGGACAAGACATAAAAACACCTCCTTTTCAATAATTAGATATAGGCACCTATAATAATGACTAATAGAATAAATAGTACTAACACAATAGCGCTTGATGAATTACAATTACCCATAACTTAATCCTCCTTTTTTTCTAGTGTTCACATTATTCTATGGTAAAACCCCCAATTGTGTGCGTAGTAAAACCCAAAATAAAGCAAGTTTATTGCACATTTATTGAGATAATGATATGATGAATATGCAGGAACAAAATAAAAAAGAAAGGTGGAACAGTTCACGTGCAAAAGAAAAAAACAATCATCCTTATGGGTCTAACCGTAGTAACTGGTTGCTTACTATTAACTGGCTGTGGTAAGGAAGCAAAATTAAAAGATAACAATACGATCATAAAATATGATAAAGGAAAAATTACTGCTGATAACTTATATCAAGAATTAAAAGAGAAATATGGCATCAGTGTATTAGTAGACATACTAGATCATAAATTATTTGATGAAAAATATAAAACTGATGAGGAAGAAAAGACCTCGATCGACAGTCAAATAAAACAAATGAAAATGCAATATAATAATGATGAGGAACAATTTAAAGCAGCAATTACGCAATATTTAGGAGTCAAAGATGAGAAAGAACTTCGTAGCTTATTATCTTTAGAATATAAGCGTAATCTAGCAGTCGAAGAACATGTTAAAAAGAGCATTACGGAACAAGAAATACAAACTTATTATGACGAAGAAATGATTGGTGATATGAAAGTGCGACATATCTTAATCAAACCTGACACAAATAATGAGATGACAACCGAAGAAAAAGAGAAAGAAGAAAAAAAAGCCAAACAGAAAGCTGAAGAATTAATCAAAAAGTTGGATGACGGAGAAGATTTTGCCAAATTAGCCAAAGAATACAGTGATGATACTGGTACTAAAAGTGATGGCGGATTAATTGATTATTTTAATAAGGACAGTAACATGGATGAAGCGTTTACCAAAGCAGCCATTGACCTTGAAAAAGGCAAATATAGCAAAGAACCTGTAAAGTCAGCTTATGGATATCATATTATTTTAAAAGTTGATCAAAAGAAAAAAGAAGCCCTTAAAAAAGTGAAATCCACAATTACTGAAAAATTAGCTGATCAAAAATTAGAAAACGATAGTGCTCTTCGCTATGAAACCCTTAAAAAGATTAGAGAAGAAGCCGGTGTAGATTTTAAAGATGACACATTAAAAAACGATTATCAAAGTCTAATGGATAGACTCATTGAAAATGCCAAAAGTAGTAATAGTTAACTAAAAAAGTCGAAGATATCGACTTTTTTTTGGCTATATTGATAAATCGCTAGGAACGGTAAAACCCTTACTATACATTTGTTGTTTTATCTTATAAGATAACTCTTGCGCACTATATTTTTTACTTAACTTAGCATATAATTTCTCATACTCTCTTCTAGCTAAAGCCTCTTCATCGACCACTTTAAAATCTTTCAAAGCTTCTTGAACACAGTCCCTAGAAAAACCAGCCAGCAATAACTGACTTTCTAGCTTTTTTCGCAAAGTAAAAGTACTTTTATGGTGATTAGTCTTTTGTGCCTTCATGATGATTTTAGCGATTTTCTCTCGCTCTAACGTCTTAGTATACATCAAAAGAGCATCGCGATAATCTTCTTCAGCAATTTGCTTCTTTTCTAACTCTTGTTGAATGCGTAAAGGTCCCTTAGTCGTTGTCAAAAGCTGTTGATGCACAAAGCTATTAGCGTACCTTTGGTCATTTAAATAACCCTGTTGAACAAGTTGAAGAATGGCTTGTTGACAATCTTGAGAAGTATAGCCTTTGCTATGCAAATAGGAAACTACCTCAGCTTTACTTTTTGCTATACGTCGTAACAATTTCAAGGCAGCATAATAACTCTCCCAGGTACGATTTTCCTGCTGCGCTTGTTGTAATAGCGCTGGTGAAATATCACGCTTCAACAACAATTCATACTGTAAAATAATCTCCTCATAAAAATGATACTCCCTGCCATCATCCAAAAAAATACTATAATCACCCTGACGATTTTTTTGATAACGCTCAATTTTCAACCTATCATCTCCCATAAATTCATTGTACAGCACCGAAAGTATGTTTGTCAAATAAAAAGAAGACCAGTTAGCCTTCTAATGATGAGCCGATTCTATTTTTAACTTTCCCTCCAACACTTCTTCCAAAGCCCGACCAATATCTTTTTGACACTTATACTCGTTTTCACGTAATTGATAGTGTTCGTCATTAGACATTTCTTTACTTCTTCTTGCAGCAATATGGACTAGTTCATATTTAGAACTAACAATATTTAAAAGTTTATCAATAGATGGATAAATCATACTATCACGCTCCTTAGTACTATCTTATGCCCTAGACATTAAAAACACAAGAGACATGACAATATTAGACATATTTAGACATGTAAAAACCAAGCACGAACACTTGGTTTTACCATTATCTAAAGTTACAGCAAGAACCTTGATCAATATTACATACAACATTTTCTTCGCAGCAAGAATATTCTGGACGATAGGTATGTTTATAAATATGATGATTAATAACTCTAGTTCTAATAGGACAAACATGTGGCACTTGATGAACGATCGTTCTATGAACTTGACGCTCTTGCATTGGTTCTACTACGGGACAAGAAGTTGTTCCCATGTCGCCACCCATCATATCTTGAGAATTAGCAGCAACATTAATATCAACATTCATATCTTGATCCACAAAGTTACCATCACCATAAATCATAGAATTTTGATCTAAATTTAAGTCCTGATTATTAAATAACATAAACTTTCCTCCTCTGCTATAACGTATGAAGAAAAGACATTTATGTATCCACTATTTGCCTAAAAAGGCAACTTCATATTACCATTTTTCATTTGTTTCATCATTTTTTTCATCTGTTCGAACTGCATTAACAACTTATTGACTTCCTGTACTGACAACCCACACCCTCTAGCAATCCGTGTTTTGCGGGATGCTTTAATAATATTAGGATGCTTTCTTTCTTCCCCAGTCATTGATAAAATAATAGCCTCCACATGCGCCATTTGTTTCTCTGGTATTTGAACATTACTAAGTCCCATCTTTTTCGCTCCTGGTATCAATTTCAATAAATTTTCTAATGGTCCTAATTTTTTTACCTGCTTCATCGTTGCTAAAAAGTCTTCCAAATCAAATTTACCACTCTCAAGACGTTTTGCCGTTTTTAAAGCTTCCTTTTCATCTATGGCTTCCTGCGCCTTTTCCACAAGAGAAACGATATCCCCCATTCCCAAGATTCTACTAGCCATCCGCTCAGGATCAAAAGTATCCAACCCATCTAATTTTTCACTAACACCCACAAATTTAATAGGAACATTTGTTAAATGACGAACTGATAAAGCAACCCCTCCACGAGTATCTCCATCTAACTTAGTTAGAATAACACCGGTAAGTGCTAATTTATCATGAAATCCAGTAATAACGTTAATCGCATCTTGTCCCATCATGGAATCAATCACTAATAAAATCTCCTGTGGGGTTATTACTTCCTCTATATGAAGTAACTCCTCCATTAAAGCTTCATCAATCTGTAATCTGCCCGCTGTATCAATCAACACATAGTCATAACCTTGCTTTTTAGCATAAGAAACGGCATGGGAACTGATATCTACTGGGTTTCCTTTTCCTTCTTCATAAACCTCAATATTTAATTGCTTACCCAACTGTTTTAACTGCTCAATAGCCGCAGGTCGATATACATCAGCCGCTACTAAAAGCGGTTTTTTACCTTGCTTTTTGCGTAAGAAATTGGCTAATTTACCAATCGTTGTGGTCTTACCAGATCCTTGTAACCCTACCAACATCAATACTGCTGGCTGTCCTTTCACATTAAGCGGAGCTTGTTCTCCCCCTAATAATTGGGTTAATTCATCTTTGACAATTTTAACAAACAAATCTCCTGGTTTAATACTTTTCTGTACTTCTTCTCCTAAAGCTTTGTCTTTAACTTTCTGTATAAATTCTTTGACAACTTTATAATTAACATCAGCTTCTAATAACGCTAAACGAATCTCTCGCATCATCGGACTGATATTATCCTCGGTAATTTTACCATACCCTTTTATATGATGAAGGGCATTTTGCAATCTATCCCCTAAACTTTCAAACATTTCCATCACCTAATCTTTCTGTTCCTATTATACAAGAAGAAATAATAATTGTAAAAGAAAAACATCCTTTACTGAGGAATTTCCAAATCTTCAATAGTACCAAAATCACTGTAAGAAAGAAGTACCTTAACACGACTAGGTTGACCTAAGAGATAACTAGCATAAGAATTTAACTGATACGTAATTTTTACAACTTCTTTCTCCTCATTTGTCTCTAAGATAATTTCATTAACAGGATCAGCAATATCTAGTTTCATACCATCTAAAATCGCTCCTAAAGTAGTGGTAGAAATAGTTAAATGATAAGTCTTTCCGCCCATATTATTAACTGTTTTTGAAGTGATTGTTGCTTGTTTTAATATAGAATGAATATATTTATATATACTAAGCTGTGGAAAAAGATATGGCTGGTCAGCGACTTGATAGTTTTGACTAGTTTTTAAAAGAACAATATCGCTATATAGAAAATAATGTGCCACCTGTTGTTGTCTCGTCATTAATACTTCACTACGATTATGATTACTATCTCCCACAAATAAAGTAGAAATATCATTGACAATTTCTTCCCTAGTAAAATGATAATTCCCCTCTTTAATAAGATTAAGTTGATAATCGGCTACTTCAACACGGTTTTCCTGTTTCTCCTGATAATTATGGTAATTTGCACGAATTGTCATAATCAATATTACAAAGAAAACTAAATAAAAACTAAAAAATAATACCGCCCGAAACCGTGAATTTTTTAAAATTTTACCCATCTTTTGCACAACATCCACCTACTTTAATACTTGATGCAATAAAGCTTCTTTCTTCACTCCATGAAGATAATCTCGAACTGAACAGCGCTTTTTACCAGCAAGAGCAATATCCGTTAAAATGATCTCTTCATGATTAGCAACAACACAAATACCATCATCAAGACAGTCGACAATCGTTCCATTTTCAGTAGCAGGAAAAAAACGACGACCAAAGCGCACTTGATAGACTTTCATAATGATGCCATCAAGCGTCGTATAAGCTCCTGGCATTGGATAAAGTCCCCGTACTAAACGATCAATCTCTTCTTTAGACTTTGCAAAATCTATCTTCTCTTCAGCACGCGTAATATTATAACCATAAGTAGCTTCTTCTTCCTCTTGTTCCACTGCTTCTAATTTGCCTTCTAATAAACCTGGTAAGGTAGCTAACAGTAATTCTCTACCCATTTCACTTAAGCGAGAGCTTAGGCTTTCTAAGGTGTCTTTTTCTCCAATTTTTGTTTTAGCCTGCGTTAAAATCGCTCCCTTATCCATCATTTCACTCATGTACATAATCGTAACACCAGTTTCATGATAGCCATCAATAATGGCATGATGAATAGGTGCCCCACCACGTAGTTTAGGTAAAAGAGAAGCATGTACATTAATACACTGATATTTTGGATATGACAAAATTTCCTTAGGTAAAATCTGTCCGTAAGCACAAGTAACAATCAAATCAGGGGCAAGCGCCAAAATTTGTTGATAATCAGTACGGATTTTCTTTGGCTGAAACACGGGAATATTATAAAGAGCACTTACCTGCTTCACCGGAGAAGGCGTCAAAATCTGTTTACGACCAACTAATTTATCCGGTTGTGTCACAACACCTACTACCTGATAATGTTCAACAAGGCCCTCCAAAACAGGAACTGCAAAATCCGGTGTTCCCATAAAAACAATACGTATTTTCTTCATCCTAACCTCCTACACCATATAACCGAAAAATAATAGTCAACGTCAAGCCCAGGCTAACACACAGCAAACCAAATAACGCCCACACACTTGCATTTCCATGATTAGTAGCCATTTTAGGTAAAGGTTTAACAGCATTATTTAAAGGCTGCTGCAAAGGAACCTCTGCCAATACAACAGGCTTGGAAAAAGATTTTACCGAAGAGTAGTTATTTTTAATCATCTGATAGGTAGGTAACTCATGTACCACAAAATCAGTGGCAAGAATAGGACTATAACGTCGAATAGTAGGATAACGACTATCCGTAATACGGGCCATCGAATAAGCAATCGGAAGCGTTTTACTCTCTGAATAAATTGCTTCTATATCCGGTAAACTATGCTTTCCTAAGGCCTTTCGTTTAATAAATGCCACACAGGGACTAGCCTGTTCGGGAGAAAATAACTGCCACTGTTTATTAAGAGACTTATAAATTGTCTTTTGCTCCTTCTCACTAAAGTCAGCTTCCGCTAAAAGTTGATTAATATTCTGAAAACAAACTTGCTTATCCTTACGATAATAAGCCTCCCGATCATATTTTAAAGCCGTATAATAAGGTCCTGTCGCTACTAAATCAGATAAATACTGCGGACTTTGGAGCGCATAAGAATAAGCCAATGCAAAAGAATCAGTCAATAGTAGGCAAGGTGCTTTCTTGACATCCTTTGTCACTAATTTCTGATAGTGGTGCTTTGAAAAAATATACTGTAATTTCTTAATCTCTGCCACTGGATATTGCTCATTCATAAGAACTAATCCCTTAGCTAACACCTCATTTTTAAACACAGAAGGAAAACTATGAAAACAATAACCTTCCACAATATATTTTTGATAAACATATTCTAAAATTAAACGCTTACTAGCAGCACTTTCCACCTCCTGTAACCTTAATAGACCACGTACCGCTTCCGCTAATAACTGATGACAAGCAAACACTAACTCCTGATGCGTCTGATACTGATTAGCTACCTGTTCTAATTGATTAATAAAAGTTGCCTCATCCCCTGCACTTCCTACAATAATCTGGTATTTAACTAGTAAATCCATAATAATTAATAAAGAATATTGGTTATAACCATAAGGCTCTTTTTGTGGTGAAAAAGAAGAAACCTGATACTTCGTTTTTTTAGCTTCTAACACATTATGAAGAATTGTACATAATGTCTGATTTTGAAAAAGTCGATCCATCTCTATCTCCTTTACTTTCCTAATATAAATTATAGCATAAACTTCACATCATTAAAAGATGAAACAACTATCAAAAAGAAGAAAGTACATTACTTTCCCTTTCCTACGCTAAATCATCTCATCTTCTAAATTAATCTCTGGAATAGGATGAAACATCGACTGATTAGTTACTTCTTCTACCACTGGAATACTAGGAATTTGGTGAGAATTCGAACCTGGTTCTTGCTCTACTGAAGAAGTAGAAATAACCGTTTCCTGGTGACTTGGTAAAGAGGCTTCCTGAGTAACATCTGCTTTCGGTGACACAGAAACAGGAGAAGATTGGGAAACACTTTGATTACCATTCCAAATTTTAACAACATTACAATTACCACTACGTGGCTCTGGAGAAGGCATTTGTAATTTTACAATTAAAGGAATTTTAAAAGCCCGTCCAAAACCTAAACAAGTCCCTGCCTGCAAAGACTTTTGTTTCTCTACAATTTCTTCTGAAATATTAGGAACCATCTTGCGAATATAATCAACATCCGTAGGATGATTCATCTTAAAAATCAAAAAATTAGAACATTGAGAAATAACCGTATCAGATAATTCTACTGGTCGTTGAGAAATTAATCCTAAAATCAATCCATACTTACGTCCCTCTTTTGCAATACGATCAAAAATATTATAACCAATCAAAAATCGATCAGTATCATTTTGAATATAACGATGAGCCTCCTCTACAAAAATATGAAAGGGAATACTAGCTCTATTCTTCAATCCTTTAGTAAACTCAAATAACAACCGAGAATATATTTTAGTGATGACTTTTGCAAAATCATCATCTACATCATCAAAGTTAATATTGACAATTTGATATTTTATCCCATCGCTAATTAATAAACTGGACAAATATTGCTCTAATGGTACATAACTGTTTTTAGGATAAGCAAAATAACGAGAGTTTTGTGAAGTAATAAGGGAATGTAGTCGTACCCGTAACGTTACAGCATCTCCATAGGTATTCTCATTACGTAACCAGCCCTCACTAATAAGTGTAAAATTTAAAGCTTTTTCTAAATCCTCCAACGTGTAATAACATTCTTTCTTAGGTTCATAATTGTCATAGGCATCATTAATAAAACTAGATACATATTCTGTTAATAAAACACTCTCAGAAAATTGACCTTGCGAATCAATCATAAAACAATCTCTAAACTTACGCACATAACCAATTCCCTGAACTGAAGCCTCCAAATTAAACTCCGGAGTAGAACAATTACTTAAAATAGAAAATGCTTCATTGCGTTTATGAGGAGAAGTTTGATTACTATACAGGATAGTCATAATTGCTTTGGCAATCAAATGATTTTTATATTTATTAGCATCTACGTCTTGTTGCGCAAAAATACGAGCTAATTTTAACATTCGTTCAATAATTGGTAACTGCGAATGATTTGAGGCTTGCAATAAGAGGGAAAGATCAGCTTCATTTAGTAAAAAAACCGGCAATCTTAAAGGTTCTCCTATTCCTTCGCGTTCATTGGTAGTAAAAAACTTATAATGATAACTAGGATCAATTTGTTGTAAATCCTTAAAGGCATTATAATATTCGCCTGAAGAATCAAATAATAAAATATTAGCGCGATAAGGAAACAGACGTTTATCTTCAAACATATTTTGAATAATTCGACTGATACCACACGATTTTCCACTACCACTATTACCAAAGATAGCAAAATGGTTACTAAAGAAATTATTAACATCTAAATACACTGGATAGTCATTGTAAAAAGGACTAACTCCAAATAGCATATTGCCAGGTTTATTCTCACCGACAATCATTGGAATTTCACTTTGCTCAATCACACGAATACTAGCATCTAAAGAAGGCTTACGCAAAACACCACCCACTAATTTACCGTTAACAATCTCACCTAAAAAGCGAGCCTTCACAACCCCATCAGATAAATCATCAACTTCCCCTAATACCTTTTTATCTTTGTCTTCAAAAACTAAATGTAAATTCATCAAATTCATGGCCACAGACGCCGTATCCTTTAATTTAATATTTGCCGATTGATCACTAATATAAATAATTTTATCAAACATATGACGATCCCCATTTCTATCTTTCTCTTTTCATTATACACGTAAAAAAAAAGATGTGCAACTAACCACCATCATTATTTACCTATCTTCTTTGACAGACATTTCATCTCTTATAAATCAATAATAGCCTGCAACTTTTTAGCCATAGACACATCACAAGTAGCAATCACTTCCTCCAAAAGCTGATGTTTTTCAACTAAATGTAGATTATTTTCATAATACTGCATTTTTTGTACCACTTCCTTTACCTGCTTATGGATTGCTGGACGACTAACTTGATAATTATCTGCCATTTCTTGGAAAGACAAATTATGAAAATAATAATCCTCAAAATAACACCGTTGTTTAGCGGTTAATAAATTCCCATACGTATCATATAAAACGGTATAATAAAGTAACTCTTCCATCTTATCCCCTAACAAACTGTAATATAAAGATGACTAAAATAACTAATCCAACACCAAGATAAACAAGGGTTACATGTTGCCGTTTATAAATAAAGGCATTATTAATTCCCATATCGATTAAGGTAATTCCTAGTAACAAGCCCAAATACTTAAATAAAGAAGGCATAAAGAGAGTCACAATTGCTAATACAATAACTGCTATTGTTAAAATAAACTGAGGCCACAATAAGAGCATGGTAGGCTTTCGCTTTTGTGTTTTAGCCTTAGGATTGACCTTTATAATACTTTTTTTCATTCTACTTCCTCCATAAAATCTTTGAAAAGTCCATAAATATACTTTTCTATATCAAATTCTTGTAAATCACTAGCCTTCTCTCCCAGCCCTATAAATTTAACAGGTAAATTTACTTGCTCTTTAATCGCTAAAACAATTCCTCCCTTAGCTGTACCATCTAATTTCGTAAGAACTATCCCCGTTAACTTTGTAATTTCCTGAAAAGATTTTGCCTGATTGATTCCATTCTGACCAGTAGTAGCATCGATTACTAATAAAGTCTCATGCGGAGCATCCTCTACTAAACGACCAATTACTTTATTCATTTTCTCTAACTCTTTCATTAAATTGACCTTATTTTGCAATCTTCCGGCGGTATCAATTAAAATAAGATCAGCACCTTCTGCTAAACCATATTCAATCCCTTCATAAATAACACTTGAAGGATCAGTCCCCTCTTCTTTACCATAAAAAGAAACGCCTATTTTTTGACTCCAATCCTGTAACTGTTCTATCGCTCCTGCTCGAAAAGTATCCCCTGCTATTAAAAGAACTTTCTTAACTCTTTGCTTATAAATAGAGGCAATTTTAGCAATGGTTGTCGTTTTTCCCACACCATTGACTCCAACGAATAAATAAATAGAAGGCCCCGTTGAATTCTCAACTAATTTAGTAGATAGCACTTCCCCCTGAACATAAATAATGAATAATTCATCAACAATTACTTCTTTTAATAAATTGGGATCCGTCAACTTATCTTTTTTCACTCGTTCTTGTAGCTGTTCAATAAATTTCATTACCGTATTAACCCCAATATCAGCCATTATTAAAATTTCTTCCAATTCTTCAAAATAGGCTCCATCAATCTTTTTATAACGCTTCGTTAATTCGTTAAGTTTAGAAGAAAACTGACTTCTACTCTTTGTTAAACCCTTCTCATAAACTTTTAAGCTCTCCCTTTCCTCTACTTGTGACCCCTTAGTAAATTTAGCCTTTAATTTATTCAAAAATCCCATCTTCATCACCACTATTATTGTATCATAAAATTATAGCCTTTACCACTCCTCTTGTAACAGCAAACGACAAAAACAAGCCATCTCATCTTCTCTATCACACACCAAAGAAGAAAGTAGTGTATTATCTTCTAATAGCACATAATAATAACGAGTAGGTGCTAATAAATAGTATACATCCACACCTAAAAAATCACTAATTAATTTTAAATTACAAATCTTTTGACCTTTGCCATGTACCCAGTCTAACAAACTAGTATACGGTAAATTCATCTTCTTGGCTAATTGATAATAACTAGTAATCTTTTTGTTATCCATCAACTGTTCTAACACCTCAACATTCATATGATCACCTCCTAAGGCACATTATAAATAATAAACTAACTTTTTAGCAATAGCTTTTAAAAGTTTTAGGTTTTCCCGTATATTTTGAACGCCAAAGAAAAAGCCCTTCACCAATAAAAGCGAAAAGCAACTTCTTAAAAACGAAACTTCATTGATTTCTACTTATCCTTTTTAACTAATTTATAGCTATTTTTGATTTGTTGTTTTTCATAATCAGCCATAAAAGTTTCCATAGTTTCATAGGAATGACTATTTTCTTCGAAAAAATCAAGATAGTTATCATATAACCACATATTTCGAAGAATTTTTTGACAAATAGCAGGAGCCCTTTGGTTCCATAAACGAAGAAATACCAAATCTTCAATAGCAGGATTTAAAATAGCAGAACCCAACAACATATTTTGACCTAACAAATAACCCGTATCATCAAAACAATACAAGTGCTCCTCTGTGGGTTTATCTTTTATTTTGCCTAATTTCATATTATAAATATGAATTGGATCTGCCATAATATTTTTAGCGGCTAATTTAGAAAAAGCCTCTTCTAAACGATAAAAATAAGTGAGAAAAACTGATGGTGCTAATGTCCACAAGGCCTTTGTAATTACGCCTTTGGTCTCTTCTACATAAGGACAGGCACAACCAACATAATGATTGGCCTCATCCATTACTAAATATTCACTCAATAAAATAGGATACATCTCTTTCGCATGAACAGTAAAATACGTTAATACCTCTTTTGAAGGATGATAAGGCTTCTCTTCAGCAAAGGCGCTTTCTTGATGATAAATTTTTACCGCTAAATCTAAATTATCTTTTTGTAGATGATAACAAGTTCCATGATAACCACTGGCAATAGACTCACTAGATAGTGCATACATTTTATCTTGGATAATAATATTGTTACAATATTTCATTTAATTCCACACTTTCTTCAAAACATAAAAAGGCATTATTATAATAATAATCTTTTTACAGTTTATGAAAAAAGGAAAACTATATTCGTCCACATAAAAAATCAAGAGAAACATGATAGATTTTAGCAAACTTACATAAATTATTTGTTGATATTAAAACCTGTCCCTTCTCATATTTCGTAATACATGCTTGACTAACTTCTAAATCACTAGCAATATTCTCTTGGGATAGTCCTTTTTTCACTCGCACTTCTTTGAGTTTACTGCCAAGCATTTTTTTATCTAAGGCATTTTTACTCTTCACTTGTTTTTTCTCTTTTGCGAGCCCCACTAAGTAATCCATATTAACCGCAAAATGATTTGCAAATAAGACTAAGTAATTAACTGGAATGATATTGATCCCTAACTCCCATAACGAATACGTTGTTCTACTAACGCCTAGTAAAGAGGCCATTTCATATTGCTTAAGGTCATGATCTTCTCTCAAGTTCTTTAGCCTTGCTATATCCACTTCACATCACCCATTTTAATTTTCCCATGATTGAGAAAATTATGAGTTTTTTGCTATTATTAGTTATTATTTATGCTATTTTGTGTTATAATGTATCTAGTAATATGAAAAAGAGAAAGGAGAAAAAACCAGGTGAACCTATCTTTCTATCTATTTCTAAGTCTTTTCATCCTATCGGGTATCATTGGTGGGCTTCTTTTTCTCCATGGTTTTAGAAACACACAATCTTTAGAAGTCACTCACATCCTTCATACCTATCAAAAAGAGCTACTTCGTATCAAAAAAGAAATAGCGCTAGCTAATCAACAAATTACACACTTAAAAAAACAACTAACAAAAACAAAAAAATAGTATGCTTAGTATGAACCTATTTCTCGGACAAAAAGAAATGAGGTTCAGTTCAAATAGTCATACTATTTTTAATGTTATTGCTTTATCTTTTTTTCTAAAAGACAAATTAGATAATAGAAAGTAAATGACAAAATTCCTAGAATAAAAACAGAAGCAATGACAAGATTGATATTAAATACCTGACTACCATACATAATAAGATAACCAAGACCCTTTTTAGATACCAATAGTTCTCCCATAATAACACCAATAAAAGCCATACTAATATTAATTTTTAAATTATTGATAATATTAGAAACATTCGCTGGTAAAACCACTTTAAAAAACAAATCCTTCTTCTTAGCTCCTAAACTTTTTAACAATGTTAAATAATGAGTATCCGTCTCTTTAAAGTCATGATAAATATTAATAATCGATAAAAATACGGAAATTAATAAGGCCATGAAAATAATCGAATTAGTACTAGCACCCACCCAAATGATAATAAGAGGGCCTAAAGCTACTTTCGGTAGGGAATTCAAAATCGTTAAATAAGGATCTACAATCTTGGCTAATTTTTTAAAATACCATAATAAAGCTGAAACCGTAATACCTAAGAAAGATGCTACAAAAAAGCTTAGTAAAGTTTCATAAAGTGTCACCCCAATATGCGTCAACAAATCATTATGAATAAATAAAGAACAAAATGTTTTAACAACTAAACTGGGACTAGAAGAAAGAAACGTATTAATCCACTCTAACTGAGCAGCCATCTCCCATAAAGCAAGAAATACAACAATTATCAAAAATTGAAAGATAATAATGAAACGTCTTTCCCGTCTTTTTTTCTTGAGATAAATCTCATGTTCCCTACTAAAGGTGGACATCTAGATCCCTCCAAATCAAGTCATAATAATGACTAAACTCTTTACATTTGCGATTTTCAATAGGAGTAGAGCGGTTTGTCAACTCAATTTGATAAATCGTTTTTACCTTAGCAGGTCTTTTTGTTAAAACAACAATTCTACTGGAAAGACTAACCGCTTCAGCAATATCATGCGTGACCATAATCGCTGTTTTCCCTTCTTCTTTAATCATAGTATAAACATCATCCGATAAGGCCACTCGTGTCATAGCATCTAGTGCTGAGAACGGTTCATCTAATAATAGTATATCAGGTTTAATGGCCAAGGTACGTATCAACGCCGCCCGTTGGCGCATGCCACCAGAAAGACTACCAGGGTATTTATACATAAAATCCTTTAAACCATAAGTTGTCAACAAATGAATAACGTACTGACGATTTTCTTCTGTTAATTCCCCTTTCATCTCTAATCCTAATAGGCAATTATCTAAAATCGTTCGCCAAGGAAATAAACTATCTTTCTGCAACATATAACCAATTGTAATTTTCTCTTTACCAAAAGTAATATCACCACTTGATTTAATTTCCAAATTGGCTAAGATCGATAATAATGTACTTTTTCCACAACCAGATGGTCCGACAATGGAAAGAAATTCTCCTTCTTTAATATCTAAACTAATATCTTCAATAGCCGCTACTTCAAATTTCTTATCTTGATAATTTTTTTTAAGATGTGATATGGTTAAAATATTTTTATTCATGACTAACAGTTAATTCATCAAACGGAACTTTTTCATCTAATTCACCAGCTGCTTGCATAATCTCCTGTAAGTGGTCAAAAGACGCTTCCTTAAACTCTGTCGTTTTAGGCCAAGCATCAATAGAACGATAGCGTTTTACTACTTTCGTTAGATCTGATAAAGAAGTATCTGGAAATTGCGGTAAAATAGTCTTGGCCACTTCCTCATCACTAGCACTATGAACAAAGTCTAATCCTTGTTGAATAGCATTTGTAAAGCGTGTTACTAAATCTTTATGATCTTTTATAAAACTATCTCTAGCAAAGTAAGAAGTATAAGGTACTACACCACCTAACTCCCCAACACTCGCAACAACATAACCATACCCTTGTTGTTCTATTTGTAAAGCATTAGGTTCAAATAATGTCACAAAGTCTCCCTGACCACCAATAAAAGCACTACTCATAGCAGCAAAGGCAACGGATGTATCAATATTTAGGTCGTTTTTAGGATCAATACCATTTTCCCTCAAGGCCCATTCAAAAGTCATTTCTGGCATTCCACCCCACCGATAGTGAAACTTATAATGCTTTTAACCCTTATAAATAAAGGAAAGGTAAAACGCATTAACACAAGTTTTTGTATAAAAGGTAATAAAAATGGCAAAAAAGAGATTAGGAATATCAAGTTTTGATTTAGATAAGAAATTCAAATCAAGGGAAGAAGCATCTAAATATGCCAAACGGTTAATTGAATTTATTAGATATACTTGTAAGAAGAAAGTGGACAAGGAGTGGTATGCTGATGTAATGGTTGTAATTAGTAATACGAAAGGTAATAGTTCCTTTGCTTACTATGAAAATAATGGTAAGGTAGGAAGACCTAAGAAAGCCAAAAAATATAGTGAGTTTGATTTAGATTATTATAAAGGTAAATTAAGTGTTGCATGGCATATTCATATTATGCTAGTATCTAAGCCAATGTACGCTTTTAGGGAGTTAATAAAAGATTACATAGATAAAAATTGGCAAGATGTAGAAAACGATAATAATAACATCAACCACTATTGTAAAACCTATAAGAAAAATACCAATATCAAAAAGGCAGAATACTTTATCGACCAAGCCGAAGATATACTATTTTGTAATTGTATGAGTAAAGATTTAATTCCAAAAGGTTATAGTTTGAAAGATTTATATAAAGCCTATATGAAAAGTAGGACAGCATTAGTATATTGTGGTAAATATATGAAAAGTGGAAAGTGGCAGCAAAAGGAAAAAATAGATAACAGTTATGATAAGATATTAAAATTTTATTATCGACTAAGTGAAAAAGAAGATAAAAAAGATATGATTAGATTTATGAAGAAAATTAGATTTGAAAAGATAGCAGTTAATGATAATAAAGTACAGAATATAAGTATAAGAGATAGGTTTGAAGAAACCCATTATTAAAGGGAAACATAAAAAAAGATAGTAGCATTTTACTATCATATAATAGATATAAAATAAGTATATAACTCTATATAACAATAAATAGAAAAACAACCAGATAATTAGTAGGTATCATTCTATAAAATGACTAGAGTTATATTCAAGATTTGTTATATAGATTTATTGATAACCCTGTTGTAAATAAAAGAGATTATCGGTTATTAGTCATAAATGAGTATAGTTATTTATCATTAAGCCCATCAATATATGCTTCAGCCTTTGCTTTATTGATAGTAGATAATTTATTGATTTTGTT
Source organism: uncultured Bacillota bacterium (assembly GCA_958428295.1). GTDB lineage: Bacteria > Bacillota_I > Bacilli_A > RF39 > UBA660 > Onthousia. The sequence continues at coordinate 49,174 of CAUAFL010000008.1, forward strand.
TAAAAGCATAAAATCAGTATCAGAGATATGGTTAGGTTTAACATCATCAATAGGCATATCATATTTTGTACGACATAATAAATAATCAATAGAAGTGTTATAGTAATTGGCTAATTTAATAAGCATATCCGAACTAGGAAAAACTCGACCTGTTTCATATGAAGATATAGTTTCTTGAGTAATGTTTAAGTCCATAGCCACTTTTGTTTGTAGTAAGTTTTTAGAGTTTCGTATTTGTTTTAAATTATTCTCCATGTATCTACCCTCCTCTATATATCATTTTAAGGGTATTAAAAATCAGTGATAGCAATATTATATATATTTATATGCTTGATATCATATATTCATGGTATAATGGCAGTGGGTGTTATGCTATGAGAAATAATAAAGAAGATTTATGGACTTTAAAGATATGCGATTTATTAAAAGAAGAATTAGATAATAATAGGTATGAAGTTGTATGCTTTGAGAAAGTGCCTTATTCTGTTTTTATCAATAGTTATTCAGAGAATAATACTAGTATTGATGTAAAAAGATATGAAGTAGATTTGTTAATAAAGGAAAAACGGGGAAACTCTTCTATTCCAAAGTTAATCATTGAAAGTAAGTATGGCAAAATAACAACTCATGATACGATCACTTATAGTAATAAGGCAAAAGCCCATAAAGAATTGTATAGTGGTTTGAGATATGGGTTAATGATAGGAAATAGTAATGAATTAGGAGTTTCTCCTAGAATTGTTAGCCATGGAGATAACTTTGACTTTATGTTTGTATTTAGAAAAGATATACCTAGTGATAAAGAATGGAAATTATTTGTTAATGTTGTTAAAAGAAATTTAGATATATCCAATAAGTTAGAGAATATCATTAGTGAAAAAAATACAAAAAATAAGATAAGATATAGTTGTATTGAAAAGAATATTGAATTTTATGATTAACCCGCTGTTATTTGCGAATTTTAATGCGGTTTGGCAAAGGTTATAAGATAATCAATATATTTATATGATTTTGATGTTTGACTCGTTAAATGCGAGATATGAAAGGATTATGCTATGGGAAAAGATAGTAAAAAGGTAATTCAAGATTTTATTGAATATTTGAATAGTGATAGTATTAAGTACGAATTCAAAAATGGTGGTTGGAGTTATGATTGCAAGATTTATGATTTTATCAGTTATTGCTATGATAATGATATTGTTTTAAAGTACAACAGTATTGAAGAAAGAAAAGAATTACAATTAAAAGATACTAAGGAAATGTCTATAGTTGACATCAGAAAATATTTATATGTATTATTTAATGGGGAAAGATTTTCTAGTGGTATGATTATGAAAAGTATAAAAGAAAACCGATTGTTAAAAGTATTAGAAAGATTAGTTGAAAGCAATGACTAATTTTTTTATTTAAGGTATAATTCTATTGGAGTGGTTGTAATGAATAATGAATTCGGTTATCTAGATGTAATTCCTTTTGAAGAAGTAGATGAAAAAGAGCAAAAATTAGCGATTGTAAATCAAAAAGAAGATAAATTAGAATTAAAAGTTAAGGATGTAGAAAAATTTAGTACATTTGGTTTTTATCATGGAGAATTTGGGAAGTTAATAGAAACAGGTACTTTTTATGGAATAAATAGTACATATCACCCATTAACATTATATAGATGTAGTATAAATAGTAGCAGTTTTAAATCAATTTCACATTCAATCATTTCTTCTCAGATGTATGTTGTTGGAAATCAAGCATTGTCTCCTATTGCACATTTTACTAATAAAACTAAAATTAAAAAAATAATATATTATAACGATAATATTAAGTACATATTTCCTAGTAAATCTATGATAATTAAAAGAAAAGAAAATGAGATGAATATAGAGGCAAAAAAGGAAAAGGAAAGATTTATTTCTCGTATTGATTATGAGGACAATAAAATAATAATTAAACTAATCAACAGTTATCGCCATAGTGGAAATATCTATAATCTTAATATAAAACCAATTGCATATTTTGAAATAAGTTTTAAAAAAAGTGTAAATTTTGATATGGCTTTAAAGATTAGTAATAGACTTGATAGTATAATCCACTTATTTTTATATACCAGTGGTAGAAGTAAACAATTAACACTATATGATACAAAGAAAAATAGTTATGAATTTTACAATTTGAAAAACGAAGATAAGGAAGAAAAGCAACCCGATTTTTATTTAGATAAAAGAGAAAATAATATTTCCAATTTCAACAAATTATTTAATTTGTTTATAAAGATAAATAATGATAATAATAATAGTTTTTTCCCTTTTTTAAACTTTGATAGAAAAGTCGTATCAACTGAAATTCAATTTTTAGAGTATTACAGAGTTTTGGAGTATACTGATACTGAAATGAGAAAAAAATTAAATAAGGGTAAAAAGAATACCTTTTTAATAGATTTATTAAAAAAGTATCCTAAAATAAAAGACACATATTTTAAAAACGAGAAAGATGATGAAATTGAAGAAGAAATACGAGCATTAAGAAATTATTATTCACATAATGGCTATTATATAAAAGAATTACCTATTCCAACTTTTAAACCAGATCGTTATAAAAAGATAGATGTTCAATGGCTATATGATGTTAAAAATTTTATAAAAGCAGTTGCTTATTTAGAAATTTATTCTTTGGCAGGTATAATTGTTGATGAAAGCTATATAATAACTCATTTAAATTAGCAGTTAAAAAAGTACACATTTACAAACACTTAAATTTAATATGATTTAGGTGTTTTTTTGTATTTCAAAACCTATAAAAATAATTTATCACTATTTCAAAATTGGGGCGGGACATTTATCACCAGTTATATGATAATCAATATAGGAGAGTGATAAAGTGAAAGAATTAGTTTTAAGAAAAGTTATTGAAATGGTATGTGATGATTATATTGATGCCCTATTAGTTGGAATTGAAGAATACGAAAAAGAATTTCCCTATACCCTTGCTTGTGCTAATTTTATTAGTGAATTGAAAGAAAAGAATATAATTGTAGAATTTAATGATGTTTTCATTGATACTGTTAGAGATAGAATATATAGAGAAACATCTAACTATTTGGCGAGATAGATTATGAATAATAAAATATTTGGCTATGCTCGTGTCAGTAGTAAAGAGCAAAACGAAGAAAGGCAATTAGTTGCTTTTAAAGAGTTTGGTATTGATGAAAGAGATATTTATATCGATAAGCAAAGTGGGAAAGATTTTGATAGAAAACAATTTCATATTCTAAAAAATGTATTAAGGGAAAATGATTTATTAGTAATCAAAAGTATTGATAGGCTTGGTAGAAACTACAATATGATAATGGATGAATGGAAAGATATTACTAAAAATATCAAAGCCGATATATTGGTAATTGATATGCCTTTATTAGATACTCGTAATAATAAAGATTTACTTGGTACTTTTATTAGTGATTTAGTATTACAAATATTGTCCTATGTAGCAGAACAAGAAAGAACTTTTATTAAGCAACGCCAAAAAGAAGGTATTTCTAATGCTTTAAATAATGGTGTTAAATTTGGAAGACCTAAAAAAGAAAAACCACAAAATTTTGATAATGTGGTTTCACGGTGGAAAAATAAAGAGATAACAGCCCGAGCAGCAATGGCACTGTTAGACCTTAAACCGAATACTTTTTATCATATGGTTAAGGAATAATTATTTTTGACTTTGATAAAAATTATCTATGTATTCTTCAAACGGAGTGATATTAAGATTTTTAATACACTCTTTTTTTATGATGTTCTTTTCTCGGTTGTATTTATCAATATCATATTTTAATTGGTCATCATGAAAATGTTTTAAATACTTAGCATCTTTTCGCATGACACTTTTATACTGTTTACTTTTATAAAGGGTATCAATAGCCTCATCACAAGTGGTTTGATACTCATATACAAATTTCATTCTGCTACAATATCGTTTATTTGGTAAATGATGTATATAATATTTTTGGCAAAGTTCACACTTTTTAACATAGTAAGTGATATTAAAAGAAAATAGACAATCTAAAACCATATATAGCAATTCAATGTCATTTTCATACATACCTTCTTTTAATAAAGATAAATCAATGATAGCCCCCTGATTATTGGTTTTAATTAAATCTTCAAAGAGATTTTTACTTGTCTTAGGGATAGTAGGAAAAATTAAATCTTTATTATAAAATGCTAATTCTTTTTCTTTTTTATTTTCCACGTAATTGACATAAACATCTTTTCCCTTGGTTGGTTTCGGTGTTCTCCTAACAATTTTTTTACTCATTGCTGGAATGGTTATATTATAAGCGGCAAGGTATCGAATCCAACTATTTTTATCAATTCCATTTATTGAAAAATTTTCAGCATATTTGAATATTTTATTTAGTTCATCTTTGGCATTAGAAGATAAATTATCAAAATAAGTAAGAATATCATAATATACTTTTCCCTTATCTTCCTTTTCGTAGCCAAAGCAAATACTTGGTCTTAAAGTTTTATTGGTATTTAGTTCTTCACGATATTTGAAATAATACATAATATCTTTCCTTTCTATATTCCATGTTTATAATGTGTCGGACACTTTCCTGAAAAATATATTTTTGTTTTTCCTTATTATATCATATTACTTTTGTTATTCTTATACTGCAAGCAGAAATTATCGAATATTTAAGTCGCGACAGATAATTGGCTTAGCATAAAGAAATGGAGAGTTATTATGAATAATAAAGAAAAAGTAGTATTGTATGCTGTTTACGATGAGGGTAATCTCGATTACAGTTACGACAAGGAAGAAAGTTTAAAAAGGTATTGTGAAACCATGGGGTATGAAGTAGTCAAAGTATTTAGGGGTGGTGTATCTCAAAGTTTTGCTGATGTTACTTACGACTTTTTAAGAATGTCACACAATTATAGATATTTTGATTTTGAAAGTTTTGAATCCAATTTTACAAAGTTAATTTGCTATGATTTAAAAGAATTATGTTCTGATAATGAAGAAATTGTAACATTGGCAACTATCACAAAGGAAAATGGTATTGCCTTTGAAACTATTATGCAAGGTAGTATTGGAAGTAATTTAACCTATACCACTATGATTAGTGAAAACATCAAAAATGAGATAAAAGAAAACAAAGAGTTTGTTGTAGAAGATGACCCATTTTAATAAAAGTATTTAAGTTTAACCAAACACATAAAATTTAATGGGTGGTTAAATTGAAAATAGTAAATGTATTTAATGAAAATGGGAAAACACTACAACAAATAATAGAACAATTTTTAATTGACTATTGTTTAGGGGTTGGAACTTTTAAAAATAGTTAATATAATATATTTGTTAATGTGTTTTGCCTAAGAAAGGAGTAGGAATTTGAAAGGTAAAACATATAATACCGCACTTTATATAAGACTATCGCGTGAAGATGGCGATAACTTAGAAAGTGAAAGTATTACAAATCAAAGGGAAATCTTGCAAACATACTTAGAGAATACTTTAGAAAAATTGCAGTTTGTGGATGAGTATGTTGATGATGGTTTTACTGGTTCTAATTTCGACAGACCTGCTTGGCAAAGACTATTAGCAGATATTGACAACAAAAAAATTGATACCATTATCACAAAAGATTTATCTCGTATGGGTAGGGACTATATCTCAATGGGGGAATATATCGAAAGAATATTCCCCGAAAGGGGTATAAGATATATCGCTATCAATGATGACATAGACACTTTATATGAAACACCAGGTAAAGAATTTCTAATGTTTAAATTAGTCTTTAATGATTACTATTTAAAAGATACATCAAAAAAGATTAGAAACATTTTAAAATCGAAAAAAGAGAAAGGTCAGTTTTTAGGTTGGAAAGCAGTATACGGGTATGTGAAAGATCCAAACGATAAACATAAATTATTAGTTGATGAAAATGTAAGACATATTGTTGAAAGAATGTTTCATTTAGTCATCGAGGGGAAAAGTCCAAGACAAATTGCTAATATCTTCTCTATGGAGCGTATTCCAACACCAAGTGTTTATGCTAATTTAAATAGGGGTATCAAATCAACTGCATATGAGTTATGGTGTCCTAGAACAATTGAAGAAATGTTGGTAAATGAAACCTATATTGGTAATTTAACGCAAGGCAGAAGAAAAAAACTAGGCTATAAATCTAAAAAAGAAGTTAGAACATCGAAAGAAGACTGGATAATAACCCCTAATACCCACGAGCCAATTATTGATAAAAAAACATTTGATACTGTTCAGGCATTGTTAAAAAAGAATAGAAACAAAGCAAACAGTAAAAACAAGTGTCTCTTATCTGGTTTTATGTATTGTAAAGAGTGTGGTCATGCCATAGGTATCAACAAAAGCAGTGATGGAAAAAGAAAGTATTGTTGTTGTACTTATTATGTTTCTAACAGTAAGTTTGGGCTTTGTACTCCCCATTCTAATAATTATGACAAGTTGGAAACAGCTGTCTTAGAAAATATTAGAAAAATGTGTAAGGAGTATGTTGACAGTTCAACTTTCAAAGATAAAGTGGAAGAAGCAAGAAAAAAGAACGATGTAAAAACAAAGAAACAAAAGGAAATCAATGTACTAAATAATAAAATTAAATCTAATCTATCTTATATCGACCAAATTTATGAAGATAAATTAAAAGGTAATATTGATATGGAGATGTTTAATCGTTCATCACTCAAGTATAAAGAAGAAATAGAACTTTATAAAAGCCAAGTAGCACAGTTAGAATTGGAAATCAGTAATTTAGATAGTAAAAAGGCTAATAAGGAAAAGGAAGATGTATTAAAAAAGATAAATGAGTATTTAACACTAGAAAAACCAAACAGAAATTTATTAGTTAACTTAATTGACAATATCTTAATTAGTGAAGATAAAACAGTAGAAATACATTATAAATTTAGAGTAAATTAGGCTCTATTTTAAATAGGGAAAAACGTTGTAAGTTTATCATGCGGGCACCAGCACGACCACCAATCACATTTTTCCCCTTCAAATCATCTAATGTAAAATGATCGTATTTTTGACGTGATACTAAAAATGAACCATCTTTTTGTGTTAATTGAGCAAAAGTTTTTAAATAATCTTTCTCACCACCATTGTAAACATATAGGGTAGTTTCACTTCCTGCAAAACCAATATCAGCATCACCTGATAATACCGCAGCACTAACCTTATCCGCTCCCGCAGTTAAAACTAAATCAATCGTAATGTCATTTTCTTGAAAATATCCCTTCTCAATCGCTGCATACATTGGCGCATAGAAAATGGTATGTGCTACTTCAGCTAATGTGACTTTATCAGTTTTTTCATCCTTGTCATCCTTTTTATTAAAATTAAATAACACCGCGCAAGCAGCAACGAAAATTACCAAAGCCGTCACAATATAAATAATTGTCTTTTTCAAACTAAATCCTCCTTTCAGTTCAAAATATTATATGTCTTTTATCCCACGATGTTCCTTCCTCTCCACACAAAAAATAGCACCCTACTGGATGCTACCTCATGAGTATTGTTATCATTTAATCAAAGATATTTTTTAAGACAATTGTCTTAGTACGACTCATCTCTCTTAAGGTCGTAGAAATACCTTCGTTTCCTAACCCTGAATGTTTCCAACCCCCAAAAGGCATTTCTGCCGCCCGATAGAAACTAGCTCCATTAATCACTGCTCCCCCAACTTCTAAAGCAGTAGCGACTTTAAAAGCCGTTTTCATATCTCGCGTCATCACATTTCCACAAAGTCCAAAACGACTCTGATTAGCAATCGCAATGGCTTCTTCTACGGTATCGAATTCACAAATAGGAATGACTGGTGCAAAAATTTCCATATCCTTCATGACATCCATTTCTTTGGTAACATGATCAAGAATAGTTGGTTCAAAGAAAGCACCATTTCGACGGCCTCCATATACAAGAACAGCTCCCTGATCGATCGTTTTTTGCACCTGTTGTTCAGCGCGAATAGCCGCTTTCTCATTAATTAAACAACCAATGTCTGCATCTTCTTCCTGAGGCATAGCTACTTTTAATGTTTTTATCTTCTCGATGGCAAGACGAAGAAACTGTTCTTTTACTTCTTTTTGTACAAGAAAACGTTTACTAGCACAACATACTTGTCCTGTATTATAAAGACGACCCCAAACCATTTCTTCAATAGCTAAGTTAAGATCTGCATCATTCATCACAATAAAAGCATCATTCCCACCTAATTCCAACATAACATGAGTAATATTTTGACCAGCCTTACTCATTACTTCCGCACCTACTTCAGTACTACCAGTCACAGTAATTAAACCAATATCAGGATGTTTAGCTAAAGCACTCCCAACCACTGAGCCACTACCAGTAATACAGTTAATAACTCCTGCTGGAACTCCTGCTTCCATTAAAATATCACAATAAGTAACTAAAGTAAGCGGATTATCACTAGCTGGTTTAACAATGACACTATTGCCCATAATCAAAGCACTAGGTACCTTTTGCCCAAATAAATCACAAGGAAAGTTAAAGGGAATAATACAAGCGACCACACCAATAGGTGCTTGCACAGTAAGTTGGAGAGTCTTTTCTTGACCAGGCTCACTTCCTGACGGAATGACATCTCCATATTCATGCTTCGCCTTTTCAACATATCCTTGCGCAAAAAGACGCGTATTACCAATTTCAATACGAGCTTCCTTAATAGGCTTACCTGTTTCCTTTGATAACAACTGCGCTAATTCCTCTTTTCGCGCTTCTACTAAATCAGCAAATTTATAAAGAATTGCTCCCCGTTCGTGAAGAGGCATCACTGCCCATGCTCGCTGAGCCTCTTTTGCTTCCCGAATACAGGTTTCTACATCTTGCTCCACGGAAGCAGGAACAGTATCAATTAATTCTAAAGTAGCCGGGTTAATAACCTCAATTACTTTCCCATCACTAGAATCTACATGTCTTCCACCAATTAAATTTTTCATTATCTCCTCCTATTCTTCCCCAAAGGCCGTAAAGGATAACATCAAGCCACCACAACCATTGTTATTATTGGCAGCAAAACCATACTCACCAAAAGTAAAGATTGTTAAGAATGGCGCTCCTTTAGAAGCTTTTACTAAGTTTTGATGAACTTCATCTACACGATCACCAATCCCTAAGGCTCTACCACCACAATGAACTAAGAATAGTCCTGCTACTTTATGATCCATTCGTCGATTTACTTCATCAAGCGTAACCTTGGTTGAAGCAATTAAATCATCTACTGTATTTTCCAACAAAACAACGGCAGTTCCCTCTGCTAAATGGCTACCAATATTCATAGAACCATCAGTATTACCAGCCATTGGATGCCGAACAAGGGTAATCTTACCTAAAGGATCTTTTACCCCTAATGGATGGAGAATAGCGGTAGCCAACAAATTGCCGCCAGTCACCTCTTCCTCTTTTGCTTTCACCCATTTCTGATACACATCAAGAGCCTTTTTACCATCAAGTTCCATTAAACAACGCTGGTTAGACACTTTCGTAATTAACGCCATCTTATCTGTTTCTTGGTAAGCCCCAGTATAAACTGTTTCTACCTCTTTATCTGTATAAAAGAAAGCAACTGCAACACCATCACTAAAAATTTGATCATTACAGTAAATGCTCCATTTACCTTCCACGGTATCATCAGCAGCACTACCACCAAAACATGGAACCGTACCAATGACATCCTCAATCCCCAGTAAATAATCTTCTTCTTCTTTAGGACTCGCTACCATATAAAAATAATCAGGAGAATAATTCTCTCCTGCTGCTTCAACAGCTTCTTTTGCTACCTTACGACCTATTTCACGAGCATTCTTACCAGCAGGATGACCAGCCACACCAATATTCATAGCCTTATCATCAAAAGTCATCATTCCGGAAAAACCATTCTCACTTTTAATAATTCCATCATTGGTCATAATCATACCACTAGAAGTACAACCAATAATAGGAACACCGCGTAATACACTACGAGCACCTTTTACCACTTCTTTAGGATCATTAATCACTGAAGTATAAAGCATAGCAAGTTTGGGTTTCATCCCTTTAGTGGCTTGTTTTGCTGTTTCTACACCTGATGCAAAACTATCCTCTTGGGTACTATATCCCACATTTGTCTTTAACATTTTTCTTCCTCCTTTTATTCTAAACAATCATAGAAAGTAAGTAGCTCAAACAATACTACTTTCCTAGTATTCATTATAACATCCTTTCTTAGTTTTTTCGATAATTTCTAAGCAATTTACATAAAAAAAACATTTACAAACACAAATCGTCTGTAAATGACAAAAAAGAAAAAGTTAACCTATTTTTTTAGTATAATACAAAACTGGTGGCTTATTTTGTTTTTCTAAAGACGTTTTGTTACCACTAGCAAGTGCTGCCTGTTGAAAGGCTCTTGGGAAATTTTTTTCACTTTCTTTACGTTCATAGAGAAACTGACTATATATACAATTATTTTCTAAACCTGATAGTAAAGGTTCACTCATGACTAAATAACTAGCATATTGACAAACTTCTCGCACATCTTGTTGATACTGCCGCAAAGCTTTTCCACTAAACGCAGCTTTAGGTAATATAGAATTACATACTACCTCATAATTTTCATTAAAATAACTGGATTTCAAAAAACGTTTACTAACTGTATCGATCATATAAAGCTCTCCATGCATTCGCACTTCTACTAACTGTTGAGTCTTTACTTTTCCAGCCACTTGTTGCGTAAAATTATACTCCGTAAAATCAGAAAATAAAGATTCCATAGCACGGTTCATATCCTCTATATGATGCTCTGTTGGCAAACTTAAAAAAACACTAATCGGTAGACCCCCTGTTACTTGTAAACATTTATGTCGCATTGCTTCTTGTAAAACATGGGGAAAGCCCATCACGTCTGGTGTTGTTTCATAATGATAATAGCCATCCTCTAATTGACCGCTCTCCACAATGGCTAATCGATCAAAGTCTAAGGCAAAACGATCAGGATCTAACTGTACTTCTCTACTAGTAACTAAGGCATCCATCAGAGTAGCCTTTAAGGCTTTTATATCTTCTGAAGCTAATGAACCATGATTTTGTATATACGCTAAAATAGGACAACCACGATAAAATACTTTTTCTTTTAATAAAGGAAAACTTTCTAATTTTCTAAGTTGCATCTTTTTGCCCCCTATTCTAAAATTTAAGATAGCGGAATACTCGACACACCATTCAAACGATAGTCCGAGCGAATCCCCAAACAATAAGCATAATAACCCGCACTTGCAATCATTGCCCCATTATCGGTACAGAAAGTAAATGGAGGAATTGATAAAGTAACTCCTAAGCGTTTACAAAGATTAGAAAGGGCCTCCCTTAACCCTTGATTCGCTGCTACCCCTCCTGCTACTATCATATGCGTAATATGCTCATTCTTTAACGCCTTTTCTGTTTTTGAAATAATACTTTCAATCACGACCTTTTGAAAAGAAGCAGCTAAGTCAGCCTGACAAATTTCTCTTCCTCTCTGTACTTCCTTGTGATGTAAGTTAATAACAGCACTTTTTAAACCACTAAAAGAGAAATTATAACTACCATCTTGTAAAGGAACAGGTAAAGAATAACGATACTCTCCTTGTCTTGCTAACTGATCAAGCTTAGGGCCTCCCGGATAGCTAAGACCAATAACTCGTGCTACTTTATCATAGCATTCACCAACGGCATCATCTAAAGTTCCACCCAATTTTTCAAAACAAAAATGATCTGTCATTTTGACAAGTTCTGTATGTCCACCACTAACCACTAAAGCAAGCAAAGGAAAAGAAAGTTCCTTAACTAAACAATTGGCATAAATATGACCAGCAATATGATGAATAGGAAGCAAGGGTTTCTGATAAAGATAGGCCAACGTTTTAGCAGCTTCTAAACCAATTAACAAAGATCCTATTAATCCTGGACCATAAGTAACAGCAATGGCCGTTATTTGATCCATTGTCATCTCAGCCTTCTTTAAGCACTCTTCTAACACTAACGTAATGTTCTTGACATGTTCGCGACTAGCAATTTCTGGTACAACACCACCAAAATTTTGGTGAATAGCAATCTGAGAAGAAATAACAGTCGCGATTTCTAACGTACCATTTTTAACAATGGAACAACTAGTCTCATCACAACTGCTTTCAATCCCTAATATATATATATCTTTCATATCCTATCAACTCGCATTTCCTACCTATTCTAACACAAAAAGACTAGTTTTTCTAGTCCTTCACTTGTTTTTCCATCAAAATACCATCTATTCCATGATAATAACCAGAGCGCCTAGCCACTTCTAAAAAGCCACAGTTTTGGTAAAGATGGTAGGCCGCTAGATTATCCTGTCGCACTTCCAAAGTAATATTAGTAACCCCTTCTTTTAAAGCCATATCTAACAAATATTTTAACAGCTTAGTAGCCACTCCTTGCTGACGATAGCCCTTAAACACTTCTAATTGCTCAATTTCCATTCGTTCATAGATATGACTATATAATAAATAAGCAATCGCCTCGCCCTTTTCATAATAAACTAGAAATCGAGCAAAGGGATTGTAAGTAAAAGAGCGCTTTAGTACTTCGGAAAGAAAAAGAGAGTTTTCCACTAATTTTTGTGGAAAACACCGGTAGTTTTCTATCATAAATCTACTTTTTCCTCAGCTTCTGTGCATTTCAAATAACAAGGATTGACTAAATGTGGTAAAACGGCTGGGCGATCTTTACAAAATTCTACAATTTTTACAAGATCTGGATCATATGACTCCTTAGAATAAGCAGTATCAAATGAATTATTTGTAATCACTTGAACAGAAGTTAGATGACGAAGCTCTTGTTCTAACTCCGTCCGGTTTAGATAACCATCCGCTAGCACAGGATGCATATAACGATCATAAATAGCACCATAAACATAATCTCGACGGGCGTCAATCATAGGAACTAAATAAGTAGCACTTGATTTAGCTGATAACGCCATCGCCATTAAACCAGAAATTGGTATAATCTTTTTTCCTAACGACCAGGCCATTACCTTGGCAATCGTAATACCAATGCGAATTCCTGTAAAAGAACCAGGCCCATCAACTACAATGATGGTATCTACCTCCGCTGGTAACATTCCTACGGCTTCAAAATTGGCAATCACCTGTGGTAGTGCTTCTACGGACAACTGCTGACCGTAATCCTTCTTTGTTTCTATCAATAAATGACCATCTCTGACAAGACCCGTATATAGATAACTAGAGGAAGTATCTATATAAAGACAAGTCATAGAATTGCCTCACATATATCTTCATAAACTGAACCATGTGGGGTAATCGTAAACAAACGGACATCCTCATCCTCTAAAGAAGTACGGATTTTAATATCAAGACGTTCTTCTGGTAATAACTCCTTAATCATATCAGACCATTCAATAATAGTAATGCCACCTTTAGAAAAATAATCCTCAATCCCTAATTCACTAGCATTTCCATCTAAACGGTAAACATCCATATGATAAAGAGGAAGTTCTCCACTTGTATACTCTTTAATAATATTAAAAGTAGGTGATGTAATCTCTTCTTGGATTTCTAAAGCTGCTGCAAACCCTTTAGCAAAGATCGTTTTCCCAGAACCTAAATCACCTTCCAAACAAATTACCATATTAGGAAACTTTTCAGATTCGATATTTTGGGCTAATTCAATAGTATCTCTTTCACTATATGATGTTATTTTATAATTCATTTTTCTCACCTCGTACTTATTACTAGATCATTATAACAAAGACTGTTTCGCTATTTCAAGGTCTTTCCATTTATTTTACAACTTATCTAAAGGAAGTATACATCTAAATTAAAAAAGAAAAAAGGAACAACAGCAAAAGGGCAAAAAAATAAACTAATATGTTTGTTACCTACTTGTTACCAAAGCACACTAATTCACCGTGTTTCATAGTACTTTTATGCCAATGAAAAACGTTGATATACTTATATATCAACGATTATAAACAAAAAAATTCTTGGCAACGTCCTATCTTCGCATACACTATTGTCGGCGCTAGAGTGCTTAACTTCCGTGTTCGGGATGGGAACGGGTGTACCCACTCTGCTATCGTTACCAAGAAAAATTTAGAGAAATAATTCTCTGAAAACATAGATATTGTGCACATCAAATTTATAAAATAGGGTTAAATCCTCGACCTATTAGTACTAGTCAGCTCAACATGTCACCATGCTTCCACCTCTAGCCTATCAACCTCATCGTCTTTGAGGGGTCTTACTATATAAAATATGGGAAAACTCATCTTAAAGTTGGCTTCCCGCTTAGATGCTTTCAGCGGTTATCCATTCCAAACATAGCTACTCTGCACTGCAGCTGGCGCTACAACAGATACACCAGAGGTTTGTCCATCCCGGTCCTCTCGTACTAAGGATAGCTCTCTTCAATTTTCCTACGCCCACAACGGATAGGGACCGAACTGTCTCACGACGTTCTGAACCCAGCTCGCGTGCCGTTTTAATGGGCGAACAGCCCAACCCTTGGAAGCGACTTCACCTCCAGGATACGACGAGCCGACATCGAGGTGCCAAACACCACCGTCTATGTGAACTATTGGGTGGTATCAGCCTGTTATCCCCAGGGTAACTTTTATCCGTTAAGCGACGACCATTCCATTCTGCATCGTCTGATCACTAAGTCCTACTTTCGTATCTGCTCGACTTGTTGGTCTCGCAGTCAAGCTCCCTTATACCTTTACGCTCTTAGAATGATTTCCAAACATTCTGAGGGAACCTTTGAGCGCCTCCGTTACTTTTTGGGAGGCGACCGCCCCAGTCAAACTGCCCACCAGACACTGTCCCTGAACCGGATCACGGTCCTAGGTTAGAAATCCAATATATTAAGGGTGGTATTCCAAGGATGACTCCACTAGAACTAGCGTCCTAGTATCAACGTCTCCCACCTATCCTCTACATAATACACCGAACTTCAATATCAAGCTACAGTAAAGCTCCATGGGGTCTTTCCGTCCTGTTGCGGGTAACCTGCATTTTCACAGGTATTAAGATTTCACCGAGTCTATGGTTGAGACAGTGCCCAGATCATTACACCTTTCGTGCGGGTCAGAACTTACCTGACAAGGAATTTCGCTACCTTAGGACCGTTATAGTTACGGCCGCCGTTCACTGGGGCTTCAATTCGTACCTTCGAATTATCGACTAAAAGTCTATCTAAGCACTCCTCTTAACCTTCCAGCACTGGGCAGGTGTCAGCCCCTATACATCGTCTTACGACTTAGCAGAGACCTGTGTTTTTGGTAAACAGTCGCCTGGGCCTATTCACTGCGGATCGATTACTCGATCACTCCTTCTCCCGAAGTTACGGAGTCATTTTGCCGAGTTCCTTAACCATAGTTCTCTCGCTCACCTTAGGATACTCTCCTTGACCACCTGTGTCGGTTGTCGGTACAGGCACCTATACGATTAACCCTAGAAGCTTTTCTTGGAAGCATAGCATCATGAAAGTTCGATTGTCCGAAGACTCTCTTCCCCATCATGTTTCAGCTGTTATAGTATTGCGGATTTGCCAACATACTAGCCTACGCACTTAGACCAGAATCCATTAACTGGCTCTCACTAGCTTTCTCCGTCACTCCTTCAGTCATATAGGTGGTACAGGAATATCAACCTGTTGTCCATCGACTACGCTTTTCAGCCTCATCTTAGGTCCTGACTTACCCTGGGAAGACGAACTTTACCCAGGAACCCTTAGTCAAACGGTGAATGGGATTCTCACCCAATTTTCGTTACTCACACCGGCATTCTCACTTCTAAGCGCTCCAGCAGTCCTTACGGTCTACCTTCTCAGCACTTAGAACGCTCCCCTACCACTTGCACTTACATGCAAGTCCGCAGCTTCGGTATTGTGTTTAGCCCCGGTACATCTTCGGCGCAGTGTCACTCGACTAGTGAGCTATTACGCACTCTTTAAAGGATGGCTGCTTCTAAGCCAACCTCCTAGCTGTTTTGACAACTCCACATCCTTTCCCACTTAGTACAGATTTTGGGACCTTAATTGGCGATCCGGACTCTTTTCCTCTCGCGTATGGACGTTATCACCCACACGCTGACTCCTGAGCATACAACCACGGCATTCGGAGTTTGATTACACTCAGTACCCCTAGATGGGGCCATTGCATATTCAGTGCTCTACCTCCGTGGCGCTTAATCTCAAGGCTAGGCCTAAACCTATTTCGGGGAGAACCAGCTATATCCGAGTTCGATTGGAATTTCACCGCTAGCCACAAGTCATCCGCGCACGTTTCCGGGTACGTCGGTTCGGTCCTCCATTTGGTTTTACCCAAACTTCAACCTGCTCATGGCTAGATCACTCGGTTTCGGGTCTAATACTACATACTAAAGCGCCCTATTAAGACTCGCTTTCGCTTCGGCTCCGTTTCTTCAACTTAACCTCGCATGTAACATTAACTCGCCGGTTCATTCTGCAAAAGGCACGCCATCACCCGTTAACGGGCTCTGACTTTTTGTAAGCACATGGTTTCAGTATTCTATTTCACTCCCCTTCCGGGGTTCTTTTCACCTTTCCCTCACGGTACTTGTTCACTATCGGTCACTAGAGAGTATTTAGCCTTACGGGATGGTCCCCGTAGATTCCGACAAGGTTTCACGTGCCTCGCCGTACTCAGGATACTCCAGAGAGATAAATGTATTTCGTATACAGGACTATCACCTACTATGGTCACACTTTCCAATGTGTTCTACTATACAATTATTTTTTTACTCTCATACAGGAGTCCTACAACCCCAGATAAATCTGGTTTGGGCTCTTCCCTGTTCGCTCGCCACTACTAAGGGAATCGATTTTTCTTTCTGTTCCTCCGACTACTTAGATGTTTCAGTTCATCGGGTTGCTTTCTCTATCACTATGTATTCATGATAGGATAACAGTACATTACTACTGCTGGGTTTCCCCATTCGGAAATCTCTGGATCAAAGCGTACTTACTGCTCCCCAAAGCATATCGTTGTTCGTCACGTCCTTCATCAGCTTCTAGTGCCAAGGCATCCGCCATGCGCCCTTACTAATTTAACCACCATTTTAATTTGATATTTCTATCCTAATTTGATGAGATTTAATAACTATACACTTAATAAATATAGTTATTGTTATATGAAATGCTCGTTTGATTTCATATAACCACAATATCTAGTTTTCAAAGAACTATTACTTGAGAGAAATATTCTCTCAAAACCAAGCAAAACGTTGCAATTCGTAGTCAGATTTTTTAATAAGGATTAATTAACTCCTTAGAAAGGAGGTGATCCATCCCCACCTTCCGGTAGGGATACCTTGTTACGACTTCACCCCAGTCGCCGATCCTACCTTCGATGGCCCCCTCCTGTAAACAGGTTAGGCTACCAGCTTCGGGTATTATCGACTCCCATGGCGTGACGGGCGGTGTGTACAACACCCGGGAACGTATTCACCCCG
>CAUAFL010000009.1 GCA_958428295.1 uncultured Bacillota bacterium
GTAGTTTAACATTCGCCCTGACTCCTTATCTTATTCTTTTTTCCATATTTTACCATAATTTGTCGTATTTTGTTATCTCTCCTTGTAATTTATATTATTTTAATACTACTATTTGACATATTTCGACACAGTATTAATCAAAAAAACACCTTCATAAGAAAGGAGCTCTTTAAGAAAATAAGTTAATTAGAAAGGGTCCTAAAAAAACTTCTGATAAACTACATATTAAACCGCAAACCAAACAGATTACCAACACCTGTACATAACGTTTCATAGAATATTTTAAATTGATGTCTTTTTTAAGAAATAGATAATGAAATAACTTTTTCGAAAAGAAAATAGCATAAAAACCTAAAAATATTGCTAATAAAAGCGCAATGATATGATGGGGAAAAGAATAGGCTATTGCTTTTAAAACTCCTGGTAATTTATAAGTATAAATAATGGATGAGAAAGAAAAACCAAAGATAAAGCCTTTAAAAAATAAACAAATTCCGATTATTGGAATGCCAATAATGGAAATTCCCAATAGCCAGATAAGAATGATAAACGTAGTGTTACCAATTACACTATTGAGTAAGGCACTGGTATAATTTAGATGTTGTTGATTAACATCTTTAAAAAAAGTATTCAAACTATCTTTAACCAAGGTATGATCGCTCTTGGAAATAATGAAAGAAAAAATAATGCCTAAAATTAATCCGACTAACATAATTGTAATAATAACTAAGTACATTCTTTTTTGTTCTTTAAAACTGTTTTTTACTTTGTTTTTTGCTTCATTCATATTTATTTTCACCTATTAAACTATATGAATTAAAACTTTTTCATGACCTAAAATAGTTTTACAAAAAAAGACTTTTTTTATATAATGAATATGAGGTGAACAAAATGAATAAAAAAATGATAAAAATAGTTTCTATTGTATTGATTGCAGTAATGCTTATTAGTGCTTTGAGTGTTCTTGTATATTATGTAATTTAAAAAATTTAAGCTATAATAAGAGAATTTTGTTGTGGAGTTCTCTTTTTTTGACTTTTTTTATAATCCTAATGAAAAGAGGCAAACTAAGAATGGGAAAAGCTTTGGTTATTTTTCAATATATCCTTCAATTTCGGGAATAATTTCCCCTATTAATAGATGATCTGTCTGATACTTTAAGATTATGTCATTCAATCTTTTATTATCTTTTGCCATATATAAAACTAATAGACCAGCAATTCTATTTGCTAAATAGGTATTTAATTTGACTAAATCCATAGGATCGATATGGTATTTACGGACTAAATCATTCATGGGACTATCTTTTAAAATATAATTTATATAGGATTGACTAACAATATTAATATTTTTATCTTTTTTTAAAAATTTAACTTTTTTCCATACTTTCATAAGATACCTCCTTATAATCACAGTATTATATCATATCTACTAATCGTTTGGTAGATATTAACTCTATTTTTTTGGCAAAGATAGACATACTATTAATGTAGCTTCCTAAGGAGTTGATCATGATGAATTTTTTAACAAAAGCACATAAAAAGCTACAAATACTCCTTCTATCAGTATTATTTATTATACCCCTAAATACGTATGCTTATTCGAAATATGTCGTTCCTGGCGGACAAACCATTGGTATTGAGGTAAATTCTAAAGGCGTTTTAGTGGTTGGATTTTACAAAGTAGAAAATAATTACATTGGGAAAGATGCAGGATTTGAAATTGGGGACAATATACTGGCAATCAATAAACAAGAAGTGGCCACCATTGATGAAATGGTCAATATAGTCAATCAACAAAGTGAAGCACGAGAGGATGCGAGCAAGGAGTTAGAGGTAACGATTGAACGTAATGATAAGACTTCTACCTTATCTTTGAACATGGCATGTGATGGTGATAACATCTGTAAAACAGGATTATATGTAAAAGATGAAATTACCGGGATAGGGACACTGACATATATTGATCCAGGTAGTAAAATATTTGGTGCACTAGGTCATGAAATTTTAGAAAAAACAACAGGTGAAAAATTTGAAATTAAAGATGGAAAAATCTTTAAAGCCGACGTCACTGGCACAACGAAAAGTAGCAATGGCAGTCCGGGCGAAAAAAATGCAACTTATGATAAAAGTGTCGTTTATGGAAATATAACTTACAACAAAGAAGCAGGTATTTTTGGAAAGTATAGTGGTAGTTTTTTAGAAGATTCAAAATTAGAAGTAGCAACAAGCGATGAAATCAAGCCTGGAAAAGCAATTATTCGAACTGTTTTGAGTAACAATGTCGTCAAGGATTATGAAATTAATATTTTAAAAATTGATAAAGAAAATTCAGTAAAAAATATTCTTTTTGAAATTACTGACAAAAGTCTACTAGAAGAAACAGGCGGCGTGGTACAAGGAATGAGTGGTTCCCCTATTATTCAGAATAATAAACTAATTGGTGCTGTCACACACGTTATTGTAAGTGACACCAAAAAGGGTTATGGTATTTTTATTACAACAATGTTAGAAGAAGGAGAAAAAAAGAGCGGCTAATTGCTGCTCTTTTTTGAATATTAATCTACTTTAAATTCACTTAAAGTGCCATCTTCATTGACGATTTTAGTTAAAGTAGTTTCTGCTTCTTTTAAATCATTATCACAACTCTTA
This sequence comes from uncultured Bacillota bacterium, assembly GCA_958428295.1. Lineage (GTDB taxonomy): Bacteria > Bacillota_I > Bacilli_A > RF39 > UBA660 > Onthousia. The sequence continues at coordinate 2,652 of CAUAFL010000009.1, forward strand.
GCTAGTTGCATCGCGTTGGTAAAGCTTGTAATAGCCTCTTCTAAAGGAATATCTCCATTTTCAAGTTGCTTGACTAAGTCTTCTAATTTTTTTATTTTTTCCTCAAAATTCAATTCTTTCGCTTTCATATAATTCCTCCTATTTAATAATTGCCTCTTTGCTACCATCCTGTAATATAATTTCTACTACATCATTTTTTTGCAAGTATTGAATACTTTCTATGGCCACTTCTTTCTTTTTAATAATAGAATAGCCGCGGTTTAATGTTTTTAAAGGACTTAAGGTGTCGATTTTATTTAATAGTAGTTGATAATTTTGTTGATATTTTTCTAAAATAGATTGGGGCGCCTTCAAAAATCGATGTGTTCGTAAAAGTGCCAATTGATGTGTTTTCTGCTGCAATAAATTTTGATAGCGATTGATTATTCTCTCTATTAAGTAATCTAATTTTTGTGTTTTAGCACTATATAAATCTAGTGGGTTTTTGAGAATATAATGATTTTTTAACTCTAGTAATAATTGTTCTTTTCGTTCAAATATATTTTTTACACTTTTAACAAAACGAATTTCTAATTGTTTTAAATAATTACGGATATCCGTTTGGTTAGGGACCGCAATTTCAGCTGCTCCCGTAGGTGTTGGAGCGCGAAGATCAGCAACAAAATCGGCAATGGTAAAATCAATTTCATGCCCCACGGCACTAATAATTGGAATTGGACAATCATAGATAGCATGGGCTACTATTTCTTCGTTAAAGGGCCATAAATCTTCAATACTTCCGCCACCTCGACCAATGATTAAAACATCCAAATCATAATTACTGGCGCTTTCAATTTGTCGAACAATATCATCTTTGGCTAAATCCCCTTGCACAAGACTTGGAAAGAGGATCACTTCAGTTAGTGGAAAACGACGGGTAATGGTAGAAATAATATCTCTAATAGCCGCTCCCGTAGAAGCAGTAATAACGCCTACTTTCTTAGGAATACGAGGAATTTTTTGTTTATGATCTTCCCGGAACAGACCTTCTGTTTCTAATTTTTTCTTTAATTGTTCAAAAGCAATATAAAGATTGCCAACACCATCTTCTGTCATTTCACTGACGTAGATTTGATAATTTCCGGTCGCTTCATAAACAGAAATGCGACCTTTGATTAATATTTTCATGCCATCTTCTGGTGTGAATTTGGTTTGATTAGCCTCCCTTGCAAACATAATGGCATTAATGCGACTGTGCTCATCTTTTATCGTAAAATAGAAGTGCCCTCTGGTATGAGCTTTAAAGTTGGATATTTCCCCTTTCAAATATACTTCTTGCAAATTAGCATCATTATCTAGTTTATATTTAATATATTTAGTCAATTGCGTTACACTAATATAATCGTTCATGGCTATTCTCCGTCTAATTCACTATGATAAATTTTATCTAATACACCATTTAACATTTTTGTTACCGCTTCATCACTATATTTTTTAGATAATTCCACAGCTTCATTGATTGCTACTATACTAGGCGTATCCGTTTTTTTCAATTCATAAATTCCCATTCTAAAAAGAGCTTGATCTACTTTATTGAGGCGACTAATTTCCCAATCGACTAAGTACTTATTAGCAAGAATATCTAATTGTTGTCGATGATTTAGTACACCAACCACTAATTGTTCTACAAAATCATTGTGAACAGGACATTCTTCTTTTATCACATCCTCTATATCAATACTAATTTTAGCATCGTGCAAAATCGCTAATTTATAAAGAATTTTTAAGGCAGCTTCTCGTGCTTCACTTCTATTTTTCATATCTATCACCTCTTCCATTTTAGCATGAAAATAATAAAAAGTCAGTAGCTATAAATTTTTACTGTAAATAGTTCCTATGGATACATTATATTAATATCGACAGTTCCTTCAATACCATCCACTTGACCGTTTTCACAACGCTGCCAAATTTGATAAGAACCTTGATAATCAGTTTGTTTAGTATAATGTGCAAGCCATACTGGGCGACTAGTCGTCCAAATTTCTTCCAAATAATTTTTACTACCATAGAGCATACTTTGATATCCTGCTTTTTCAATGGTTTGCATAAATGTTTCAGAAAGTTCATTCAAATGGTAAAAACTGAGACCAAATTCTTGATAAAACGACCAATTTTCCCAATCAAATACAACCGGTAGGACCACAGGATAATTTTTAATTTGCGCTAAGACCCATTGAGCCTCTTTTTTAGCATGTTGTTTACTTTTAGCATAAGAATAATAATAAATTCCGATCGGAAGTCCCACCTGTTGGAAACCTTCGATGTTTTCAATAAATTTCTTATCTAAAGTATAAGCTCCGTCACTGCCTTTTTGGCTACCCACACGAATAAAAACAAACTCTACACCAGCATTTTTCACTTTCTCGAAATCAATATTTCCTTGCCAATGGGAAATATCAATTCCTATTTTAACGTCTTGAGTTTTATATTCAGCTATTACCTCTTCCAAAGGAAGTGTCGTTTGTGCTTGTTTTGGACTGGTAGTTGGTTCTTTAATAATTAAAGTAAAAGGTTGTTCACTCTGGTTCTGACTTTGATCTGTGGCCTTATATATTAATGAATATTCGCCACTTTTTTTAGGATCATAACTACCCTCAATCATACAATTTGGGTGATCATCATAATTGTCACCACACATGATACTGTTCACTAGATCTCCCTCATAATCGGTCGTAATCGTATACCGATCACTTAACCAAATTAAAGGGGCAGTTTTATCGACAACAGAAATGGTAAATTGGTAGGGAACTTTCATATTTTGCTCATTTCTATACTCGAATGAAATGGTTTGTTTTCCGATTTTGCTAGTGTCAATGGTTTTATTTTTTATTAATGTACCATTTAATTTGTTAATAAAATCTTTTACGGTCACTTTTTGATATACTTCTACTTCTAGAGAATCTGTCAAAGTTACTTGTACAATTGCGTGATTAATACGCCACTGAATTATTCCAAAATAGCCCAAAATTCCGCCTAAAATCAGTAAACTACCAATAAGAATTAACCGGCGTTTTCCCATCCTTTACTCCTTTCCTGTTTTTATTTTTTCTTTTAATTGATATACAAAGTTAAGAGCATAAAGTGGAGTCATTTCCAAAGGATTGCAGTCTTCGAGAGCCTGCTCTATGGAAGATTTTTTTGGTTGTTTGGCACATTGTTCCTCTTCCAAAGTAAAAAGACTGGTTTGAGTGAAAGCTGGTTTTTTTTCTGCTTTATTTTCATAAATATCTAAGATTTCTTTGGCCCGGGCAATCAAACTATCTGGTAGATGCGCTAATGAGGCAACATTTAAACCATAACTTTTATCTACCGAACCAGATTTGACTTTATGAAGAAACGTTAACTTACCATCTTCTTCAATGGCGGATACATGAACATTTTTTAGATTGGGTAGAGTTGCGGCGAGACTAGTTAATTCATGATAGTGTGTAGAAAATAAGGTTTTAGCGCCAATTTTATCATGGATATATTCTAAAATGGCCTGGGCTAAACTCATGCCATCATAAGTGGCTGTTCCTCTTCCTAGTTCATCAAAGAGGATAAGGCTCTGTTTTGTTGCCTCCGCTAAAGCTAAATTAGCCTCTTTCATCTCCACCATAAAAGTAGATTCTCCACTCACTAAGTCATCACTAGCACCAATACGTGTGAAAATTTTATCAAAAATAGGCATCGTACATTCTTTGCATGGAACAAAACATCCAATTTGAGCCATAATCACCGTAATCGCTAATTGCCGCATATAAGTAGACTTTCCGGCCATATTTGGTCCTGTGATCAACAAAATCGAAGTATCCTCGTCCATTAAAATATCATTTTCCACATATTTAGTATTGCTACTAGCCATTACCTGTTCTACTACTGGATGGCGTGATTGTAATAGTTTCAAAGTAGCCGTTTCAGTTACAGTAGGCCTCGTGTAATGATAAAGGTCTGCTACGGTAGAGAATGCTTGCAACATATCGATTTCACTAATAATATTGGAGCATTTCTGTAAACGATTAATATATCGTTTCACAATTTCCCGAATTTTCATAAAGAGTTGATATTCTAAGCTGATCATTTTTTCTTCTGCACCTAAAATAATATTTTCTTTTTCTTTTAATTCAGGAGTAATAAATCGTTCACAATTAGACAAGGTCTGCTTACGATCATATCCATACTCCTCTTTTAACAAACCTACCTGGCCTTTACTAATTTCAATATAGTAACCAAATACTTTATTGAAACCCACTTTTAGTGTTTTAATACCCGTCCGTTTTTTCTCGGTTTGTTCTAATTCTAGTAAGAAATCTTTAGAGCCACTGCTAATCTTTCGTAGTTCATCTAATTCTTTGTGATACCCATCTTTAATCAGTCCCCCTTCTTTTAAAGTAAGAGGTGCGTCTTCATTAATACTTTTGGAAAGTAACTGATATAATTCTTCAAATGTCTCTACCGTTTTATCATATTGTAACTCTTGTAAAATTTTTTGAATTTTTGGTAATACCCCTAAACTGTTTTTTAGTTGTAATAAGTCTTTGGCATTTAAATTCCCATAACAAATCCGTCCTGCTAAGCGTTCTAAATCATAAACTTCTCCTAAGGCGTTCTTTAAATCATCACGTAAAATAAATTCTACTTGTAATTTGGCAACAAAATCATATCGACGTTCAATTTCATGACGATTAGTTAATGGAGATTCAATATTTTTCTTTAAAAAGCGACTCCCCATCGCTGTTTTATTTTTATCTAATAGCCATAATAAACTAAAGGTGCGTTCCCTAAGGCGAATTGTTTCTGTTAACTCTAAATTTCTCTTAGTGTGATTATCAAGTAATAAATGCTCTTTTTTGGTCTCTACTCTTGATTCTTGAAGATGGTTTAAATCCCCTTTCTTTAAACTGATTAAATAAGAAAGTAAGTGTTTAATTGCCGTAATTTCTCGAATATCTTTTCTATTATGATAAACATATTGATATTCTTCTCCTTCATATAGTTCATCAAAAAATGATACTGTAAGATGGTAATTGGTGCGAAGTGTATTGACTATTTCACGATCCATTTTTTGATTAACAATAATTTCTGTAAAATTATGGCGGGCAATATCACGTAAGAGACTTTCTTTGCTATCTTCTAATAGGGAGACATATATTTCTCCTGTTGATATATCGGAATAAGCTAAGGCATAGCAATATTCAAAATCATAAATAGAGGCGATAAAATTATTGGTTTTAGCATCGATAGAGGGATCCAGTCTCGTACCTCTGGTAATGATTTGAATAACTTCTCTTTTCACCATTTCTTTCGTTGCTTTAGGATCTTCCATCTGCTCTACTACGGCAACTTTATATCCCTTTTCAACTAAGCGTTCCAAATAGGGTTCATATGCTTTCGCAGGAATGCCACACATAGGTACGCGCTCTTTAAGACCCGCCTGCTTACCTGTTAAAGTCAATTCTAATTCATGCGCCGCTGTGACTGCATCTTCAAAAAACATCTCATAGAAGTCTCCCAAACGAAAGAAAATAATACTATCTTCGTAATTATCTTTCATTTCCATATACTGCTTCATCATAGGACTTAACCTATTTCTATCTACTTCACTGCGCTTCATGTTACCGCTTCCTTTACTTGGGATCTTTATTTATATTATAAGAGAATTATGGTGGTTTTACAAGAAAAAACATGGTAAAATATACCTGGGTGATACAATGGAAAAACCTTTAGCACTAAAATTAGCTCCACAATCTTTGGTGGAAGTAGTAGGACAAAAACATTTATTGGGGCCCGGAAAAATTTTAACTAATTTAGTGAAAAACAAAAAAATATTTTCGATGATTTTATATGGAAAGCCTGGTATTGGAAAGACTTCCATTGCTAATGCGATCGTTCGTGATTTAGCAGTTCGTTATCGTTTTTTAAATGCCACTATCAATACCAAAAAAGATTTCGATATTGTCGTAGAAGAAGCTAAAATGTATGATGGAATTGTTTTAATTATGGATGAAATTCATCGGCTAAATAAAGATAAGCAAGATTTACTATTACCACAGATAGAAAGTGGTCTAATTACTTTGATTGGTATGACTACCAGTAATCCCTATCATGCGATCAATCCTGCGATTAGAAGCCGGTGTCAATTATTTGAACTGCAAGAATTGACAACTGAGGATATTATAGTAGGACTAAAACGGGCTATTGAAAGTCCTTACTTAAAAGGGATTACTATTGATGAAGAGGCACTTTTCTTGATTGCCTGTCTTTCGGGCAGCGATTTGCGATTTGCTTACAATTTATTAGAAGTATGTTATTATGCTAGTGATGAGAAAAAAATCACCAAAGATACGGTGCAAAAAATACATACTAAACCAGTCTTTTTTCATGACAAAAATGGTGATGGACACTATGATGTTTTAAGTGCTTTTCAAAAATCTATTCGTGGTAGTGATGTACATGCAGCTCTACACTATTTAGCTAGATTACTTATTGCTGGAGATTTAGATAGTATTTTCCGACGAATGGCTGTTATTGCCTATGAAGATATAGGGTTAGCTAATCCTGACATTGGTCCGAGGGTCATGGCAGCCATTGAAGCTGCTAGATTAGTTGGTTTACCGGAAGCTCGTATTCCTTTAGGAACGATTGTTGTTGAAATGGCCCTTTCTCCTAAAAGCAATACTGCTCATCTAGCATTAGATGCTGCGCTTAGTGATATTGAAAAAGGAAATACTGGCAGTATTCCTGATCATATTAAAACAAATTCTACTACTTATCAATATCCTCATGATTTTCCCAATGCTATTGTCAAACAGCAGTATTTACCTAAACAATTAATAGGAAAACATTACTATTTTCCAAAAGAGTTAGGTTATGAAAAGAAACTGAAGGCTATTTATGATTATTTAGAAACGCAACTAAAACAATAATCTCTAAGTCTTAAGATTGACTTTTGTGAAGATTTTTTCTCTATACAAAAAAAGTAGTTAACTACTTTTTTGTTTTACAATAGGCATTTGTTTTTGAGCAATTTGCCGTTTAATAGCACCAAATAGGACACCACGATAGAAAGGCATTCCTTTCTCTTCCATATCTTGACGGGCGTTATTATAAATTGTACTATCAAAGGCAATCGTAGTGTTATCACAAGTCATTCTCTTTGCTACTTCAAAAACTTTCATATCATGTTCTGTTAAGCCATCGAACAAACGGCTTTTTTTTGATTGAAACCGTTGCATAACCTTAGCACAATTATCTAAGCCTAGCTCATTAGCATAACTAATTATACTAAGATGATGGATACCTGTTGTTTCATAATAATGGTATAAATCATAGGATTGTTCTGAACCATTTTTCATAATTTCTGCCATTTCTTTAGCGGTTGTTAAAATTAAGCCTTTTACTGTTTGTTGATAAGCGGCAAATTGTTCCAATATCGTCGCTGAAGAAAGTGGTTGTAGGTTTGTTCTGTTCTTTTGTAAGTAACTATTTAGCATAGTGCCCGATAAATTATAAAGTTTTGCAAAAGCATGAACATACTTTTGATGTTCTTCTCCTTCTGTTAGATAAGCTAGTAGTTCTTCCTTTGAAGCATTCCTTACGACCGTTATTCGATTTAACAGTTCTTGTTGATCTTCTCTTTGTAAATCATAATTGAAAAACCTTTTAGGCATTTCTTTCTTTGGTGCCATAGCGTTTTTTTGTTCTTCCTGATCCCTTTCTATTTTATCTAACGCCTTGTTGATATCGTTGGGAGTTTGATTAGAGTGCTGCATCTTTGTTCCTTCTTTCTTAATTTTCTTTTATTCTATCATGCTATTGATTAAATATCAATATTTCTAACAACATATGCGGATCTATTTGGCCACTTTTTACTTGATAATCAAGATTTGCTAGTTTTTTTAACATATCGCTAATTTCTATTAACGTATACTCACACAGTAATTCCATCGTTTTTTGTATTCTAAACGGATGGACTTTTAATTGCTTGGCCATATTCTCCTTAGAAACCTTTTTTTGCGTGTAGATTTTTATTTGATACAACAAACGATATTGACTTTCTAACAATCCAAAAATACTAAAAGTCTCTATTCCTAACTGCTGTAATTGTTTAAGATAAATGAATGCTTGCGGTTTATTTCTTTCGGCTAAACTACGAACAAAAGAAAAAACTAACGTATCTTGTTCTAAAATTGGTTTAGCAACCAGTAGATCTATATCTTCTTTTTTTATTACTTTATCATTTAGTTTATACGATTTTAGTTTTTCACACTCGTGCCATAATTGCTCTAAATTTTCCTGACAATATTCTTTCAATAAATGTTTTGCCTCTTGATCGATTTGATAATCTTTTAATTGCTTGGCTATCACCATATCAGCGTTTTGTTTTAGTTCTCTAACTACTGCTTGTTGATGGAGTATTTTGACAATTTTTTTTCTTTCATCTAATTTATTAGTAGTCAAAATAAGTAACACTGTATTACTAGCGTTCTGACAATACCTTTCCAAGTGCAGTAAATGACTTTCTTCCACAGGAACTTTTGCTTCTAAAAAGGTGCAGTGATAAGCGATCACCACCTTTTTAGGTGCTAGAAAAGAAATCGTGTCCACATCTTCTAGTAGGACATCAAGGGAAGTCTCCTCTAAGTCATAACTAGTCACAAAGGCTTCTTCAAATTCACTGCTAGTGATTATTTTTGTTATTTCTTGCTGAATAAGTGTTGCTGACTGACTAATAAGAACATAGGTATTAGCATTTTCCATTTAGGACTTCCTTTATCATCTGTTGTATTTCTTTTAAATGATCTTGTGTTTTACCGCCACCTTGGGCAAAAGTTGGGCTGCCTCCTCCATTACCAGCAGATTGCAAAGCAGCCTGTTTGACAAGGTATCCAGCATTGATATCGGCAATGGTGCTGCGACATACAAAATTAACACTGCCATCATTTTTACAATTGCTAATAAAGACAAGAGCTTCTCCCAATTGATTGACAAGAGCATCCGCCAAGGCCTTGACGATATTCATCTCCTCTTCCGATAATATTAAGTAAAGATACGTATGGCCATTGATAGTTTGTTGTTCTTTAAGATAGATAGCTAAATTCGTAAGGCGCTGTTGTTCTTTTAACTCAGCAAAAGTTTTTTCCAATGTTTTTACTTCGGTTTGGATATAAGAAAGTTCATTACGATTAAAAATAATATCTTTATAGGAAGTAGGTTTGCTATTATCAATTGAAACATCAAAGGCTAATTCTATTCCCTCTTTTTTAGCGTTTGCTAAAATTTCTTTCGCTTTCATCAATAATTTGATCATTTCATCATTGTATGGCTGGATGACATCAAATAAGGCAGATTCGATTTTTTGATTAGTAACACCTTCAATTCGGTAGACATTACTTCCCTTACTTTCAAAATTAAAAATGCTGAATTTTTTAATATCTTTGGTATTCGCAATATGTGTTCCACCACAAAGCTCCATAGATTTATCAATTTTTACGACACGTACCTTACTGCCATATTTTTCTCCAAATAATGCCATCGCTCCTAACTCTTTGGCTTTATCGAGTGGCATCACTTCCGTAGAGGTGATCACACCTTTCTTGATGATTTGGTTAACCAATTCTTCTACTTGAATTAAGGCTTCTTCACTAATTTTACTTGAACAGGTAAAGTCAAAACGTAATTTTTCTTGATCCACATAGCTTCCAGCTTGGGTAATTCGTGGATCAACAATTTGGCGTAAAGCATATTGCAAAAGGTGGACACTACTATGATTGGCTTCGATCATTTTACGACGCTCTTTATCAATAATCACTTCACAATCTTCTCCCACATTAATGACCCCATCTAATAGTTTCACTTTATGGATGTGTTGACCATTAGGTCCCTTGAACACATCGACCACCCGGGCTTTAAAATTCTTACCAACAATCATTCCTGTATCGGCTACTTGGCCACCAGACTCTGCATAAAAACAAGTACGCTTTAAAGCAATATAGCCATCATGTGTTAAGTTTTTTTCTAAGCTATCTTTAGAAAAAATTGCTAGAACATTACTTTTTAAACGATATAGGCCGTATACAAAGGTAGATTCTTTTTTAAAATCCATTAACACTTGTTTTTGGCTGGCCATTGCTGTTTTATTGCGAGCATGTTTCTTAGCTGTTTCACGTTGTTTTTGCATGTATTCTCTAAACTCTATTTTCTCAACTTCATACCCTTTTTCTTTAGCTATTTCTTCGGTTAATTCTAATGGAAAACCGTAAGTATCATATAAGCGAAAAGCATCATAGCCCCCTATTACATGATTTGGTGTGGCCTCCATTATTTCAGCTAATTTTCGTTCTCCTGCTTCTAATGTTTTTAAAAATAGGTTTTCCTCTTCTAAAATCATAGTTTGAACAAGACCTTTTTGGTCTTCCAAAAGAGGATAAGCTTCTTTCATTACCTCTACGACCGTAGGAACTAATTTGTAAAGAAAGGCTTCTTTAAATCCTAATTGTTTGCCATAGCGCACACTCCTTCGCAAGAGTCGCCGTAGTACATAATCTCGCCCTGTATTGCCAAAAGCAGCCCCATCACTAAGAGCAAAAGTAATGGCTTTCATATGATCTGCAATTACTTTAAAAGAGGTTTGGGAAGCATACAGGAAACCACTTAAATCTTCGATTTTATTAATAATTGGTTTAAATAAATCCGTCTCAAAATTAGAATCTACACCTTGAAAAATACAACACCACCGTTCAAGGCCTGCTCCAGTATCAATATTTTTATGAGGTAGCTCTTGATAATTTTCTCGTTTTTTTCCTGTTTTTGCATTGAACTGGCTAAAGACGTTATTCCAGATTTCTACATAGCGTTCTTGCTCCTCATCATGATTAAATTTGTCAAAAGCATCCTGCTTTGGATCATATTTTTCACCCTGATCATAAAATATTTCGCTATCTGGCCCACAAGGACCATCGCCTATTTCCCAAAAGTTCCCCTCTAACTTGATGATATGGCTCTCTTCCATTCCTACTTCCACCCAACACTGATAAGCTTCCTCATCATGGGTATAAACAGTTACATATAATTTTTCTTTAGGGATTGCAAACCATTCTTCACTAGTTAATAGTTCAAAAGCAAAGGTGATGGCTTCCCTTTTAAAATAATCCCCTATTGAAAAGTTACCCATCATTTCAAAAAACGTATGATGCCTTTTGGTAACACCAACATTTTCAATATCATTCGTGCGGATACATTTTTGTATGTTGACAATTCTTTTAGCCTCCGGAGTTACAGATCCATCAAAATATTTTTTTAAAGGGGTTACTCCCGCGTTGATCCATAACAGTGAATCATCATCAATAGGAATTAAAGGGGCACTTTCCATATATTTATGGCCTCGTTGTTCAAAATAGTCAATCCACATCTTTCGAATTTCATTACTAGTCATTTTTTTCATTAATCCATTCACTTCCATTCTTTATACTGTTTATAATTTCTTGTAAACGATTTTGATAAGCGGTTAAATCGCCGTTATTAAATAAGTAATAGTCGGCAAAGGCAATAGGCCCACCTTTCGCAGAATTTTCAATTTCTGAAATATCTCTAGTCTCTGTTTGGGAATAGGTAAAGGGCCGTTCTAGCCTATCTTTAATTCGTTGATAGCGTATTTTTTTATCCACGACTAAACTAATCACTACTAAGGATGGGAATTCTTTTTTTAGAATTTTATATTCCTCCCAAGAATATAAGCCGTCTAGTACCACATCTCCCTGTTGATATAATTGTTTAATTTTGGGAAGTAGTAACGTAGCGACAACACCCATACCATATTGTTTACGAAGGTTTTCTCGAAATTCCTTTTGACTTTCAGGAGTTATTTCAATTCCTGCTTCTCGCATTTTATCATAAATGACCCCACCAAAATATACTTTTTGAAAGCCAACTTGAGTTAATAACTCACAAGCAATAGATTTGCCACTACCACACATTCCTACAACGGCGATTAATCGATTCATTTTTGTTCCTCCTTTGTCTGCGCTATGATCTTAGGGACCCAGTAGGATAATTCCTCTTTCTTGCTATTTATTATATCATAATCATATTGCTGATAATCCAATAAATCGGTCTCTGTGATGTGATTTTTTTCAATGGGGGTCAAACCATTATCGTAATGAGGGCGAGTCACATGAATTACCGTTATATCGTCGTGATGCTTTTTTAGATAGGTGATTTCTTTTTTTAGTCTACCATCTGTGATAATGCCTACATCAAAATAAGAATCAAGAATGGCAATGGTCTCTTCTAAATGGTCTAAAAGTAAATTTGGTTTGTTTAATTTTTTGGCAATGATTTCAATTCCTAATGTTTGTAGTAAAGTTCGTGGCTTTGTCTCTTCTCTACCATCCCAGCCAAAATAGGTTTGGGCTAGTGTATATAATGGTTGTGTTATACGCAATAGGCAGGCTTTGGTGCCAATTTCCTCATAGGCTTGTTGTAATAAAGAACCCAATGTACTTTTTCCGTGATGCGCATTTCCACAGATAAGATATAATTTCATTTGTTACCTCCACATGAAAAAGACCTCATAGGAGGACAATTTGCCCGGTACCATCCTAACTTGGTCTTACTTTTATATAAGGGTTAGCCCCAGAAACTCAGAAAGATAGCTTTCCAGATTAGATTAAGGTTAATTTTCACCACTCATTAACTCTCTTTAATTCTTTTTCTAACTGTACTTTTCTTCGTCATTGCTTCTTCTTCAATGTCTTTTTTTTGATAGTTATGGAACTTTTCCCCGAAACCTGTTTTTTCTTCAATAAACTCGTAGATAATTTTCAAACTAGCAATGGCTGGGGTAGCCACTATCATTCCTATCATACCAAAGAAGTGACTGAAAAGCAAGAGTCCTAACATAATTGTTACTGGATGTAATTTCATTGTTTTTCCCATAATTAAGGGTTGGTAAAAATTATTTTCCAAAGTTTGACATACCACAATGGCTATTAACGTTAAAATGCCCGTCATTGGATTAATTGTAAATCCGACAATCACTGCCGGAAGACCACCAATCCATGGTCCAATGTAAGGAATAATATCAGTAATTGCACAAAAAAGAGCAAACACTACGGGAGCTTTTAGACCCGCTAGCGACAGGCCGATGGCTTGGGTAATAAAGACAAGAAACATGACAATAAACACACTTTGAACGTAGTTGCGCAATTTGCCATTAATTCGGTGCATTAAATCACTAGCATTTTCATGCCAAACATCTGGCATAAACGACAATATATGGCCTTGACATTTTCGAAAATCAAATAAAATATAAAACCCGAGCATAATTCCTAAGATTAGGCTGGTTCCACCACTTAAAATACTTTTTCCAATTTCGAAAATTAACTGAGGTAGTGTTTCTGTTAGTTCTTTTCCAAACTGTTCGATTTTGACAAGAATATCTTTTTCATAATCACCAATTAAAGGATTGGTTTTGAAATTATCTAGTAAGTCGGTCGTTACTTTTTGTGCGTTATCTACCACTTTAGGTAAGGTATTGACAATTTCACTAATACCATTTCCAAAAGAAGGAATCACCATCCATAAGATGCCCCCGATGATGGCGAAAGTTCCTAAATAAACAATTATACAGGCTACTACTCGAGGCATTCTTTTACTTAATTTTGTAGCCAATGGGTCTAATAACCAGGCAATAATAAAACCAATAAAGACAGGTGAAATAATGGCAATGATCGTCCCTAAAAACTGTAATATTTTCCATTCTTTTATTAAGTAAGTCGCTACTAATACTAGCAAAATGGTAACCAGTAAGAAAATAACCCGCAATACTTTATTAGAAAGATGAAAGAAAGTATTTACCTCTTTATTATCTACTTTTTCTTTAAAAAACATTGTATGCCTCCTTTTTCTATGGTAGATAGTATACCATAAAATGATTCCTTTTTGTAGTGTTCTTCGGTATAATAATCGTGGTGAAGAAAATGTATCAATTAATAGAACAAGTAACTTATGTTGAAAAAATTAAAGCTTCTAAATTTATTACTATATTATTTCCTGTCACTGATCGCGAGATGGTGAAAAACTATCTACGACTCGTAAAACAACAGTATCCTAAAGCCACCCACTATTGCTATGCCTTTCGTCTTGAAAATGATCAAGGAATGAGTGATGATAAGGAACCTTCTAAAACTGCTGGGGCGCCTATGTTGCAAGTACTAATAAAACAAAATGTTGTTAATGTGCTAGCGATTGTCGTTCGTTATTATGGAGGGATTAAACTCGGTACTGCCGGTTTAGTTAAAGCCTATCAAGGGGGTGTGTTACAGGCCTTAAAACAAGCGTTTGTTAGTGAGATAGAAAAAGGAATAGAAGTTACTCTCACCTTTCCTTATGATAAAGAGAAACAACTATTACATTGTTTGAAGAATGCTGTTATTATTAGAAAAGAGTTTACGGATGTATGTTGTTATACGTTACAACTTCCTCAGCGGGAAATAGCAATCATTCCTTCCTTTGTGACGATAATCAAAAGGAAAGATTGTTTTCTTCCTAAAATGCAACAATCTTCGAAAAACAAAAAGACTAATATTTAGTCTTTTATAAACCAGGCAGCAATATCATCCATAGAATGAAAACCAACTTCTTTTTTTTGCAACTGGCCATCCTTGTAAATTTCCATGGTAGGAACACTCATAATCGCATGTTCTCTCGTTAAGTCCTGGAATTGATCAATATCTACTTTCACTACTTTGACGCGGGAAAAACCCTCACTAAATTCTTCTAACACCGGCCCTAACATTTTACAAGGACCACACCAAGTAGCGTAAAAATCGACTAATACATCGCCCTCTTTAATTAAATCGTTAAACTCCTCAGCATTTTCTAAATGGATCAACATAATTTTCCTCCTCTTATTGATATTTTTGAATTACTTCTTCTACACCTTTAATGTCTTGAAGTTTCTTCTCTTTTACTAGTGTATCCATAAATTCTGTTGTTACTACTTTATATTTTAATAAGGTATCAATTACCATTAAATTATTTTTGTTAATGTCCTTCTTATCCGCTTTAAGTACTTCTTCCAATACCTTGTTGAGACCTCCAAAGTGATCACTTAATACAGGGGTATCATTGACAATAAATTGTCGGGCGTTACTCTCTATAAACAGCTCATTGTTGCTTAACGGAATTGCTAATACATTTAAAATGATAAAAGTTAATAAATAGCCTTCTAGCAGTCCCACTATTAAGCCTAATAATTTATTGGGAAGCGCTAAAATAATCGTTGCATTGACCAACTTGCTAAAAATGCCGGAAATGCTGATAATAATCCGTAAAATGAAATGAAAGATAAATAATAAAATAGCAAAAGAAAGCAATTGATAAAATAAGATACTAAGCGAACTAAGTCCCCCTAAAAGACTATTGACCTTGAAAAATGGCAAGTGGGTACATAAAAAACTAGCGACAAAGTCTTTTAACAAAAAGGCTAACACAAATACTAAAATAGTTCCTAAGGTAATCACTAGTTCTTTAATAATACCGCGTTTCATTCCGATTATTCCCATCATTAAAATTAATAAAACGATGGCTATATCAAATATGTTCATTTTTACCTCCTTACTGTAATAAGTATAACCTAAATTTACATTTTATGCTATACTTATTTTAGGTGATTAGAAATGAATGAGGTCATTAAGATCAGTGACAAGACCAAAGCTAAGATGCTTGCTTATTATCATGACAAAAAAAAGGATAAGGCGATCCCTTATGTTGTCTTTCAAGCGGTCGATGAAGATACGACAATCACTATGTATGAATCGGGTAAAGTGATGTTCCAAGGAAAAAGTGCGGATGTCGATGCAATGATGTGGCGCGAAATTGACGGGCAAAGTCTCGTTGATCAGAAAAGTATCAAAGAAAAGGAACAAAAGTACTATCATTGTTCAGCAATTGGTAGTGATGAAGTGGGTACCGGAGATTATTTTGGTCCGATTGTAGTAACCGCAGCTTATGTCCATAAGGATCAAATTTCATATTTAGAAAAGTTAGGGATTAAGGATTCTAAAAAAGTAACAGATGAGTTTATTCTTAAAGTAGGAAAAGAGCTAGCCAAAAATATTCCTTATCGTAGTATTGTTTTAACTAATAAGGAATATAATGAGCGCTATGGTAATCATATGAATATGAATAAAATCAAAGCCATCATGCACAATAAAATGCTCTATCAATTAACGCAAGAGATAGAAGCCCCTATCGATTATATTATTGTCGATGAATTTGCCAAAGAAAAAAGCTATTATGGCTATTTAAAAGAGACTTCTCCTGTACAACGAAATATTACCTTTTTAACCAAAGCGGAGGACAAAAACTTAGCAGTAGCAGTAGCTTCTATCATTAGTCGTTATATTTTTATTAAAGAATTCGATAAATTATCTGATCAATTACAAGTACCTCTTTTAAAAGGTGCTGGACCTGAAGTAGACAAAATTGGAGAAGAACTAGTAGAAAAGTACGGGGAAGAAATCTTAAAAAAAGTGGCAAAATACAATTTTAAGAATACCCAACGAATTTTAAAAACACTCATTATATAATTAGCAAGCAAAAACCAGGGTTCCTTTGGATTAGGAAGCTGGTTTTTTTAAGAGGTGCTTATCTTAGGAGGATGCTAATGGCTCCAAAAGAGGTTATTTTTTTTGGTTGTTCTTAGGTGGGTCTTGCTCTTGTTCTTGTAACTGTTCTAATATTTGATATATTGGGAGAGGAATTTTTAGACCCATCGCCCCACAATTTTCTAAAATTGCTAACATTTCATTCACAATAAAGGAGTAAATAATTAAGTTGCGGATGGTATCTCCACTACCTAAAATTTTATCTAAAATAACTGCTAGAGCAACTAACGATAAGTAGCCCACCTTTTTAGCAATTCCCGAAAAGATCCGAATACTATTTAATCTTTTAATAACAACGGCCTTGCAAAATCCCGTAATATAATCTAACACCATCATTAATAATAACGAAATAAATAGAACATCTCCTCTTCCAAAGACATAGCTTATCAAAGCATCACCTGTTTTGCTTTCGAAGGCAAGCATATATTTCATTTTCTCCTCCTTATGATAGTGTATGGAGAAAAGAAAAAACAAACTGATGAAAATGTTTGTTTTTAAGAAACTTATTATTTTTTCTCTTGTTAGTCCTAATCTGAGGGTAAGCGATGGGCAGTAATAATAGTATAACTAGAGGCATTGATTGTGACTATATAATTTCCTTGTGTAAGATAATAATTTTTTCCCTTTCTACTAATTGAAGTAGTTGGATTTTTGCCTAATTCTTGACACCACTTTACTACCTGCTCTTTCGATAAATTCAAGTTTTTAGCAATTCGTTGTTCTCCTAAGACTGTTGTATGTATTTTATCTAAATTGGCTAATAATTTATTGCTGCTATTCATATATTGTTCCTTTTTAAATATCAGATAGACACCTTTGAAAGGTGCCTATTTTTATATTTTTTTATTGACTCATATTAGTTTCAGTAAACTGATTAAACTTATCAATATCACTATCTTTTAAGTCGGTTTTAGCTAAACTTTCAAATAGCTTCTTCTGATCTCGACTTAACCGTTTTGGTGTTTGCACTTGATAGATAACGTACATATCCCCAGTACGTCTTCGCGCTGCATTTTTTATCCCTTTGTTTTTGATCCGCTGTTTCGTACCACTGTCGGTACCCGCTGGTATAGTGATAGTGATATTGCCGTGAATAGTGGGAATTTCTCGCTTTGCTCCTAACGTTGCCTCCACCATAGTAATTGGTACTTCTAAATAAATATCATCATCTTCTCGTTCAAAATAACGATGATCCTTTACCCTGAATTCTAAATATAAATCACCATTAGAGCCGCCATTAACACCAGCATGTCCTTTCCCGGCTACGCGTAGTCGTTCTCCTGTATTAATTCCACTAGGAATATTAACTGTGATTGTTTTAGAAATCCGTACTTGTCCTTTGCCGCGACAATGTGGACACACTTTTTGATAAGTTTTTCCTTTTCCTTGACATTCTGGACAAGCTGTTTTCGTCATAAACGAACCAAAAATCGTTCGTTGTTCTGATGTAATGGTACCACTGCCATGACAACGACTACATGTTTCTTCCTCAAATCCACCTTTTCCATGGCAATCGGCACATTCTTCGACTACTTCTAAATCAAAATCTTTATTACAACCAAAGGCTGCTTCCATAAAGGTTAGATCTACTTGCATGAGAACATCATTTCCACGCTGTGCTCTTGTTCTACCTGATGTACTGCTACGGCCCCCAAACCCAAAGCCACTTCCGCCAAATAGATCCTCAAATATATCTCCTAAATCACTAGGATCAAAACCAAAACCACCAAAGCCAGTACCTCCAGCGCCACCTTGTTCAAAGGCTGCATGTCCAAACTGGTCATATTGTTTTCGTTTCCCTTCATCTGATAAAACACTATATGCTTCCTGAACTTCTTTGAACTTCTCCTCGGCATTATCCTCTTTACAAATATCGGGATGATATTTTTTGGCTAATTTTCGAAAGGCACTTTTTATTTCTTCTTGGCTGGCATTTTTCGCAACACCCAAAACTTCATAATAATCTTTTTTTGCCATACCTTTTCACCTCACTACTTTTCTTGACTAATTTTTTTAAATTCTGTAACGGTCTTTTTAAACATCGATAAGGCTTCTTCGAACACTTTCGTATCGGTTAAATCAACATCGATAATTTTTAAGACTTCTAATGGATAATCACTTCCGCCTGCTTTTAAGAATTGTAGATATTTTTCTTTAAAACCTTCAGTTTTTTCTAAAATATTTTTAACAATATAACTTGCAATCGAAAGTCCTGTTGCATATTGATAAACATAAAATGGTGTATAGAAATGAGGAATTCGCAAATACTCATAGCGAATTTCTTCATCAAGTACTACTTGTTGACCAAAGTACAATTCATTGAGTTGATAATAATAATTACTCATGCTATCAGCGGTTAATACTTCTCCTTGATCTACTAACTCATGAATATGTTTTTCAAACTCAGCAAACATGGTCTGTCGGAAAATGGTTCCCTTAAATGTATCTAGTCGCTCATTAATAATAGCTAATTTTTCTTCTTTGCTCGTTGCCTGTTGTTCCGTATAGTAAGAAAATAATAGTTCATTAACAGTAGAGGCAATTTCTGCTAAAAAAATCGGATAATCAGCATTTTCATAATCATTATAGCGATTCGCAAAATAACTATGCATTGAATGTCCTAGTTCGTGGGCTAATGTCGATACATCATTATAAGTGTTGGTATAGTTTAATAAAACAAACGGTTTGGTATCATAGCTACCTGCTGAATAAGCACCACTTCGTTTTCCACGATTAGGATATTTATCAATCCAACCGTCTGTAAAGGCTGTATTAAGTATTTGATTATATTCTTCTCCTAAAACACTTAAAGCTTGCTGAACAAGCGTCTTTCCTTCTTCAAAAGAGTAGGTCTTATCAAGGTTTTTACTAACACTGACATAGCTATCGTATAAGTGAAATTCTGCTACTCCTAATAACTCTTTTTTGATAGCAAAATATTCATATAAATCAGAAAGGTGTTGATGAACTGTCCTAATTAAATTATTATAGACATCTAACGGTATATTATTTCCGTAAAGAGCTGCCATTAAGGAACTAGGAAAATTTTTCAAACGAGCACTAATGCTGGCATTATGAACAATACTACTAAGCGTAGAGGCTAATGTGTTTTTAAAACCGCCAAATACTTGGTGTAAAGTAGTAAATGCCTGTCTACGAACTTTTCGATCCTTACTTCGTAAGAAAATTCCATAATTAGCTTCTGTCAGTTCTACTTCTTCTCCTTGTTCATTATGAATCGTTCCAAACCGCATATCAGCATCCATTAAATAACTAGCTGTTTCACTAGCACTACCTAGGACGTTACCATAGGCGGAAATAATTCGCTCTTCTTCCTCTGTTAGTGTATGACCTTGATAACGAATTAAATCTTCGATAAAATGTGTAAATGGCGCTAACTGCTTTTCTTCCTTGAGATATCTTCGCAATGTTAAAGGATCTTCTGCGATCATTTTAGGAATTACCCAA
This sequence comes from uncultured Bacillota bacterium, assembly GCA_958428295.1. Classification (GTDB taxonomy): domain Bacteria; phylum Bacillota_I; class Bacilli_A; order RF39; family UBA660; genus Onthousia. The sequence continues at coordinate 22,808 of CAUAFL010000009.1, forward strand.
GCTGTCTTCTCATCGTAAGATTGATACAAATTTTGCAACTTTCCTGTTAATTCTTGGTAAACTGCGTTATTTTTATCCTCATCACTTTTTCTGACGGCATATGTAAATAATTTTCCAAATAATCTGCCACACTGACTCGTTAGCAACATAAATTGCTTAAACTCTTGCGCATTTTTTAAAAAACAATCTTTTTTTGTAGCTAACTCCGACACCATTGCTTTTACGCTTTCAAAATCCTGATCGAAAGCCGCTTTTGACTGATAGACACTATCAATATCCCACTTATCGTCATCTTTTACTGCTGTTCTCTCTACTAATTTTTCCATAAATTCTCCATTTCCCATTTGATTTGATAGAAGTAGTCACTATTACTAGGACTACTTCTTCTTTTTAGTATGAAAGATTACTTTTCTTCGTATTCAGCATCTTGTACGTCATCTTTTTTATCCGTACTCTCATTTGCTTCGGCACCTTCTGCTGCTGCCTGTTGTTCTTTTGCAGCATTCTCATATACTTTTGTTGCTAGTGCCATTGCTTTTTCTTGGAGTTTTTCTTTTTTCTCTTTAATTTTATCAATGTCGTTTTTCTCAAGGGCCTCTTTTAAGTCTTTCATCAAGTCTTCAGCTTCTGTTTTTTCTTTCGCATCTATTTTATCACCAAGGTCTTTGATGGCCTTTTCAGTTTGGAATACCAATTGTTCTGCTTCATTTTTCAAATCGACTTCTTCTTTTCGTTTTTTATCAGCTTCTTTATTGGCTTCCGCTTCTTTCATCATGCGATCGATTTCTTCATCGCTTAAGCTGGTATTAGAGGTAATGGTAATCTTTTGTTCTTTATTTGTCCCTAAATCTTTAGCTGTTACATTAACAATCCCATTCGCATCAATATCGAAAGATACTTGAATTTGTGGTACACCTCTAGGTGCTGGTGGAATATCTGTAAGTTGGAAGCGGCCTAAAGTTTTATTATCAGCGGCCATACTCCGTTCTCCTTGCAATACATGAACGTCAACGGCTGGTTGATTATCAGCAGCGGTAGAAAATACTTCTGATTTAGAAGTGGGAATGGTAGTATTTCGTGGAATTAAAACTGTCATTACGCCACCTAGTGTTTCAATTCCTAGTGATAATGGTGTTACATCTAGTAAAACAATATCATTTACATCACCAGTCAACACACCACCTTGAATAGCAGCCCCCATAGATACTACCTCATCAGGGTTCACTTCTTTAGATGGTTCTTTATTTAACTCTTTCTTAATTGTTTCATACACTAGTGGAATTCTAGTTGAACCACCAACGAAAATAACTTTATCTAATTCTGTTGCCTTTATATCAGCATCTTTTAGCGCCTTACGAACTGGTTCTAAAGTAGACATTACTAAATCATGGATTAACTCCTCAAATTTAGCTCTTGTTAAATTCATCTCTAAATGTAGTGGCCCATCTGCTCCTTGGGAAATAAATGGTGCTGAAATTTGTGTACTACTCATTCCAGACAAATCTTTTTTGGCTTTTTCAGCAATTTCTTTAAGTCGTTGCATAGCCATTTTATCTTTGGTTAAGTCAACACCTTGTTCTTTTCTAAAGTTTTCTACTAAGTAATCAATAATTTTTTGATCAAAATCATCGCCACCTAGGTGGTTATTTCCTGCTGTTGATTTAACTTCAAAAACACCGTCTCCTAATTCTAAGATTGAAACATCAAAGGTTCCACCACCTAAATCGTATACCAAGATAGTTTGGTTTTTATCTTGTTTATCAAGTCCATAGGCTAATGCTGCGGCCGTTGGCTCATTAATGATACGTTCTACGTTAAGTCCTGCAATTTTTCCTGCATTTTTAGTAGCTTGTCGTTGCGCGTCATTAAAATAAGCTGGTACAGTAATGACTGCCTTTTCTACTTTCTCACCTAGATAACTTTCAGCATAATCTTTCATATAAGATAAAATCATTGCTGAGATTTCTTCTGGTGTATATTTTTTTCCTTCCGCTTCTACTTTTTCATTCGTTCCCATTAAACGTTTAATAGAAGAAATTGTATTAGGATTAGTAATTGCTTGCCGTTTAGCAGCATCTCCTACAATTCTTTCGCCATTTTTAAAAGCTACCACAGAAGGTGTTGTTCTTCCTCCTTCTGGATTGGGAATCACCTTTGGTTCCCCCGCTTCTAAGACAGACACACAACTATTTGTGGTTCCTAAATCAATACCAATAATTTTACTCATGTTTATCCTCTCCTTCATTTGATAATTTATTTACTTTGACTGAGGCAGCACGTAATACTCTGCCTTTCAATTTATATCCTTTTAATAAAACTTCCAGTACCTCTTCATCAGCGAAATTAGGATCACTATCAGTCATTAAGGCTTGCATCTCTATTGGATTAAATGGTTGATTCTGACATTCAATCTCTTCCACTCCAAATTTTGCTAACAAATCATTAAAACTGGCATACATCATTTTAAAGCCCTGTAAAAATTTTGATAATTCATCGGTTAAGTCATTATCATCTAATTTAATTGCCCGTTCAAAATTATCTAGAAGTGGTAATAACTCATTAATTAAGTCTTGATTAGCAAATTTTAATCGACTGGCTGTTTCCTCTTCTTTTCGTTTACGATAATTAATTAACTCAGCTTGACTATATTGTACTTTGGCTAACAATTCTTGATTCGCTGTCTCTAATTCTGTTATTCTCTTTTTTAATTTCTCCGTTTCTTTGCCGCCCAATAATTTTTTTTTGTTTTTTTTATCTTTCACTGTTTCTTCAAGAGTATCATCTTCCTGACAGTGGCAGGTCACATCTTGTTGGTGGCAAGTACAATCATCACTGCACTTTTCTTGCTCGTTACACTGACAGTCTCCTTGGCAATTACACTCCTCGTGAGCAGTGCAAACTTCTTGTTCTTTTGTTTGTTCCATCTTATCCTACCTTTCTATGTTTTCTTTAATGTATTCCAGAATGCTCATCACTCGATCATACTCCATGCGTTTAGGGCCAATAATGGCAAGGGTTCCTTCCTCACTGGCTGTTTTAAAGTTAGTTTTAATCACGGTCACATCTTCATCTAATTTATTTTCGCTTCCAATATAGACTTCAATATTATTTGAAGTATCAGTTTTAATTTTTTGTAATAATTCTTGATCATCTAGTTTACTAAATAAGGTTTTAATTTTAGTTACATTACTGAACTCTGGTTGCTCCAAAAATTTTGTTTTACCTAGTACCGAAATATCAGGACTAGCAAAATCACTAAAGACATGATAAATGGCATTATAGAGCTGTTCATGCTGTTTTACATATTTGCCAATGATCGGTTTTACTTCAAACTCCAGTTTGGTACTCACTTCATCAATAGGAGTTCCAACAATTAAATTATTAATTAACTCCACTGTCTTTTTGACTTCCTCCATATTGACTTGTTCTAAAACAATTGTCTTATGTTCTACCTTTCCTTTATCTGTGACAACAATGACAATCATTTTATTAGGCTCAAGTGGCACGACACTTACTTCTTTTAATAAGTTTTCATGACTAGTTTTCCCTAACACAATGGTTGCATAGGAGGTCATATCGGAAACTACTTGCAAGCTTTTATTAATACAATCAGATAACTCTAATGCTTGATTGCGGAAGATGATTTGCAATTTTAGCATATCCTCGCCATTCATTTTTTTAGGTTCTAACAAATGATCTACATAATACCGATAACCATCTTCACTAGGAACACGTCCACTTGAAGTATGGGTTTTCTCTAGTAACCCTTGCATTTCCAAATCAGCCATTTCATTACGAATAGTTGCACTAGAACAGCGCAAAATTTTACATAGTTGATTACTACTTACTGGTTTTGCTTGTTCAATATAATGCTCCACAATTAGCTTTAGAATTTCATTTTGGCGCTTGCTTAACATTTCTGAAGCCTCCCTAGCACTGTTTTCATCAAAGTGCTAATACCATTGTATGCACTTTGTTAGCACTTGTCAACACATTTTGCTAACTTTTTTTAAAAAATAAAAGTCTATTAACAACTTTTATTAGCGACACAGTCATTTAATTCTTTTACAATCTGTTTTTGCAAATCATCTGTCGACTTGCGCTCGAAACTCATAACCCCCATTAATAAGAACAAAATGAGGGACGCCATCAACAACAGCCCATACAAAATTGTTGAAACAGCAAATCCTCGATTATTTAACCTGCCCATATTTTCTCCTTTTATTCTTCAATGACTTGAATACTAGCATGAAAATGGCTTGTCTTGTCTACCATAAAATTACTGCGCATTGCCCATAAGCGAATTGAATAATCCTCTTTTCCACCAGCCTTTAAGGTATCTGTTTGTAAAATACCATCAGGATACTCACTAAGTACGAAAGCCGTCGGCGCTAAATGGTCTTTTCGAAAACTTAATTTTAATAGTTCAATTGGAATTTGTCGATCTTGACAACCACAATTTATGATGGCTTTTTCATCTTTTACTAGTTTAATGATATAGCTAATATCCTTCGCTGTATTGTTTTCAACAGTAAAAGTATACGAGTTACTAGAAAGACCCACAGAATCGGTTACGGGCACAAATTGCGTCAAGTGAATTTGATTACCATTTTTCTCATGAAAAATTACTTCCATTTCTCCAGAATCATAATCTTTTTCTCGTTGCTTAGAAAACTTTTCATAAATAAAATAAGTTGAAAAAATGGCAAAAATAAATATTAGGGCAATCATACAACCACTTTTAAACTTTTGTTTTCGATAATAGTCTTGGTACATAGTGACACCTCTTCTTATTACATTGTAAGGCAATCTTTTTTACTCGTCAATGAAAACCCCTATGATTGACGCTTCTACTTGTCAAGACTAGGATATTTTTTAGAAAGTATTTTTGATACTGTTTGTTGAAAATCTAAAGGCACAGTTATCCTTTCCTCTAAACCAGTGGTAAGAATGTTAGTTATATCACCATAATTAATATATTTTTGTAACGCCTTTTGACTATTATCACTGGAAAATCCTGTAACACAATGACTATTATATAACTCTTTGAGAGCCTCTATGGTTACCTCTTGTCCTTGTTGCCAATAATTAGTAGTGATTGCTTTTTCAAGAACGGAATATTGGAAGGCCAAATCATATCTTTCTTGCTGGTGATTAATGGCTTTTAATTGTTCCTTTGTTACCGCTGCCTCATCATAATATAGATGAATATTTTCTAAATCTGGTGATGCTTGGTAATTAGGATTATGAATGATACCAAACGAAGCACGGTGGTTGACTGGAATATAACCATAAATAAATTGAGGTAAGATGCGATACCCACCCTGCTGTTGATAATCATAATAATATAGTGGTGTTGGTGATTGTTTCCCTTTTCCTAAGCAACTTTTAGGAATTTTTAATATGATTGCCCCCTGACTATTTTTTTCTTCCTCTGTTGTTTTTAAATTTAAAAGCAATGGCCCTAAATCATCGTAGATGGTAGCAGTTGTTTCCAAGGATAAATAAGGTTTTACTAACCCCTGTAACATAGAGCCTTCATTCAGTAAACCCTTACCAAAAACATCCTCTAAATAGTGGCTATTGACTTTGGCATATCCTGTTTGATGAAGCGCAACAGAACTATTAGTATCCATAAACAAACCATCTAGTTCTTCGCCCAAAGCTTGGCTAATATAACCAAATTGATCACAAGAAAAAGCAACTTTATATAAATATTCATAATTTCTTAAAGTTTTACTAGAATGCAGAATACTATATCCATGTGAAGTATCTTTCCCTAGGTCTTTACATAATCTTTTCCGTTTAAAATAGGCGGTATTAATAAAATGAAATTTCATATTACCCTTCTTTCTAATTTCAAGTCAAAGAAAAAGAAGTTTTTCTCCTTTGGCTATTATCTCTTTCCTTTTATTTTAACATACTCCTAATAAGTAGTAAAACATAATCATAAACTATTTTTACATAATAAAAAATCAGTCCTATTTCTGACTGAAAGTTATTTTAAGTTCGTGTTTTACGAACAAATTTTTAAATGGTGTCCCAAGAGAGATTCGAACTCCCGACCCCAGACTTAGAAGGTCCGTGCTCTATCCAACTGAGCTATTGAGACAAATAGACAATATAAATATATACCAAAATGAGCAAATTGACAAGTTTTTTTCTTATTTTTATACTTCTTCTTATTTTTTGATACTTAACACTTGTCAAAAGGGACACTTTTCGCGTATTCTAGACATAGAAAGAGAGGATCTTATGAATACAGAAAGTTTATTAACTAACTTTATTGACTATTTTGTGGATAGTTATCAATTTGAAAAATTTTGCAAAGTGTTACTTGATTGGTTAGATTTTGATGATATTAAAGTAACAAAACGTTCTGGAGATTTTGGAATTGATTTAACTTGTAATCGCAGAGAGTTAGCCGATTTAAATATCAATACCATACACTATATTGTACAAGCCAAAAAATATTCATTATCACATAAAGTAGGACCTAATGAAATTCGAGAATTTAAAGGAACGACAGCGGATATTTCTACTAGACGCATTTTTATTACTACCAGTGATTATACCAAAAGTGCCAAAGAGGAAGCGAAGGATGTTAATCACCCGGTTCTTTTAATTAATGGAAAACAAATCATTGAATACTGTTGTAATTTAGGTGATCAAGTATTTGATACTAAATATTACTTTAATGCTTCAAAATTAGATGACTTATTTTACGAGGAAACAATTTCCACAGAGCCAGAAACAAATAATTTGAATCAAATAGAACGCAAAATTACGAAAAATGATGTAAGAGCCCGAATTCTTCGCTTTCCAAGTGAATATAAACTCTTATTTGAACAAGTGAATCAATTTGATTTGATTATTAACCATCAACCAGTAAAAAGCTATCATCTCAATAAAGATAAAACTTATTTTGCTGGAGTGACGCAATTATATCGAGAATGTGGATTTACTGCTAATTTAGACTTTAGTGGTGCAAGATCAACTTGGCTATATGATCCAGAAAATGCTGTTATTTTTGTAGATATTGATTGATAATTTTTAATTCACTATAAAAAAGGCAACCGGTAGGGTTGTCTATTTTGTAGTTAAAGTAAATTTGTAGGTTAATTCTCCCATTTGGGACGTGGGAATAAAACCAGGTTGGGCGTTTATCACATCAGCCAAGCGATTAACAATTGTCGCACAGGTTAGTTCCACTGTTTGTGGTCGGTTAACAATAATGGTGGTGTCTGGTTCCCCAAGGACACTCCACTGATTTTTATCAAAATCTTCTTCGGCATAAACTTTGCCAATACATTCACTGACAATTTCAATTCCCTCTTTTGTTTTAGTGGTCACCACGGCACTCATTCCCGTAGCATTTCCTTTAGGAATGGTCATTTCAAGCGTTGTAGAGTGAATATCATGCTCACAAGTGGTAGGAATACATTTTTGACTTTGATCAATTACTGTTAACCCTAACTTTGAGGCTAACCAACCATTTGTGTTCCACATATAACTAGGTGCATACGTTCCACTATTTATCAGTTGTTTCCGTTGTTCTATACTAATTTTATCTACACTAGCAATTTGCTCTTCAAATTCAGCTAAACTTAATCCGGCTCCATGCGCTTGTGCTAAGGCAATTCCATAATCTTCAACATTATAAGAAGAGCTACCTTTGATTTGTTTAATTGTCTGAGTAGAACCAGCAATAGAACTGATAAGTTGCCCCCAATAAATATCCTGATAGCCACTTCCTGTAATAGTACAATTATTTTTAACTGCTAACTCATGAATTTTCTTAGTAGCAATAGGATTAGAATTCCAGGAATAGAAAGCTTCTTCACATGTTGTAATGGCATTGATCCCTAAGGAAGCACATAACAGTAACACGTCTTCGACATCGCTTAATAAACTCATGGTTTCCACAATACAAATATCTGGCTTTACTTCCAGTAATAAGTTCTGTGCGTCCTGCAAGGCGGTAACGACTACCCCCACAGGTTCCCTATCCATTATCAGTCCAATATCTTTTCCAATGACTGCTTTATTCACATCAATGGCTCCCACAACAATTCCGCCTTTTTCATAAACATAACGCATCGTATATTTGGCCATTTTACCTGTACCAATTTGTACAACTTTTATTTTATCCATTTTTCTGCTCCTTTTCTGATACTTGCATTTCTACTAATGATTTTCCTTTAAGAGATTCCATACTCAATTGAACGGAGGCGATGATTGCTTTTTCAATATTATCCTCTGTAACTCCTAGAGAAACAGCTGTTTCTTTATCAATAAACATATTACTTGCAAAGGCCTTAGCAAATTTACCCATGTTAAGACCTGGCTCCAATCCTTTTTGTAAGCTTGCCTTATGGCTTTTCTTGCCTCCTAGTTTAAAAAGGAAGGTTGGGATAGTAACAATCGGCCGTTCTGGCATGTCCATTCCCTTGTGAAAATAAGTTAATAACTCTGTCCAACTCATATTATAATAACCAATAGGGTAACATTTTCCCCCTTGTGTTTTTTCTAAGGCCCCTACCATTGCCTGTCCTACTTGCCTAACGGTCACCATCGTCGTCCCACCTTTAGGATACATTGTTTTATCTTTCATACTTAAAATATTTTCTACTAAAATTGTCCATACTGGCTTGCGCCCCTTTTGAATACCAAAAATATAGGGTAACTCTAATATCGCTACGGACATGGTCGCATCGGCATAAGATAACGCTACCGTTTCTTGATCGATTCGACTTTTAATATAAGGATTGTTCTCTTTCAATTTTAATCTTGGCCATAGGCGATCAAAATAGGCAAAGTAGCTTCCTAAAACGACACAATGGGCTACCTTCTCTTCTTTGGCAATGCGTAAGAAGCGGTCCACCGGATCAATGTTATATTTTTTATATAATTCATATACCGGCGGCTTACCACTTACTCGATCATCAATACCAGCAGCAAAGATAAATCCATCACAGCCATGTAAATATTCATGAATTTCTCCATCGCTAATTTCTAAATAATCCCTAGTGATTAACTGCATTTCCTTAGGAAGTACTGCTCCTTTAGGAATATCGCTAAGGGCTAAACTTGTTACTTGATGGCCTTTTGCTATTAATTGTTTTGCTCCTTCACTCCCCAATAAACCGGTCCCACCAACCATAAATATTTTCATTCGTATCTTTTCCTTTCACTTAATGAGCATATTGGATTGTTCTTTCCACCACTGCTTTAATATCCCGTTCGTTAAACGGTTTCCTCAACACGTCGACAATGGGATATTCATAGGCTTTGGCTAATAATTCATCGTTTCCTACCCCTGTAATAATAGAAATAGGAATTTGATCAAACAAATTATTGACTCTAAAATATTCTAATACTTGAAAGCCATTAACGTTTGGCATATTTAAATCTAATAGCATCCCAACGATTTTTCGGTCTGTATTGCTATTAATTAATTGAATTGCTTCATTTCCATCACTTGCCATCAATACATCAAATTCATTATCAAAGATTTTCTGAATAAAATTTTTAATGACTGCTGAATCGTCGACTACAATTAAAGCTTTTTCTTTTTTAGGAGTGACAACCGTCGTTGTCGTACCTGGTGTTTCTAGTCCTAAGTATTGTTTCACCAAATGAACAATACGACTTAATTCCGTCATCAATTCATTAAAGTGATCTGTTACATAATAAATGTTATTTTGTTTGCTGGCTATTTCATGTTGATAAGCATACTCTGCTAGGGTATCAAACCCAAAATACTTAGCATCACTTTTTAAGCCATGGACCAAGATTGCATAATTTGCCATATCACTAATTTCTTTATATTGGCGAATTTTTTGTTCTTTCTCTCCAATATCGGCTAAAAAGTCCCCTAAAGTTGCATCATAGGTTGCCATATCACCGAATAGTTCAAGACTCTTTTGCACATTCACTCCATTACTTGTTAATAAATTTACATCTTTCATACTTTCCCTCCTCTTAATCTGTATTCAGATATTTATTAATTACTCTATCTAGTTCTTTGCGTTCAATTGGTTTCGCTAAATAATCATCAAACCCTTCTGCTATATACTTTTCCTTCATTCCTGCAATTGCGTTAGCCGTCAAGGCTATGGTTGGAGTTTTGAATGTTTGATCCTCTTTCAGTTTATGAAAGGTTTGTGTACCTGTTAGTTTCGGCATCATATCATCCATTAAAATCAAATCATAAACTTCTTTGTTACGGATTTTTTCTAAGCAAGCTTCTCCATTCATCACACTATCAATGTTAATTCCATAGTTTTCTAATAATCTAGTCGCTACTTTAATATTTAGTTTGTTGTCATCAACAATTAATACTCGTTTATTTTGATATAATTGCTTATCTTCCGTTTTTGCAACTTCTATTTTGCAAGCAACGGGTTCCACTGAACCTGGATTCGGCACAATTCGTTGATCAATAGAAACCGTAAAGCGACTTCCTTTTCCATAGACGCTCTGTACCACCAATTGACCATGCATCAACTGCACTAGTCTTTTCGTAATAGCGAGGCCTAAACCTGTTCCTTCAATCGTAATATTGCGTTCTTCATCTAAGCGTTCAAATTTATTAAATAGTTTATCTATTTTATCGCGTTTAATGCCAATTCCACTATCCTCTACGGAAACAATCAGACGGCAGACATCATTTTTTACTAAGTGACTAACTTTGAACTCAATATATCCTTCATTGGTATATTTAACAGCATTTGTTAAAATATTCAAAATTATTTGTTTAATTCTTGCATAATCACCGTAAAGTGTCTGTGGTAGTGTTGAATCAATACTAAGTCGTAGCTCAATCGGTTTTTCTGTTCCTAGTCGAACTTTAGTTAAAGCAATTAATTCATTAAACACTTTATAAGGGTTATAATAAGTATTGACAATTTCTAGTCGATTAGCTTCAATCTTAGAAATATCTAACACGCCATTGACGATTTCTAACAAACTATCAGAGGCCATTAAGATATCCTGAACATCTTCTCTAGCGGATTCTGGTAAATCAGGTTCTTCCGCTAAGGCTTGGCTAAAACCAGTGATGGCATTTAGGGGTGTCCTGATTTCATGGGACATATTAGAAAGAAACTCACTTTTAGCTTCATTAGCACGATCAGCTCGATCTCTTGCTATATTTAATTCTTCAATCATCTTTAAATCAGGATTTTCAATTGTAAAGTACATCAGAAATGTTACAAAGGTCTCCATCGAAGTCATTAACAAGACCCCTGGATTTAAGCGCTGTATAATCATGACAACAGTGCCAATAAAAATAAAGGTAAAGAGTGGTAAGTATTTTTTATTACGAATATCTTTAAAGTGGCGAAATAAGATAAAAAGCCAAATAGCAATTGCTATACCGGAGGCAACGTACATTACGCTAGCACTGGGGCCATAGGAGTAAATAACGTTATTTTTTGTATGATAATATAATGGTAAGGCACAAATAAGGGTTAAGAGAATAACAAAAGTAACAAACCCTGCGCCCAGGGGAAGTCGATGTTTTTTCATATCGGTATCATAGGTAATTTTGTTCGCAACAATGTAAATATAACTCGTTAAAGCAGTGATATAGATTAAATAATAAATAATTAAGCCTTTGGAAACTAAAGTATTGGTAATGGGAATTGTCTCTATCAGTTGCATCGTAAAATAGCAAGTTAAAGCTAAAATAATCCCAATTAAGTTGGCAATAATAGTAAGACCATAAATTTTATTTTCTAAGGTGTCTAATCTTTTTTTAGAAAAGTACATAACGGTTAGTAAAATACTATAAAATAAACTACAAGCTGAAAAAGTAAATCCTACACTCATTAGTGGCCTCCTATTTTAATATTACTTTATTATGTATTCATTATAGCATGGATATTTTTAGATGTAAATCTTGTCGAAAAAAAAAGAAGGTTTTATTTTTTCCTTATTTTACTAATCTTTTATTGTTTTTATAATATTCCTTAGTATCCATTTCCTTGAGTATTAATTTATCTGGTTTCCCAACGGGAGTTAATGGCAACTCTTTATGAAATTGGTAATACTCTGGCACATACCGCTCTGGTAAATGATCATTACATATTTTTTGAATTTTAGGTAAAATCAATGGTTCAAATTCTCTATAATGACTTTTTAATACAATATGGGCCTTAGGATATTTCTGGATTAGGATATGGGTACCCTACCACCGCACAGTCTTCAACGGCATCACACTTCATAATCACATCTTCTAATTTAGATGGAAAAACATTGTGCCCATCCGATGAATAATCATTTCTTTTGCACGGTCATCAATATAATAAAAACCTTCTTCATCCTGATATCCAATATCTTCTGTTTTGATATATTTTTCTCCATCAAAATCTATAAGTACTGTTTGGGTAACTTCTTTATTTTGGTAATAACCTTCCATTTGAGTTTCTGAATGAATTAATAATTTTCCTTTTTTATTAGGTGGAAGAATTTTATTGTTTTCATCTACAATTTTTACTATAACGTTTCCTAATGATTTACCAATATTTCCAATTTTATTATTATCTGGCATAGTTGTCATAGTGGAAGGAGTAAGTTCCGTCATAGAATACCTTTTTTGTGCTTCTATCCCGTATTTTTTAAGGTTTGATTAGTAGCAAGTTCTTGTTCTTTTAACATTTGATTGCCTCCAACAGATACTGTTTTAACTTTTAACTGTTTATTTTGTAATTTAGAGCTTACAGCAAAAGCAAAGTGTATTTGGGAGGGTACACTAATAATATGATTAGGATTTTTCTTTAGGACTAACTCATCAAAAGGAATTGCATTTAAATTAGGTACAATAATATTTTGAATTCCCCTTACATAGGCCATATGCATAAATACTTCTCCATATAAAATAAATGGAGGCATGCCGAGCATTGTATCACCTTCCACAATGGGCATTGTACTATTATCATAATCCCGTACTTTTATGTTATAACTTTTATCAAATGTAGGAACCAATTTAGGATATCCTGTCGTACCACTAGTTAAAGTTAGTGTTGCCGATATGTCCTTATGATGGTAAACTGATGTTACTTTTTCCATAGTAGCTACTTGGGCTAAAGCATTTTTAAATAACGATACCCTGTTTTAGGCCTTTTTGTATAAAACAAGTTCATCTTAGCTGTTTCTTCCGTATTAAAATAAATATTCAAGTTTCTCAAAATCTTGTGCTTTTCTTATTTTTTATAGGCAATCTATAAACAATTTCCGGATTTATCAGTAAGTTATTACTGACTGCTTCAGGATTTCCAATTACTTTTAAGGCTTCCTCATATTGTTTCGTTTTATATAGCTGCTCCAACTGATATAATATTTTTAGTGATAATTTCATTTGATCCTTTGCCGATATGACTAAGGTTGCTGCTATTTGTGTTTGATCAATGATCTTATCCACTTTAGCAAAAACAGAATTTAACATAATTAGTTGCTTCGCTTCTACTAAATTAACAAACTCTTTTATTCTAGTAGGATTTGTTCTGGGATCAATTGGAAAAAAGATTGCTCCAGCTTTGTTAATTCCATAAAAACTATCAATTACACTAGGTAATAATGGGGCTATTACAGGAAACACCTCCCCCTCCTTGGCATGATTATACTTGATTAATTTTGCTATTTCTTCAATATTTTTATGAGAGTCTTCATAGGAAATATGATTTTTATAGTATTCATAAACCTTTTCTTTGTGATATTTAGTAGTATATGTTATATGTTTCTTGGAATTGATAAAGTGATTTTTCTACATCTATAAAATCCTCTTGTTGTTTGGTACTATCATAGTTTCTTTTTGTTTGCATAAAATTTCCTCACTTAATTTTTTACCTTTTCTGTTATTAATTTTGAATTTTGCTAAAACATAATTTTTTGTACTTCTTATCTTGCATTGAACTAGATGTAACATTTTAGTCTTTTTCCAAAAGGAAAAAGAAGTAAATTATTACTCTTTACTTCTAACTCTTTACTTTCTCTTTTTTCTTCATTTCTTCTTTCGCCTTTAATTTTAAATAATCTACTTTCCCACCAGAAGTAAGAGGTAATTCCTTGACAAATTCATACTGGTAAGCGACATCCCGTTCTGGTAGTGATTGACTACAAAGACGTCTTAATTTCTTTTCCATCTCTTTTTCTGTCAACCTACAAGTTTTATCTAAAACGATATAGGCTTTCGGATATTCGCCATGAGCTGACTCTTTGGCTTTTATTCCCACTACGGCACAAGTTTGGACATCTTTATTTTTCATAAGAACGTTTTCAATCTGAGATGGAAAGACGTTATGACCATCCGGACGGATAATTACTACTTTCTTGCGGCCGACTATTTTGACAATACCAAATTCGTTAATGACAGCAATATCACCGGTATGAACCCAGACATATCCATCACGATGTTTTTTGAGAAGTTTAGCAGTTTCTTGTGGATTATTTAAGTAGCCATCATAGATAGCACCGTCTCCTCGTAAACAAAGTTCCCCTTCTTCTCCGTAAGGAAGTTCTTCCTCCGTTTCCTCATCAAAAATGGCAGCAATATTTCCCACTAGTGGAATGCCCACTGTTCCTGGTTCGTTAAGTCCTTCCATTTGGGTAATGGCACTAGAACACATCTCTGTCATTCCATATCCAACGTTGATTCCTTTGTGAAAACCACGCTCAGTTAAAAATTGATTAATTTTTCGCTGGACATCCACTAACATCCGATCTCCGCCTGCTGATATTGTTTTCAAAAAAGAAAGATCTGCTTGCTGCATTTTTTTATCATACATTAGATATTCAAAATGGGAAGGAACTCCCAATAAATGATCTGGTTTGTGTTTTAGAATAAGACTTGCAAACTTTTCTACTTCAAATTTGGGAATAATGATATTGGTGATGCCCCGACTGGTGGCCATATGAATCCCAAAGGTTAATCCATAAGCAATAAAAGGCGGCATAATATTTAATATTTTTTGTCCTGCGGTGATAGGCATTTTAACGTAACGATATTTTTCAACGATAGAATTTAAATTGTAATTTGATAAGGGGGCCATTTTAGGAACTCCCGTCGTACCACTAGTTAAAATAATCGCTGCCACGCTGTTTGCTCGATAAGGATACCACACCTCTTGTTTGCTTTTTTTTCCAAGATCATAAAATGCTTCCCAACTTATCGTAAATTTACTTGACTTGATTCTTGGAACCACATGTTTCGTTTTTTGCTTATATACATTTTTGGTAACCATCTTTAGTGAAGTAGAAGGTGATACAATGATTTCTTTACTAATATCTGTTTCTTTGACAGCTGTATGAATTTTTTCATAATAGGCATCAATAATGACCACTAAGTTAGCATGAACATCATTCAGATGGTCTGTAATTCTTGCGGTGTTAGTTCTAGGATCAATCATACAAGAAATAGCACCTATTTTATTTAATGCATAAAAACAGTAAATTACTTCTGGTAACCCGGAAGCACAAATTGCTACTACATCATTAGGCTTTACACCAAGGGCTAGAAATGAATTAGCAATCCGATCAATTTGGCGGAATAATTCTTTATAGGTAATTGTATTACCAAAGTAATCAATGGCGGTTCTTTGTAAATACAGGCCATTATTTAAACGCATATAATCATAAGCAGTCATGGCTGGCATTTTAGCATAAATTGCCTGGTTCTCATAGAACATTAACCAGGGTTGATCAATACTAGCATACCCCGTCATTTCTTTTTTGTTGATTTTATGGCTAGCTTCTTCCATTACCATAAATACATATTTTTTTTGTTCCATCTTCCTACACTCCCTTTTTATAAAAAAAGCGGCACTACAACCATTAGTACCACTTTTTTATTGCTGATGAGGGGACAAAAAAGACTTATCTAACTGTTTTTTACTAGCAAGTAATCTTTTTCGCATATTTTATCCCCTCTCGATATACCCAATACTATAAAGGGATTGTCTAAAAATGTCAAGATTTTTTATACTTTTTTTAGTTCATTTTGCCGATATGTTCGTATTTGTCCTGATTTGAGACGTACTTGATAAAGATTTCCTAGCTTTAAAACAACCACACCTTGTGTTTTATCCTCTATAATTTCTACGTCTTCTCCTATTTTCAAAGAATTATTTTCTGGCTCTTGATTAGTATTTTTAATGATGAATCCCATTTTTTGCACCTTCTCTTTATTTTATTATATCATATACGACAAAATTTGTTAAACTATACATTTTTAGTTAGAAAAAAGAATATTTTTATAGAGAAGGAGTTGAAAGTTTTGTTGATAAACAAGAAAAAGGGACTTAAATGTAAAGAATTTATATTACAATTTCCGCCCCAACATCAAGATCGCCAACCAGGAATGGAATATTTGATGCAACCATTGCCTATTTTTGATAATTCTAATTACCAGGGAAGTCATCGTCTCAAGGATAAAGTTGCTATTATCACAGGAGGTGATTCGGGTCTTGGTCGCGCCGTAGCGGTAGCGTTTGCCAAAGAAGGCGCTAAGGTTGTGATTGTTTATTTAGATGAGAAGAAAGATGCTGAATATACGGCAAATTACATTCAACAATTAGGAGGTGTCTGCCTATTACTTTCAGGAGATGTCAAGCAAAAACAATTTTGCCAAAAGATTGTCGACCAGACATTACAATGTTTTCAAAAAATCGATATTTTAGTCAATAATGCTGGGGTGCAATATCCACAGAAAAGCTTATTGGATATTAGTGATGAACAATTTGATTTTACGATGAAAACCAACTTATATAGTATGTTTTACTTAACAAAGGCCGCTCTACCATACTTACCAAGTGGTGCATCTATTATTAATACTACTTCTATTACTACTTTTGAAGGAGAACCAGAGTTAATTGATTATGTAGCTAGTAAAGGAGCCATTGTAGGTTTTACCAGAAGTTTAGCCACTAACTTAGCCAAACAAAATATTCGTGTGAATGCTGTCGCTCCTGGCTATTTTTGGACGCCTTTGCAGCCCGCTAGTTGGCCCAAGGATAAAATCCCTACCCTGGGAAGTGATGCACCCATGGGACGAGCTGGTCAGCCTTATGAAATTGCTTCAACCTTTGTCTATTTAGCTAGTGAGGATGCTAGTTATACAACAGGCCAAGTCTTACATGTTAATGGTGGGCAATATAAAGGTTAGATAAAGCTCTTAAGTAATAGTGGTTTTACCACGATATGATAGGAAGAGTACTTCCTATTTTTTACAGGAATCAAAATAGTGAAAGAGAATGCTGATTTAGGAAAGCTTTTAAGTGGTAAGGGGCATGTTTTTATCCTCCAAATACTACATCACTTCTTTTTGAATAGATTGTTCTTAAAAAACATAGACTACATTAGAAACAATATTCATTCTAACAATTGTCAAAGAAATGTCTAATTGAGAAAAAGTGATAGAGTTTTATGAGTCTTGTGATATAATACAGGAAGAAGAAAAACGGGAGAGTGGATCTATGTTATTATTAACCAAAGCGGTATTTGCGGTTATGATTGGTTTTTTATTTAGTGCTTGTTTAGGTTTAATTATCGTGCCCTTGTTAAGAAAATTAAAGATGGGCCAACGAATTAGTGTTTTTGTGGGAGAAAGTCATCGTAAAAAAGAAGGTACCCCAACCATGGGGGGATTAATTTTTATTCTCCCAACCATTGTTGTTATCCTGGGATTGTTACTAACGGGCAAAATTCCTTATTCTGATAACTTGGCAATTGTCTTAACTGTCTTTTGCGGATTTGCTATCATTGGCTTTCTGGATGACTTTTTATCGATTAAACGACATAATAATGAAGGCTTAACCACTTATCAGAAATTATTTGGTCAGGTCATTATTTCTACAATTTTCTTTTATATTTATATGAAAAATGGAGGTCAAACTTCTTGGGTAGTAGGAACCCTACATCTTGATTTGGAAATGGGTTGGTGGTATGGTTTATTCATTCTCTTTATTTTGATTGGCTCTTCCAATGCTGTTAATTTAACGGATGGGCTAGATGGACTTGCCGGTAGTCTTTCCGCCGTAGCCTTTATTGCTTTTGCTCTTATCTCCTTCATGGTCGGATTTGAAGATATTGGTATTTTCTGTTTAATTCTCGTGGGAAGTTTAATTGGATTTTTAGTCTATAATACACATCCGGCAAAAGTATTTATGGGGGATACTGGAAGCCTGGCCCTAGGAGGGGTCATGGGCGCCGTAGCGATTTTAACTCATCGCGAAGTTACTTTATTAGTGGTTGCTTTAGTTTTTGTTATTGAAACACTATCGGTTATTTTACAAGTGTTCTGGTTGCGAGTTTTTAAACGAAAATTATTTTTAATGACACCGCTACACCATCATTTTGAAAAGTTGGGTTGGCAAGAGACAGATATTGTCAAGTTGTTCTGTACTTTTGGACTTCTATTTGCCATGGGTGGTATTCTCTTCGGGGTTTGGTTATAAAGAAAGGTGATGACAATTGAACAAAAAGGTAGATTTGCCTTTAATCATTGCCGTAATACTATTAATATTGTTCGGACTTGTAATGATTTATTCTGCTTCCAGTATTTGGGCAGAATATAAGTTTCATGATAGTTTCCACTATGTGAAACAACAAGCATTATTCGCTGTCGCAGGGGTCATTTTAATGAATGCAATTAGTAAAATAGATTATAAGATCTATTTTAACAAGGCAAATATCATATTAGGTATTTGTTTTTTATTACTTATTTTAGTCTTAATTCCCGGTATTGGAAGTGTTAGAAATGGAAGCCGTAGCTGGTTTGGAATCGGTCCGTTGGGCGTGCAACCTAGTGAATTTGCCAAATTAGCCATGATTATTTTTGCCAGTAAATATTTAAGTACTAGTAATAAATTCTTAAAGAGCTATAAAAAAGGAGTCTTCCCCATTCTAGGAATCGCCTGCTTATGTTTTGGGTTGATTATGTTACAACCAGATTTAGGTACTGGTTTAGTCTTAATGGTAACGGTAATAGCCCTTTTGTTTATTGCTGGTGTTAATATGAAATTTTTCTATGTGATGGGTCTAGTGGGCTTAATTGGCGTTGCCATATTAATTGTCATTGCCCCCTATCGGATGGATCGTATTACTTCTTTTATTAATCCATGGGCAGATCCTCTAGGAACCGGCTTTCAAATGATTCAATCGATGTACGCTATTGGTCCTGGTGGTTTATTAGGACAAGGCTTCCTAAACTCCCGACAGAAACATTTTTATCTTCCGGAGCCACAAACTGACTTTATCTTCTCTATTATCAGTGAAGAATTTGGTGTAGTAGGATCTTTTATCGTCTGTGGTTTATTTTTAATCGTTTTATATCGTGGGATAAAGATTGCTTTAAAGGCAAACAATCTATTTGCTAAGTATCTATCTTTTGGAATGATTTTTCAAATGATTTTCCAGGCCTCCATGAATTTATGTGTTGTCATCGGTCTCATCCCAGTCACTGGGGTTACCCTCCCTTTCCTTAGTTATGGTGGGAGTAGTCTATTAATTAGTATGATTAGTATTGGTATTTTACTAAATATCTCTCGAAAGGACCCCGTTACGTAGTGGAGGTTGCTTTTATTAAATCATTTCTAAGTGCATGGAGATGTAATTACTACCAAAAATTTTCCAAAGAAAAAGGGCCTAATCGATACCTTTTTTGTTTTTATAGACTCTATTTTTTCTTTAGCCACTTTTTATCTAAGATCAGCCAAAAGAAAAGTTGCCTAAGCAACTATTTATTTTTCTTCTTTTTTAGGATGTTCTTTTTTTGGTGGGACAGGAGGCTGAGGAGCTAACATCTCCCCCAAAACTGTTCCCGCCGTAGCAAGGTTTTGTAATTGAGAAGGAACAATAATTTTGGTGGCTTGTCCTTTCGCTACTTCTACCATTGCTTCATAACTTTTCAAAGCTAAGTTAAATTGATCGGGAGCAGCTTTCCGTAACACTTCTATTCCTTTTGCGGTTGCTTCTTGAATTGTCAAAATAGCTTCAGCTTCTCCTAAGGCTTCACGAATTTGTGACTCTCGTTTAGCATCAGCTCGTAAAATAGCACTTTCTTTTTCTCCCTCGGCAATGAGGATCGCTGCCTTTTTCTCTCCTTCTGCTCGTAAAATAGATTCACGACGTTCCCGTTCTGCTCGCATTTGCTTTTCCATAGCTTCTTGAATGTCTCGAGGGGGAATAATGTTCTTTACCTCTACACGATTGACTTTAATTCCCCAAGGATCCGTAGCTTCATCTAAAATAGCCCGCATTTTTGTATTAATGATATCACGGGAAGTCAAAGTCTCATCTAGTTCCAAATCCCCGATAATATTTCTTAACGTAGTAGCCGTTAAATTCTCAATAGCACTAATGGGATTATCTACTCCATAGGTGTATAATTTAGGGTCTGTAATTTGGAAATAGACAACAGTATCGATTTGCATTGTTACGTTGTCTTTGGTAATTACGGGCTGTGGAGCGAAATCTTTGACAATTTCCTTTAACGTTACATCTTGGGCAATCCGATCGATAAATGGAACTACATAGTGAGGTCCTGTTTGTAAAGTTTTATAGTAACTTCCCAACCGTTCTACTACTTTGGCTCTTGATTGCGGAATAATCTTAATTCCTAGAATAATAATCAACAAAATAACAATTAAAATAATTAAAAACCACATATTATTTTTCCTCCTTTAATGCTTTTGGTTTCACTTTTAATTTTACGCCTTCAATGGCTAAAATTTCCACTTTTTTTCCCACTTCAATTATCTCTTCGGCAAGCGCTGTCCAATGTTTGCCATCCACTTTTACTTCACCACCCTCTAGCGGTGTAATCTTTTTTGTCACCAGGCCAGTTTTGCCAATGCTGCGATCGAGGTTTGTGGGAATTACTTGTTTGTTTCTCACTTTACGAACAAACGGTCTGGTAACAAGGAGACTTAAAAAACTAACAGCTACAAAAACACTTAATTGAACGATATGGTTATCACTTATTAAGGAACTTAGGCAAGCAATAAGAGCTCCTAAACTAAACCAGATACTGATGAGGTTAATTGTTACTAGTTCTAATAAGGCTAAAACGACAAACAAAGCAAACCACATCCAAGTCATATACTTCACTTCCTTTCTACCATTATACTGAATTTCTTTGGAAAATACTATCTTTTTCAAGTATTTTGTCGTTTTTTCAGCAGTCTTTTTAGCCTTTTGGAGCATAGACTAGAGTGAATATAGGTGATGAAAGTGTTTGTCAAGAAAATTGATAGTCGAATGAAAGTAATCTTACTAATTTTTGTCTTATTATTAATACTTATTGTTTTGCGTGTATTTTATGTGCAAATCATCGATTATAAAAAATTATCAGACTTAGCAAGTGATTTATGGAGTCGTAACTTGCCGATTGAAGCCAATCGGGGGCAAATTTTAGATCGTAATGGCGTTGTATTAGCCGATAATTTAACTACTACTTCTTTAGTACTGGTACCTAATCAAATTAAAAACAAGAAAGAAGTAACGACCAAACTAGCTGAAATTTTAAATATTAGTTTTGACGAAATGAAAGAACATGTTTATAAAAAAACTTCTATTGAACGAGTCCATCCAGAAGGTAGACGGTTAAGTTATGAGGTGGCTGATAAAATTGAAGCGCTGCACTTTGATGGGGTTTACTTAGTGAAGGAAGCCAAGCGTAATTATCCTTATGGCAGCCTCTTGGCCCATGTTTTAGGTTATGTAGGAATTGATAATCAAGGGTTATCAGGGTTAGAACTACAATATGATGATTATTTAACAGGCGAAGCAGGCGCTATTAAGTATTTTTCAGATGCCAAAGGAAATAAACTCGAATTAAATGATGTCTACATCAAACCCCAAGATGGTATGAATTTACAATTGACGATTGATATTAATATTCAAAAATCTCTGGAACGGGAACTTGATAATGTGATGGATATGTTCGACCCTGATATGGCATTAGCAGTTGTGATGGATCCTAATACGGGAGAAGTTTTAGGGATGAGTTCAAGACCAAATTTTGATCCTAATAACTATAAAAATTACTCGACAGAAGTCTTGAGTCGCAATTTACCTATTTGGGCAACCTATGAACCAGGATCTACTCAAAAAATTGTCACTACGGCGGCAGCCGTAGAAGAAAATGTCATCGATTTATATAAGGATCATTTTCACGATAGCGGTTCTGTCCAGGTCGATGGTGCGCGCATTAAGTGTTGGAAAGCCGGTGGCCATGGTGATCAAACATTTTTGCAAGTATTACAGAATTCTTGTAACCCAGGATTTGTTAAAATGGGCCAATTACTAGGGAAAGAAACATTATTTTCCTATCTTGATAAATTTGGATTTGGCAGTAAAACAGGCATTGACTTAAATGGCGAAGGCGAAGGAATTATCTTTCCGTTATCAAAAGTTGGTAATGTCGAATTAGCAACGACTGCATTTGGACAAGGAATTAGTGTTACTCCGATTCAACAAATTACAGCGATTTCAGCCGTTTTAAATGGTGGAAATCTCTATCAGCCCTATGTCTTAAAAAATATATTGGAACCAGAAACAGGAAATGTAATGTATCAAAATAATAAAAAATTGGTCCGAAAAACTATCAGTGAAAAAACCAGCAGTACGATGCGTTATGCCCTAGAAAGCGTCGTTGCTTTAGGTGGTGGGAAAGCCGCCTATATTGATGGTTATCGGATTGGTGGCAAAACAGGAACGGCTCAAAAAGTAGAAAATGGGGCCTATCTCGTTAATAACTACATCATGTCGTTTGTAGGTATTGTTCCTAGTAATGATCCCGAAGCAGTATTGTATATTGCTATTGATAACCCTAAGAATACGGCACTTTTGTCAAGCTATACTACGACCCCTATTGCTAGACGAATTTTACTGGACATTATTGATAGTTTAGGGATCCAAAAACAGGAAGGTGGTATTGAAAAGGATTGGGAGTGGACAGACAAAGTGTACTATGACGTTCCAGATGTAGTAGGAAAAACACCAAAAGAGGCAAAGGAATTATTAGAGCACTTTGCTTTGGAATACGCTGGTAGTGGAGAACATATCATTAGTCAATCTCCAGAAAAAGGACAACGAATAGAAGAAGGTAGTACAATTAAGCTATTATTAGGCGAATAAAAACGACGGTTCAATACCAATCGTTTTTTTGCTATTTGACAAACCTTTTCACAGATTCGCTATTGGTGATAGTATGGGATGATTTTTTTTCTGGGATATGAATTACTTGAGCCATTCTGTGGATTGCCGTTAAAAAATGAAACATTTGAGGTGGCTTTATAAAAAGACTCATTCCATTATAAAGCGGATGAAAAGCTAAAAATTTTTTTGAAAGCAAAGAAGCATCAATAATAGGCTCTATCTGTTGTTGCTGATCATAAATCATATTAAATAAGGACACATTTCCAGGGGTTGTTTTTAACACTTCCTGCATCGTGGCCGCATCAACAAATGTTAATTTTTGAGCAAATAAAAGAGGTCGTAAAGCGGCTAAATCCACTTGTTTACTAGCATCGACAATAATTAAAAAAAATCGTTCATTTCCCTTCCGTTCTTTTACTAATAAATTCTTACAGATACTATACTCTTCTCCTAAATAATAGTGAAAACGTTCATAGTAATGAAAAGACTCTACACAACTACTTACTTCTTTATGCTTAATACACCATTCATATTGTACACCATGATTTTGCAAATAATTGCAAAACTGCTGCGCTTTCTCAATTTTTTTTCTTTGTTCTTCCATCATTTTTTTCCACCTTTCTATACAAAAAGACTAGTCTTCTTCCCTACTATGGGACGAAACTAGTCTTTCCGCGGTGCCACCCAATTTATCATAAAAACATTATGATCACTTTCGATTCCAACAAATCTAGTATCTGTTAACGAATTACCATCCGGCCTTATCTACTAAGAATTTTTCTGTTCAACAGGCAACTCTGAAGTGTTCTTTCTATAACCTACTTCTCTAGGTTCCACCTATCCCAAAGTCTCTTTGTAAGTACCTGTTATATACTTTTCTTCTTCAACGTTATTAGTTTTATAATAGTTTATCATATGCCAAAATGTCAAGATTTTTATAGCTATTTTTAATTCGTTTCTTTGACATATTCACAATGACTACATTTTATTTGTTTTCCATGCTCTACTAATACCTGTTGACACTTAGGACATTTTTCCTTTAAAGGCTTATCCCAAAAGGCAACTTTACATTTTGGATAATTGCTGCAACCGTAGAATGTTTTTCCTCTTCTGGTTTTACGTTCTAAAATTTTGCCATCACAATTAGGACAATCCAGAACCTCCACTACCTGCTTTTCTTCTTTTTTAATATATTTACACTCGGGATAATTACTACATGCTGTGAACTCCCCATAACGGCCACTTCTGATGACTAATGGATTGCCACAAGTAGGACATAGCTCCCCTGTTGTTTGCGCCTCTTTTTTATCCATATCATGAAATGCCTTCTCTACCCGTGGCTCAAAAATATCATAAAATTCTTTTAACACTTCATTCCAAACTAATGCACCATCGGCAATTTTATCGAGATCTTCTTCCATGACTCTCGTATATTCAACATTAATAATATCCGCAAAAAACTCTTGTAGTTTATCGGTTGTTTCAATTCCCATCTCTGTGGGTTTGAATTTCTTATCTTCAACGGTTACATAAGCCCGTTCTTTTAAGGTGTCCATCGTCTTAGCATAAGTACTTGGACGTCCAATGCCCAACTCCTCCATCTCTTTGATAAGTTTAGCTTCACTATACCGCGCCGGTGGCTTTGTAAAATGCTGCTCACTAACAATCTCATTGGCTTGATAACTATGACCTTCTATCAAGTCAGGAACAATTTTATCCTCATTACTTTCATAGTCACCATAGACTTTTAAATAGCCATCAAATAGTAGCACACTACCAGTGGTTTTAAACTGATAGTCTCGATTATCAAAAATAATCGTTGTTTGATTCATTTTTGCATCCTTCATCAAACTCGCTAGCGCTCGATGATAAATTAATCGATATAATTTATATTCATCACTACTTAGATATGGTTTCATCTGTTGTGGTGTTCGTAAAATACTCGTTGGGCGAATGGCTTCGTGGGCATCCTGAACATTTTCTTTTTTCTTACTACTTTTTTGGTGTCCAATATAGTTTTTTCCATAGTGTTGTTCAATATAATGATAGCTACTGCCAATAAATTCATCAGAAAGACGAATAGAATCGGTACGCATATAAGTAATTAATCCCACAGTTTCATTTTCAAGATCAATTCCTTCATAAAGTTTCTGGGCTAAAGACATCGTCTTTTTGGCGGGAAATCCCAACTTAGTAGAGGCTTCTTGTTGTAACGTAGACGTAATAAAAGGAGCTTTACTCTTGCGAGATCGTTCTTTTTTCTCAACACTTTCTACTGTAAAATCTTTCCCCAAAGCTGCTAAAATCTTAGTTACCACCTCTTCATTGGGTAGTTCAATATCTTCGTGCTTATATTGATAAAGATCCGCCTCATATTGATCAAAAATAGCAGTAATACTCCAATATTCTTCTGGGATAAAAGCCTCTATCTCACGTTCCCGATCAACAATTAATTTTAAAGCTACACTTTGTACCCGTCCAGCACTTTTAGCTTTTATCTTAGATTGTAACAATTTCGAAAGACGAAAACCGATAATTCGGTCTAAAATACGCCTAGTTTCTTGACTTTTCACTAAATCTTGATCAATTTTTCCGGGATGTTTGATGGCTTCTAACACTTTATCTTTGGTAATTTCATGAAATAAAACACGGTCATACTCTGTATCTTTAATCCCTAATGCTTCTTTTAAGTGCCATGAAATCGCTTCTCCTTCTCGATCAGGGTCGGTTGCCAAAAGAATATGATCACTATTTTTTACTTCTTTTTTTAATTCGGTAATTAACTTTTTCTTCCCACTTAAAGGAACATAATTAGGTTGAAAACCAGCCTCAATATCCACTCCTAAACCTAATTTTCCACTTGTTGCTAAATCACGAATATGTCCTTTACTGGAAACCACATGATACTCTGTTCCTAAATATTTTTCTATGGTTTTACTTTTACTAGGACTTTCGACAATGACTAAATTCTTACTCACCAAAATCCCTCCTCTTTCTCCATTTATACGCTAGTTTGCGCTTTTTTGTCAAGTTGCTCTTTGACTGGTCCATAACTTTTGCGATGTTCCTCTAGAATGCCATACGTCGCAAGGGCCCTCAAATGCTTTTTCGTTGGATACCCCTTATTATTTTTAAAATCATACATTGGATACTGGCGGTCTAATTCTATCATCATATGATCTCTGGTTACTTTTGCAATCACACTGGCAGCTGAGATAGTAATACTTTTTAAATCCCCTTTAATAATAGAAGTGCTAGGAATTTCTATATCTAATTTCATGGCATCAATTAAAACATGTTCTGGGGTTAGTGAGCAATTGGCGATCGCTTGTTTCATAGCTACTTTTGTTGCTTCGTAAATATTTATTTCATCGATCTTCTTTGCGTCAACCATCCCAATTCCAATAGCCAAGGCCTGTTCTTTAATTAACGGATAAAGTTGTTCTCTTTTTTTCTCCGATAATTTTTTAGAATCTGTTAAGCCTGGCAACGCAAATGTCTCTGGTAAAATCACACAAGCACAGACCACCGGGCCAACTAAAGGCCCTCTTCCAACCTCATCAACCCCAGCAATCAAGGTGATTCCCTGCTTTCTTAATTGACGTTCATATTGATAATTATCGATCATACTTACTCCTTCTGTGGATAACAATGATTAAACATTAGGGAAAATAACCCTGAGTGATTGGTAATATACTGAAACTGTTCAGCAAAAGATAAGTCGGGATAATCTTCTACAATAAATTGTACCACTTTTGTCATTTGATCACAATTATCCATTTGAATCATCACTTCTTTTCCAATATCAATTTGTTGCTGTAAAATCTTCTTTTCTAGCATATCACTGGTAAAAACGTAAAAATCGACATCTACATAATTACTATTGTTAACATCTAACATCACGCCTACTTTAAAATTGGTAATCATTCTTTTTAAAACATATAACAGGTTATAGCTACTACTACATAAATATAGATGTAACTGCGGATATCTATCCACCACTTCTTTTACTAATCTTATATATTCCTCATTATCTCTCACAATTTTTTGATATTGTTCAATCACTACGGCCTCATTTAAGGGTAACAAATTTAAAATGATTTTATGCTCGCTATCATGAAGCATTGCTAATGCTTCTTCTAGTAAGAAAACATCTAGAAATGAAATCTCATTTAAATCACTATTTTGAATTGTATTTAAAGTTGTTTGATTTGTTGATACGGGTGAAAAGACTAATACCTTTTTGTCTTTAGTGATAATAATATCAAGCATTATTCCTGTAATCTCATAGCGAGTATTTCGTGCAATATCCATAAATTCCCGATTATTATATAAGTTACTCTTATGGGCAATTATTTGCAGCATATGAAAACCTTCCTTTCATAATAAGAATATGAAAAAAGGCTTCTTAATTTGCCTTAATTTAAGCGCTGACGAATTTTTACTGATATTTCTTTTAAATCAGCTCTTCCTTTTACTAACGGTGTTACCAAAGCCATTACCTTCCCCATATCCTGAAGACTTGTAGGTTGGATTGAAAGAATCGCATGGTCGATAATTTCCATAATCTCTTCTTCCTTTAAGGGAGCTGGCAAATATTTTTTTAAAATCGTAAGCTCTCGTTCGGTGGCTGTTATTAAATCAAGTCGCTTAGCTCTTTGGAAGTCCTTTAGAGAATCCTCTCGCATTTTTACTTGTTTTAATAAAATATCAAGCACCATCGCATCGGTAATGGGACATTTTTTATCAATTCGTTCTTTATCAATGGCTGCTTTGACCATTTTAAGAACCTGAGTCGTCTCTTTATCATGTTCTTTCATCGCGGTAATCATATCTTTTTGAATCACATCAAACATTATCTTCCTCCTAATTTGTTACTTTTTCTTTTTTGGTTAATATATACTTGTTATCCTGTTGTTCAAAGATATATTTATAAGTGGCTAAAGTAGTTCCTTTAATTCCATCTAATACTTCACTCGTCAAGATCATTGTTTCTTCTTTTTTTTCAGCATGAGTTAATTTTAAATTAATAGGAGCAGTATTGCTGGCTTCTTTTTTTGTAAAAATCACAAAACCTTCATTCATCCGATCAACATAAGCCCAGTGGTCATCATCGACAAAAAAGTTAGCTAACTCAATTGTTATATTCGCACCATACACCTCTTTCGCGGCTTTGGCAAGAGCTTCAAAGGTGACAAAATCGACAATTCCTTGACACTGATAGTCCGTAGTAACTTCTTCTACTTGTACGACTGAACAATTAATACTGTCTTTCTTGTCTATATTATGATAGGCATAATATAAAATCGCTTCCTTACTTAAAATATCAATGGTATCAAGCTCTTCGTGAGCAATCTTTTGATAAAGTTGTTTAACCGTTTTATCCTTTAACGACAGGCTATCTGCTGATGTCGAATGTAACTTTTTATAAGCAAATAAAATACCTCCTACTACGACTTCCACAAGGATAATTACAAGCACGATTTTCCACCATTTACTTCGTTTCTTTTCCATTTTTCACCTATATTTTTTTCTTTTTAATAAAAAATTTAATAATATAACTTTCAAAAATTATCATTATGATAATAAAGGCCCAAGCTAATACCGTATATACCCAATCACTGGTGTAATGAGCAAGAATTGCCAAGATGTTTTCTGGTACATATTTACTAATCAAAGCCGCTACATCTCTTAGGCCAATATTATTTTTAATGAATGTTAAAATCCGTAATAAAATATCAACAATTGCGACAAAATAAACAAAACTAGAAAACCTCCTAAAATACATAATGACGGCTAGTAGTAAAACCACTAACACAATTAAATCAATATACATCTTTTCACCTCTTATTCTTCCTTACTATCATACCATATTTCCTTTTCGCTTGAAAGATTATCTTTTGTTAAGTACCAATTAAACTGTTTTTCTCGTCCTAATGTTGTTGTTTCTCCATGTCCAGGATAAACGATGAGAGTGTCTGGATAAGTACTAATCTTCCTAAGAGATAACTCCATTTCCTGTTCATCACCTGTCGGCAGATCGACTCTTCCCACCGTATCTTTAAATAGGAAGTCACCAGTAAATAGACAATTTTCTTGGGCAAAATAAAAGCTAAGGGAATCACTTGTATGGCCAGGAGTTTTTAAGGGCGTAAATGTAAAGTCACCTATGGTCATCGGTTGTTCTTTTTCAAGATTACTATTTTTATATACTTTTAGTTTCTTTTGATCCGCTAAAAAATCGCGCAACGCTCCCACATGGTCAAAGTGCATATGAGTAATTAGAATGGCTAAGATCTTCGTATCGCCAAGATGTTGTTTTATGATATTACTATTGGCGCCGGGATCAATTAAAAGACAATGGTTTCCTTTTTTTAAAAGATAACAATTTTCTTCTAAAGTACCTGTTACTATTTTTATTACTTCCATCTTTTTTCCTCCTGCTTTATTAGAATATCTAACCAAAAAAGTCTTTGTCAACGATAATCGGTCGACAAAGAAGCAGTTTTCCTATATTTTACGTAAATAAAAATGAGATTTACATCATCTCATCTTCAAAGTCATAAGCAGCTTGCATAACTCTATGTTTCATATCTTCTAATTTGCCAGGATTCTTCTTAAAATACATAACTACTCCTGTACCAATAGCGGCCATGACTGCTGCTGTCATCATTACTTTTTTCTTGTCCATAATAATCCTCCCTAGTCCTAGTATGGATGAGTTTTTTTTAGAGTATACCCTCTTTTAAAATTTTTTTTAAAGTCGTTCTTCTTTTTTGTTCATTATTACTTTGAACAGCCAAGGCAAAGGCTTCTTTGTTACCAATGAGAATTAATTTTTGTTTGGCTCTTGTCACTGCTGTATAGATTAGTTTGCGATAAAGCATTTTATGATAGGCCATAACGACAGGTAAAATGACTGTTGTAAACTCACTACCTTGGCTTTTATGAATAGAAATGGCATAGGCATGATGAAACTTATGAAACATGGCTGGCGTATACCGAACAATATTTCCTTCAAAATCAATCACTACTTCTTTTTTAGTAGTGGACTTTATTTTTATAATTTGTCCAATATCACCATTAAATACATTCTCATCGGGCATATTACTTAGTTGAATCACCTTATCTTGCTCTCTTAAGAGTGTTTCTCCTACTAACAGATCCTTTTTAGTACCGTTTTTAGGATTATACAATTGCTGTAACGTCCGGTTAATATTATCAATGCCATTTTGGGTTTTATACATCGGCGCTAAAACCTGACTAACGTCAACTGGATAGGTTTGACAAACCATTGTTAACGTTGATAAAACTTCTTGATCTGTACAATCCATAAACTGTAACTCTTCTGTTTGATTAAATAAAGAAAAATCTACCGTACCTTGCCGAATTTGATGGGCTAGTAAAGTAATCGGTGAATTTTTTCCTTGCCGATATAAATTTTTAAGCGCAAATACTTTTATCTCTTCACTATCGATCATATCTTTTAAAATATTGCCGGGCCCTACACTAGGAAGTTGATCACTATCTCCCACAAAAATAATTTTGCAATGACTTGTAAGTCCTTTTAATAAATTCGCTAACAGCAAAGTATCAATCATACTAGCTTCATCAATAATCACAAAAGAGGCTTCACTTTTGTTATATTCATTGACTTGAAAACGATTTGTTTCCTTGTTCCACTTTAAAAAACGATGAATGGTCGAAGCTTTTCCTTGTGTTGTTTCACTCAATCTCTTACTGGCGCGCCCCGTGGGTGCTAATAAGGTAATATCGTCTATGGTTTTACGCGGCTCTAGGGCTTTATATAAATCTATCATCCCTTTCACCAGTGTCGTTTTTCCTGTCCCAGGTCCACCTGTAATAATGGCCACTTGATGTCCTAATGCCTCTTTCATCGCAATTTGTTGTTCTTCATTGTAAATAAGGTCATTTTTTTGTTCTATTTCTGCTAATACACTTTGATAATTACTATAATCTTTAGGTCTCTCATGTGCCAACATGCGCAATCTTTTAGCGATAAATACTTCAGCATCATAATACTCTTTTAAATAAATTCTTTCTTCTTGAATGATTATTTTTTCCGCCTCTACTAAGGTAGTAAAGGCTTGGGAAATTACCATATCGGGAAGCGAAAATTTTATTATTTTTGGTAAATAACCGATTATTTCTGATTGTAAAAAATAGGTATGACCATAACTACTAGCTAGTTCTTGCATGATATATATGATGGTTGCTGCGATCCTTCGTGGATCTTCTTTTGGATACGTATTTTGAAGGGCTATCGCATCCACTTGTTGAAAGGAGATTTCTTCTATATCTAAATAAATTTGATAAAGATTTTCTGATAAAATATGGTTCGTTTGTTCTTTATAATGATGATAAATCTTCATGCTAGTACGCATCGGAAAGCCTAGGGTAGTTAATGCTAAAATAATTTCATAACTACCTTGATAGGCTACTAGTGCTTCATGCAATACACGGGCTTGTTTTTCGGTAATTGTCGGCACTAATAGCAAATCATTAGGGCGATGTAGAATCACTTCAAAACTTTGCTCATGAAATACGGAAACAATTTTTTCAGCCGTTTTCTTACCAATCCCTTTAAACATATCACTCGATAAAATATCAATCATCGAATGACTTTCCGTAGGCAAGAGCCGCTCTATGGCCTGCACCGAAAATTGTTCCCCATATTTGGGATGCGTTAGAAGTTGCCCTTCTAATCGATAGGTATCTATTTCATTTAAATCCGGAACATACCCTGTAAAGGTCACTGTTTGGCCTATCATAGTTGCTAGTTCTTTACTGGCTTCTTTGACTTTTAAAAGACCCACTAAGTAGCCATTACTACCCGTAAAAATAGAACGTTTATAATTTCCTATGATATGTGGCATGGCATCGTCTCCTCTATTTCCCCTAGGCAGTAACCATTTTGGTAGGAGCGAATATGAACGTTTTGAAACGTATTAGGAACAATGACCTTGTTTACTTTAACCTTTAAATAGTTACTAGTATGGCCACTACTAATTCCTTGCTTTGTCTCTTCAAATAATACTTCTACGGTGGTCCCTAAAAATTTTTCTGCATAGTCTTTTGCTAACTCATTTGACAACTGAACTAGTTTTCTAGAACGCTCTTTTTTTAAAGAAGGCACTAGGTGATCGGGCAATTCCATTGCTTTCGTTCCTTGACGACAAGAGTAAGGAAAAACGTGAATCTTGGCAAAGCCCAAGCGGTGGGCTGTTTCTAAGGTTTCATTAAAATCTTGTGCTGTTTCTCCCGGAAAGCCAACGATAATATCTGTGGTGATGGCTATATCCCGACGCAACTGACGTATTTTTTTGATCATTTCTTCATAGAATTCCACGGTATATTTACGATTCATCAATTTTAAAATATGATTACTTCCTGCTTGAAGTGGAATATGTAAATGATCGACAATCACTTGGTATTCTTTCATAATGGTCAGTACTTCTTCTGTTAGTTCAGTTACTTCAATACTCGAAATTCGTAAGCGTTGTAAGCCTTTTATTTGGACAATTTCTTTTAGTAAATTAGCAAAATTCGTTCCCAAATCAACCCCATAATTCCCGGTATGAATTCCTGTTAACACAATTTCTTGATAACCACTATTTACTAAGGCTTTTATTTCTGTTATGACTTTGTCCGCTCTTTTACTACGGCACTTCCCTCGGACATAAGGAATAATACAATAACTACAAAAATTTTCACAACCATCTTGAATTTTAACAAATGCTCGACACCGTCCAGCAAAATTTTTTAAATACATATCTTCAAACACGGTCTTCTTTGGGGTTGAACGAACATCTATTATCTCTCGCTTTACAAAAAAGCGATCAAGTAGTTCCACAATCTGGCTTTTTTCACGAGTACCAACATAAATATCAATGGCTTCCTCTTGATAACTTGGGTTGGCTTCCATAAAACAGCCAACGGCAACAATACAAGCCTTCGGATTCTGCCGTTTAGCTAAGTGGATCATCTTGCGACTTTTTATATCCGAAGTGTTAGTCACTGTACAAGTGTTAATGATGTAAACATCACAAACATCATGAAAAGAGCTCAGTTGATACCCAGCTTCTTGTAATTGTTGCAGCATATATTCACTCTCATAGGTGTTTACTTTACATCCTAATGTACAAATACCAACTTTCATGGATCCTCCTCTTTACGATCTTATTTATGTAATACTTTTACCGCTAACTCTTCATGTTTTACCACAGCTAACTGATACGATCTATGATCAAAACTACAAATTCCATAAACATCCTGTTGACACTCATAAACATCTTGTTGGTACCTATCACGCGCTAAAATTTGGGTCTGGACAGCTTCCTTAAACTGATAAAATTGTGCTTCTTCCTCTTTGGTTAAGACTTGTCCATCTTTTCTAGCTAAATGGTAAATACCTTCTACTTCTGTCTCATAACATTGGTAAGTCGTAGTTTCATAACCATAGGCATCTTTTTCTGTACTTGGTTGTTGAGGAAAGGCTAAACTATTAGAAAGTCCTAATTTAAAACCATACATTTCTAGCATACTCCGATATTCATAAGCAGCATAGAGCATCTTTTGACAATTCTTTTCAGTTGGTCTTCGACGATAAACCGTTTGTCTGATGGATGCTAATTGCTCGCGCATGTCTAATTCGTCTCTCATATCTTCAATATTCCAACCTAAATAATCAAAAAAATTGACAATCTCCCTTTCCGCTTTCAGATAATAGATATTTTCTTTTTCTTTTAATAACAAAAATTCTTCATTTTGTAAATATTTAGCTACTTCTAATCCTTGTTCTTCTTTTAAAGTCACGTGAAGGATATCCGAAAGAAAATCAATATCCCTTTTTTGAACGTAGACTCCTTGATCATTTTTTAAAAATACTTTCATATAAAGTCACCCTTTCAAAGTGACCTTATTATACCATAGCTTTTCCAATTTGCAAGCGCTAGGAAACTAAGAAAATTAAATATGTCAGCCGTCGTAACTTTCGAAAAAAGAAATACTAGTAAGGCAAATAACAGAAAGGGTCCAAAGGGAATAACTCTTTCCCGACTTTTATGATAGAGGAGCAAAGAAATCGGTAGGGCTACAAAGCTGGCTAGGAAAACGGATAACATTCCTAAAAAAGGATCTAGCACTAAGCCAATTACAAACAGTAATTTCACATCACCACCACCGAGACTCTCCTTTTTAAAGAGGGCATTACCAAAACACATTAAGGCGTACATAAATAAAAACAGTAAGGCACCACTACCTAAACTAGTCAGTAGAGCCAAAAGGCCACCTTGAAGAAACCGGACGACTAAAAACAAAACACTAAAAAACACTAATACTTCATCAGGAATAATTAAATAGGTTAAATCACTAGCAATGACAATCATCGTCAAACTAACTGCTAATAAAGCTGTGATAAGTTCCAGTTGAAAGCCAAAACTATAATAGGCAATCATAAACAGAATGCCTGTAAATAATTCAATGAAAAATAGTAATGGATTAATTTTTGTTTTACAATAACGACATTTACCCCTTAACAAGACAAAAGAAAGTAAGGGGATTAAATCGTACCATTTTAAAGGATGCTGACACCTATCACAGTGACTTTTTCCTGTTACAAATGTCTCATTCCGACTTAATCGCAATCCTACTACACAAAAGAAAGAGCCTAAGAATAGGCCAACGATAAAAAAACTAATTAAATATATTGCATCCATTTCCATCACCTACTGAATTTTTCCATAAATGTCAAACATCGGCACAACAATAGATAAGAGAATGGTTCCTACAACTAAAGCCAAAAAGGCAATCATCATTGGTTCAATTAAACTCTGCATTTGTTTGACTAGATTCTTATGAAGAACCTGATAATAATCGGCTACTTTTTCCATCATTAAGCCTAATTGTCCAGTACTTTCTCCTGTAACAATCATCTCATAAGCTGCGACCGGAAAAGCCCAAGAACCTTTAAAAGCCTCTGATACGGGAGCACCTTTATTTAAATTAACAATGGTTTTATTAATTAAGTCTTTGTAGACCTCATTATCTGTGATTTTTGATAAGATTTCCATACTATCTGTAATAAAAACCCCATGATTTAATAATGAAGCAAAGGTTTTTGTAAAATTATAAACTTCATTATAAATGATAATCTTACTAATAACGGGTAAATGCATCAGCGCTATCTGCACCGCTTGCCGAAAGCCCTTTACTTTTTTGAAAAGAGGGTAGAAAAGCACCACGAGAATTACGACTCCTAAAAGAAGCCAAATATATTGTTTTGTAAGGAAGTTACTAATCGCCATGACCGCTAAAGTAATCGCTGGCATACTAGCATCATTGGCATCGTACATATCCACAAACTTAGGTACAATTCCCGTCAGGATAAAAATCACGACGCCAAAAGCAATCACTAACACCACAACTGGATAAGTCATCGCCGACACCATTTGCTTTCTGGTTTCTTCTTTAGAAGTATAGTAATCAGCCATATCATCTAGAACGGTTGTTAAGTCCCCTGTCAATTCTGCCGTCTTAACCATATTAACAAGTAATTTAGGAAATTTATCATTTTGTTT
The DNA here is from genome assembly GCA_958428295.1 of uncultured Bacillota bacterium. Classification (GTDB taxonomy): domain Bacteria; phylum Bacillota_I; class Bacilli_A; order RF39; family UBA660; genus Onthousia. The sequence continues at coordinate 58,567 of CAUAFL010000009.1, forward strand.
ATCCATGGCTGCAGAAAGATTTTCCCCTTTTAATAATTCATAGACCATTTTTTGATAAATCTTGCGATGTTCGGGTTTTTCCGTTTGCTTTTCTAAAATTCGTACTGAGTCAATAAGTGGAATTCCCGCCTTTAAATAAGTAGATAACTGAGTAAGAGAAAAGGATAAATCTGCAGCTTTAAATTTCCCACCAATATTGACATCTATGTCATATGCTTTACGTGGTACTACTTCTAAGACTTCATAGCCTTCAGCTTTTAAAAAGGAGCTTACATCTTCGGCACTGCTTCCTTCAAAAGTCCCAGAGAAAACTTTGCCATTACTTCCCTTTGCTTTGTAGCGGAAAGAACTCACTAAGTCACTTTTGACTACTTTCGGTTTAATAGGTTCAAAGCCAGCCACCTCTTGGGGCAACTTTGCTGATGGTTCACTTTCCGTGGTAGAAGAAGCTCTGTTATTACTTTTATGAATACTAAACCTATCAATGATGGCTAATACACCACTATAAGCATAATGTAAAATTTTCATTGGGATTTGAAAAAGATAGTGCACAATATGATAAATAACAATAAATGGTTTCAAGGCTAATTCCATCTTTTCTTCTCCCCTTTATTCTATAAAAATTATATCACACCAGGCTATTTGACACAAGTAAAAAATAGATGCATATACTAAAACAAAGGTGATGAAAATGTTTAATCAATACAATCCTTGGCAAATGCCAAAAGCTGCTGTAAAGCCACGTGTCAATTGGGGAAATTTATTAAATAATACGCAAAAAACGTTAGGAATTATCAATCAAGCCATCCCTATCGTCTATCAAATGCGTCCCTTGGTCAATAATGCTCGCACTATTTTCAAAATTGCCGGTGCCATGAATGATACTTCTAAAAGTGGCGTTTCTCGTAATAAAACAGTCCCACCCCAGTATGATAATCACTTTCAGGAAACAGCATCACAAGTTCCTAATGGTAATCAAAAAGATAGTAATACACCACAGTTTTTTCTGTAAATTACTATCTTTTTATTTTGCTCATACCCGTTATCTTTTATTGTGTAGTCGTTGTAGTATTTATATTACTACTGTAAACGACGATTTTACTTTTATAGGTCTTCCCTTGAATACTATTATCAGCATCATGATCTATCCAAAGACGAAGACTATAAGTAATGCTAGCTCCTTTTGCTAATTTTCTTTCACTTAATAAGGTCTGATGGGCATCTAATTCACTTACCTTTAAATTACCAGAGTTATATCCCGTTGCTTGTAAATTTGCTTTGACATAATTATTAGGTAACGTATTAGCGATCTCTTCTTCTAATAAAATAGTATAATATGCGTCAAAATCACCAGTATTTTTAATGGTAAAGGTATACGGTGTTTTCGTTACCCCTACACTATCATTTACAGGAGCTTCCGCATTTAAATTAATAAAATTACCATCCGTAAAAGTCACTTTAAGAGTTCCTGTTTGAATGCTCACCGTTTTGTTGCCCGTTAAGGTTTTATTAAAAACCGCATAAGTAGTTCCCGCTAAAGCCACCATCGAAATCATGACTAAGCCAATAATGATGAATAGTTGTTTTTTGTTCATAATATACATGCCTTTCTACTAAAAGTATATAGAGAAAAGGAAGCTAAGCTTTCTTAAGATGTTATTTTAACATAGATAAATTATAACTTTGTTTGATAATGACCATCAGGACAAACTAAAATAGCTTGATATAAGTAATCTGTTGTGCTTTTTTTCGTCACAAGGACATAACTGGCACTTCTATCACAGTCTTTTTGCTTGGTATCGACAATTTTATCGATGTACTTTTCGGTTACTAAGGTTTCTAATAAGACTTTTTTAGTATCCTTTATTGTTTTGGGTAGATAACTACGATAGTCATGGAAGTACTCTTTAGCCGCTAAAGTCATCATTTTTTCTTGCCCTTGATAATATTTTTTATCACTTGTTTTAATTAGTTTATTAGCACTGACTAAAACTACGGTTATCAAAAGACCTAATAATAGGATCACTGCTAATAATTCCACCAAAGTGAAGCCCTTTTGTGTTTTCATCATTGCTTAATGCTTTTTAACAGCACCTTTTACTTTATGATGATCAAACCAAATAAGAACAATGGCAATAATTCCTTCAATGAAAATCGTTACAAAGTAAGTTCTCCAGAAATCAACAGCCATAATCATTCTACTAATAAATAGCATTGAAATCAAATTATCTACTAACATAGCAAAAATATAAGATCCAAATAAAGCTACTTTATTTACATCCGTATTTTTTAGTAGATAGGAATAGAGTGTTAAATTGATTGTTTGACTAACCAAACATCCAAATACCTCACCGGTAATTGGAATATAATCGATTTCTTGTTGTCCTAATAGGCTTGCTACAATAATAAACAGTAACAGTAGACAAGTAGAATAACTAATACCATTTAAAGCTTCTTTCACTCCGTATTTTTTAGTAATCATATTAGCAACAAAATACCGAAATGGATAAAGAAATATAGCTGCGGTTAAACTCGCCTTTCCAATTGTGAAATCAAATTTGCTAAGTACCCAAGCCAAAATGGTAACGGCACTCAGTAGTAGAATATATACCCATGAATCCACCTGTTCTTCTTTAATTACCTTCTTTTTAATTGCCTTTTTTTTCATCACATATGCCTCCCTATTTTTATCTATTATTAATATAGCATAGTTCTAAAAAAAATGCCAACAAAAAAAGCCAAACTTTGGCTTTTTATTAATTTCTATTATCGTCTTGGTTACCGCGATTACGGTTATCTCTAGCTGCTTTTTTGTTATCGCGACATTCTTTACATCTTTTAGGTTCATTAGTTAACCCTTTAAGTGCATAAAACTCTTGTTCTCCAGCGGTAAAAGTAAATTCTTTACCACAATCACAACAAACGATAGTCTTATCTTCGTATTCCATTTTGTCCTCCTTCTCAATGATTGGACTAGTAAAAGTAATGAATCATCCAACTATTGATTAGGGTCAAAACGGGATATACATGTTTTTAGATTAGTCCAGTGATTTATATCACATTATAGATTATAGCATAGACTTGAAAAATATGCAACAAAAGTTGTCTTTTCTTTTAAAATTGTTCCTTTGCTCATAATATTCGCTTTTTCAATAGCCATTTTCTAGGATATTGGGGGGATATTAGTCCTTGACATATCCTTCTCTTAAATATGTCCTTTATTTTCTTCAACTTACTAAAGTAATCTTGGCAAAACCATGACCACTATTCCCCGTCATCGTAGCTGCCCCATCATA
>CAUAFL010000010.1 GCA_958428295.1 uncultured Bacillota bacterium
ACATTACTACTTTCCGTATAACTCATGACCATCACTCCTGTGGTAATGGTATTGATTTTCTCTCCTACTTTACTATAACTAAAAGCCGCATAGGTAATTCCCATCATCGCTATTAATAAGAAGATTAACCCAACAATAATCAACACTAATTCTTTTCTCTTCGTCATGACCTTACACCTCTATTATCTCTATTATACCCTATTTCTTGATTTTTTCTACTGTTTCTTTGACCACTAGAAAAACAAGACTCATTGCCTTGTTTTGATTACCACAAGAGAAAATGAAGAGTTAGCTAGATAATCGTACCCCCCCCCAGGTTAACATGACGCTATCTATCTTCATCCTCTTCACTTTCCTTTATTTAGCTTCTTCCTGTACTCTTGTTTCTCTAATTACCGTAATTTTAATTGTTCCTGGATACTTAAGTGTTTCTTCAATCTTGGTTTTAATATCTCTTGCGATTCGATGTGCTTCTAAGTCATCTATCTTTTCTGGTTCAACAATCACTCTAAGTTCCCTACCAGCTTGCATAGCAAAAGCCTTTTCAACGCCTTCAATGTCATTCGCTGTATTTTCTAGTTGATCTAGTCGTTTAATATAATTTTCTAAAGAGTCATTGCGTGCTCCTGGGCGAGAAGCAGATAAGGCATCCGCCACTGCTACTAAACTAGAAATAACACTTGTTGATGGTTTATCACCATGGTGAGAAGCAATAGCATTTAAGACTACTTCTCTTTCGCCATATTTCTTGGCTAGTTCTTCTCCAATACTAACATGACTTCCCTCAATTTCATGGTCAACAGCTTTTCCTATATCGTGTAATAGTCCTGCTCTCTTAGCTAGTGCTACATCTTCTCCAATTTCAGCAGCCATTAAGCCAGATAACTGAGCTACTTCCATAGAGTGTTGTAAGGCATTTTGACCATAACTGGTTCTAAAATGTAATTTCCCTATTAATTCTATTAATTCTGGTGCCATTTTGGTAATTCCTAGTTCAAATAAAGCCTCATTACCGTAATCAATAATTTTCTCTTTGGTTTCCTTGCAGACCTTGTCATACACTTCTTCTATTCTCGTCGGATGAATTCTTCCATCTTTAATGAGGGTATCTAAGGTGACGCGCGCAATCTCACGTCTTAACGGATCAAAACTAGATAAGACTACCGCTTCTGGTGTATCATCAATAATTAAGTCAACTCCTGTAATCGCTTCTATTGTCCGGATATTGCGCCCTTCACGACCTATAATGCGGCCCTTCATCTCTTCATTTGGTAAATCGACAACGGTTACCGTCTGATCACTAGCAATATCAGATGCATATTTTTGCATTGAACTGACAATTAGCTCACGCGCTTTTTTTTCAGCAGTTAATTTTGCTTCGGTTTCTTGTTCACTAATATATACAGCAATTTCCCGTTTCATAGCATCTTTGACATTATTCATTACTAACTGTTTTGCTTTGTCTTTACTAAAGCCTGAGATTTGTTCTAATAATGTTAATTGTTCTTTTTTAATTTCCTCCACTTTTGCTTGTTGTTGTTGAATGTCTTGTAATCTTTGGGTTAATTTTTCTTCCCTCTCATCTAGGGTTGCTTCACGTTTTTGACAAATTTCATCACGTTTATCCATACTACTTTCTCGTTGTAATAGACGTGTTTCATTCTCTTTTAATTCATTTTTACGCTCTTTTATTTCTTTATCAATTTCATTTTTTAACTGATAAGACTTTTCTTTGGCCTCCATAATGGAATCCCGTTTTAATTTTTCAGCGTTCTTATGTGCTTCTTCTAACATGTGATTTATTTTTTTCGTCGCACTATTTTCCCTGATCATACTGATAAGCATTGTTAACCCAAAACCACTTATTAAGCCAATCATCAAAAGTAAAATGGAGAAGGCAATTTCTTTCATTGTTACCTCCATTAGATATATCTTTAAACTTTTACAGTTCAATCATTATCTATTTCTATTGTAGAGTTCAAATCGAAAGTTGTCAAGGTTGGGTTTTAAGAGCAATAAAAAATAGGCACTTATGACCTATCTTATTACTTATTTTTTATCAGGAATTGTAATCTGATAATATTCGCGTACTTTTTGTTCTAATTCTGCTTTTAGTTCTGGATTATCTTTCAGCATTAATTTAACATTTTCTTTTCCTTGTCCTAATTTTTCTCCTTTATAGGAGTACCAAGCACCGGTTTTTTCTAGCACACCAGCGTCACTTCCTAAATCAATGATTTCTCCCTCTCGAGAAATTCCTTCGCCATACATAATATCCACCACGGCTGTTTTAAAAGGAGGCGCTACTTTATTTTTCACTACTTTTACAGTAGTTTTATTTCCTACGACTTTATCTCCAATTTTTAATTGTTCATTTCTTCTAATATCTAGACGAATTGTCGAATAGAACTTTAAAGCTCTTCCGCCCGGGGTGGTCTCAGGATTTCCAAACATAACTCCTACTTTTTCTCTTAATTGATTAATGAAAATAGCAATCGTATTGGTTTTATTAATTGTTCCTGATAGTTTTCTTAATGCTTGACTCATCAATCGTGCTTGTAGACCAACGTGAGCATCTCCCATCTCACCATCAATTTCCGCTTGGGGAACAAGCGCCGCAACAGAGTCAATAACCACAATACTGATTGCTTCACTTCTAACTAGTGCTTCACAAATTTCTAGGGCCTGTTCTCCCGTATCTGGTTGTGATAATAATAATTCATTTGTATTGACTCCTAGGCGTCTTGCATAAACAGGATCGAGTGCATGCTCGGCATCAATAAAGGCAGCCCTTCCTCCTTGCTTTTGAACTTCTGCGATGGCTTGTAATGCAAAGGTCGTTTTTCCACTTGATTCTGGACCATAAATTTCAATAATACGACCTTTCGGATATCCTCCTACCCCTAAGGCCACATCAAGCGTTAAACAGCCACTGGGAACTACATCTAACTCCATGTGACTATTTTCTCCTAGACACATAATAGAACCCTTCCCGAATTGTTTTTCAATATCGGCTAATACTTGTTCTAAATTTTTATCTTTTCCAAGTTTGTTACTTGTTGCCTTGCTCATTCTAATCCTCCTTGCATAATAAATGCTTATAGACTTATTCTACCGGGTCTAAAAGTAAAAGTCAAGATTTTTTTCGAACAATCGTTTGTTAATTTTTGGTTTTTTTGTTGACTATAACTTTAAAACTGTTATTTTTATGTTTTTAAAATGCTTTTTTGTGTTGCTAGTGACCAAAGAAAAAGCCGTTTTAGGCAGCTTTTTTTTCTTTGATAATAAGTTGTTTGTTTAATTTGAAATACTCTAACATTGAAATAACCGACATGATCGTAGCAAAGTATAAAAGAAAATCAGCTACACGAAGGTTCCATATTTCAAAGGGTAAGTTGTAGAAAAAGGTTAACCCTAATCCTACCATCATAGTTGCCGTTTTAATTTTACCAGAGGAAATTGCCGCTACCACTTTTCCTTTACTAGCAGCTTCCATTTTAATGGCATCAACAATTATATCTCTAAAAATAATAACCACCGGAATTAAGACCGGAATAAAGCCTTTATAAGCTAAAATGATAAGAGCACTATTCACAAGGGCTTTATCAGCAATCGCATCTAGCATTTTTCCTAAATCTGTCACTTGATTATTTTTACGGGCTAAATAGCCATCTAGGAAATCAGTGAAACTTGCTAATAGAAAAATACCGCCTGCGATGAAATATTCACATTTCATATAAATACCATTCACTAAAAATTTAGGTAGTGTAAAACCCAATTCATAAAAGGGAAAAATTAATACTAAAATCATTATAATGGTCAAAATAATTCTTCCTATGGTTAATTTAGTTGGTGTATTCATAAACTTGGACTCCTTTCAATTCACTACTAATAGCCGGTTCCTTGTGAATCTCTTTAATGATCAAAATGGCAATGGTAATTACTAAGGCAAAAATAATAATACCTAAAATGATTGGCCACCATTTAATTTCCTTTTTATATTCCTTTGTATAAGGTGAAATCACTTTTTTTTCTTTTTCCCGCGCTTCCTCTTCCTCTTTTTTTCTTTTAGCCTCTCGTATATCGTCAAGAGAAATTTTAGAGGTATGTTCAAAGAGAAAATCATTAAACTCTTCCTGCACCTTTTCTTTTTCTAGTCCTAAATACTTGGCATATTCTTTGACAAGTTGCTTTAAATAATAAACATCCTTAAAAGCCCGAATATTAGCACTTTCAATATTTTCCAGTTCATTCACTGTCAAGGAAAGATCACTTGCTGCTTCCTCTAGACTAACTCCATGATTTCTTCTAGTTTCTTTCAGATATTCTCCGAGTTCTTTCATATTCACCTCAAATTATTATTAAATATTTCATAAGCCATGTTCTGTTCCTATTGCTAGGCGACAGGTATCTATCTACTACTTTCGTAGTCCTTAGTCGGATTCTTTTTCTCCTTCTAAAGCTCCCCTACCATTATTTGGGTTTCTCGCTCGTGGGGTTTACCGCGTTTCACACTTTCGTTTCCGAAAGTATCGTCACTGTGGCACGTTAGAAAAATACATCATGGGAAGTTCCTTTAGATGTATTTTTAGCCGTTAGAAATTTCTACCTTAGGTTATTTTTTTCCTAAGCACGAACACTACAATCATCACAGATTGTGCGAGCATGGACTTTCCTCTAGAAACCAAAGTTCCCAGCACCTGTCCGAAATATTTACATTTATCTACTCTTCGTCATATACTTTTTTTTCTAGCATGCTAAGACGCCTTAAAATATCCACATTGCTAATCTCAGCTGTATTTGCTGTATTCTTTTTCGCTATCTCAACACTCATGTTGGCATTGCGAAGTTCTTGCTTCAAAGACATAATTTCCCGTAAGAGTTCTGCTTTTTCCTTTTCTAGGGCTTCAATAATTGCAAAGAATTGTTCATAGTCGCCAATAATTGTATCTAAAAATTGGTCAACTTCCTTTAATCTGTAACCACGTGTATCAATTTTAAAATCCTTTTCTAAAATTTCCTGTGGTGTCAAAGTAATTTTATTCTGATACATTTTCTTCACCAATCCCTTTACATTCTTATTGTCGCAAAAAAAGGCTATTTTGTCAATGTTCTTAGCAGAAGTTGTGTTTGTTCTTCGCGAAGCGCTTCTTGGACAATTTGTTGCATTTTTAAAAGCAAGCAAATAACATCGTTACTTTTCATTTCAATCACCTACTTCATCATAAAAGAAAACGACTTTTTTCTCAATGTTTTCGACAAAAGGAGCTATTCTTTGACAAATCGTTTGACAGACGATATAATACAGATAATTTTTAATGGGAGAGATAATTATGGAAAAAAGAATGACAGTAGAAGATAAAATTTCTGTTAATAACTTTTTAGAACAAGAAAATGAGCAGAAATTATTCAAGGCTCTATCAAAATATGCCGTATTAGAAGAGGATCATCTTGTTTTATATGATTTAAGAACGGGAAAGAAAGAGGTAATGGAGCTTTTAGAGGATGAAACGTGCGCTAAGCGGCTTCGATTTAAAGGACGGCAGTTTGCCTTTTCTCTACAATTAAATCAAGACAAGCAATTATACGTCGATCACTTGTTAGTGGGAGATATTGATAAAGAGGCATTTACTTTTTCAATGCGCCATATTATGGAGTCCATTCCACGGCCTTGGCAACAAGAAACTTTACAAAGAGATGAATTTGTGCTTAAGACAATGAAAAATAATGTTTGGCATAGCTTGCGGGTTAATCAAAACCACGTCCAGATGGAACGTGCTAAGATGCAATATGACTACTTTGAAAGCCAATCTACGGAATCTTTTAAATCTTGTACAAAGGTTGATTTTGCTAGTTATCACTTTATAGGGAAACAAGTAGCACTTTGTGATACTTCAGGCAATCGAAAAAATCACTGGGAAGTCCAAAGTACAAGGCCTTTAGAAAGTACAAGACCAGTTGTAGAAGAAATTATCGCTTTTGAAAGTGCCTATCCTTCTATTACCAATTATATTGGTTATCATATGCCGGTGCTAGAAAGTGTAATTGATAGTTGTTATCGAAATGAGACAATTAAAAGTTACCAACCACAAAAGAAATTGGTAAAATCTTTAAAAGATGTAGTGTAAAGTAATGGAAAAGGAGCGTGCCCCTTTTCTTTTTTATGCTTTTTTATAGAAATATTTCTAGTCTTATTGTATAATGTATCATAGGTGATTAAGATGAATTACCCTATTGGCATCAAGAAGTGTCCGAAACAAGTGATTAACTATGGTAATAGAGGAATGAATTTAGAAGAGGATTTAAATCAGACGAATCTCTATTATCGTGAAGAAGATATTGCTTATATATATAAAAAGCCTACCCCTATTAAAATTACAAAAGTGGATTTTAAGGAAAGAACAAAGGCAGTGATTAAAGAAGCTTTCTTTATGGAACCTTCGACGACGGATTATAATGGTATCTATCGGGGAAAATATATTGATTTTGAGGCGAAAGAGACAAAAATAAAAACTTCTTTTCCCCTAGCAAATATTCATCCACACCAAATAAAGCATTTAGAAAATATTAAACGGCACGGAGGCATTGGTTTTTTGATTATTCGGTTTTCTCTTCTTAATGAGACCTATTTATTAGAAGTAGACAAACTATTATCTTTTTTAGCTCACACCAAAGGAAAGTCTATTCCATTAAATTATTTTAAAGAAAACGCCTATTTTTTACCGATCACCCTTCGACCGCGACTCGATTATTTAAAAATTATTGATACTATTTTGGAGGTATAAATATGAACAAAAAAAGAAAACCTGCTGTCAAGCAGAAAAAAACAACGGTAAAGACCACCACTTTAAAAAAGAAGCCAAAGATAGCTGTTATTTTTGGTGCTGTTTTCTTGGTGTTGATGATACTTAGCTATTTTCTATTAGGGCCTTTACTGACTGTTTTCTTAGGACTGGGCATTTTAATTATTGTAGGTCTAGCACGGTTACTTGATAGTGTTAGAAACAAGCCGAAGAAAAAGAAAGTGGTCAACGTTATTTTAATTACTATTTTATCTTTAGGCATCCTTTTGATGACTGGTGGCATTGCCTTTCTTGGCTATGTAGTATCGACAGCACCAAAATTTGATGCGAAAGAACTCGATACAAAAGAACCTAGTGTCTTGTTAGATATTAACAATGAAGAATATGAAAAACTAGGGAGCCAAATGCGGGAGAAAATAACTTATGATGAGTTACCTGAAGTTTTAGTGGACGCTATTATCGCGACAGAAGATTCTCGCTTTTTTCAGCATAATGGACTAGACGTTCCCCGATTTTTAAAAGCTTCGTTAAGCCAATTAGTAGGAAGAAGCGATGCTGGTGGAGCTTCAACTTTATCCATGCAAGTAATTAAGAATACCTTTACTTCCAGTGAGGCTAGAGGTCTTAAAGGAATTATTCGAAAATTTCAAGATATTTATTTATCCGTATTTAAATTAGAAAAGAATTATACAAAAGAACAGATTATTGAATTTTATGTCAATAATCATAACTTAGGGGATAATATTTATGGAGTTAGTCAAGCAGCACAAGTTTATTTTAATAAAGATGTCAAAGATTTAAATTTAGCTGAGGCTAGCATATTAGCAGGTATGTTTAAAGCCCCTAATCTCTATAAACCAACAAACACAGAAAATATGAAAGCCATTACTAAACGACGCAATACAGTTCTTTATTTAATGGAACGACATGGTTATATTACTAAGGAACAACAAGATGCTGCCAGTAGTATTAGTATTGAAAGCCTAGTAGACCATAATGCTAGTGCTTCTAGTGGTACTAGTAAATATCAAGGTTATATTGATACGGTGGTAGAAGAGATTGAAAGAAAATACAATGTTAATCCTTATGTAGTACCAATGACTATTTATACTAATTTAGATCGCAGTAAACAAGATGGGCTCGATCGGGTGATGAGCGGAGAAAATTACAATTGGATCAACGATGTGATTCAAAGTGGTGTCACTGTATTAGATAGTGAGACTGGTAAAATTTTAGCAATTGGTGCAGGACGAAATAAAACTGGAGCAAATACTTTAAATCTTGCTACTAGTGATCAAATTAAAAGACAACCTGGATCAACTGCAAAACCGCTATTTGATTATGGTCCTTTATTTGAATATAATAACGCTTCTACTTATGGCTATAATGACAATGGTTCTTATCGTTTATTTACAGATGAGCCTTATGCTTACACTAATGGTAAATCCATTAATAACTGGGATGGTAGTTTTATGGGGGCAATCACTATTCGCAAAGCTCTTTCCCTTTCACGAAATATCCCTGCTTTAAAAGCATTCCAACAAGTTGATAATAAAAAAGTCATCGAGTTTGTGCAAAATCTAGGAATTGAACCAGAAGTGGAAAATGGTAAAATTCATGAAGCCCATTCTTTAGGAGCCTTTACCGGTGTGAATTCATTACAAATGGCTGCTGCCTATGCTGCCTTCTCTAATGGTGGTTATTATAATGAACCATATGCGGTCAATAAAGTTGTCTTTAAAGATACTGGTGAAGAAAAGAAACATGAAAGTAAAAAGAAACAGGTAATGAGTGACGCTACTGCTTATATGATTACTAGTATTTTAGACGATGTTAGTATTACTGGTGGGGGAGCTATGGAAAATGTAGCTATGAAAACAGGTACTACTAACTTTGATGAAAACACTCGTAAAAGACTAGGAATGGCCGATGATGCGATTCGTGATTCTTGGGTTATTGGTTATACCAATAAAACCGTCATTGGTATGTGGTATGGTTATAAAGAGACTACCAAAGATAGTGTAGCGCAAGGATATTATTGTCATAACCTAGCTGGTACTATTCAACGGGATAAGTTATTTACAGCCATTGCTAATCAGGTGTTTGAAAAAAATAAATCTTCTTTCCAAATGCCAAATAGTGTCGTTCGTTTACCAATTGTAGCTGGTAGTAATCCCGCCAAGTTAGCTGGTAGTGGATATACTGGTTCTGTTGTTTACGAATTGTTTAAGAAAGGAGCAGAGCCTAGTAGTACCCAAACAGTAGATACCCTACCAGCACCAACTAATTTTAAAGCATCTTATAATGAGAATAATAAGACAGTAAATCTTTCTTGGAATGCCGTTAGTCCTGGTAGTAGTGATAGTTCTTATGGTAGCTTTGGCTATAATGTTTATTTCAACAATACTTTATTAGGCTTTACGGATAAAACTAGTTATACCTTAACAAATCAAACAAATCCTTATGGGACTTATAAAGTAATTGCTACCTATAAGAGTTATGATGGTATTCAAAGTAGTCCTGCGACTTATGAACTTAAAAAGGTTAGTAAAACAATAAAAGTTTCCGTCCAGGTGATTAGTGGAACGTCCTTTCCTATTGCTAATATTAAAAACTATGTAACAGTCACCGAAAACGGGACAGATGTGACTGATAAAACCAGTAATTGGGCCGTTTCTAGTATTAGTAAGAATGGCGTAAATTATCCATTGACAACCACAGTACTTACAGAAGCTGGTACTTATAGTTTGAAATATAAATTCTCTTATAATGGAGAGACGAAAGAAACACAAACCATTACTGTAACCATCACTGAAGGTGAGACGCCTCCTGATAGTGGGGAAACAGAAACACCTTAAGCTAATTGTAAGCACCTAAAAGATCAGTGTCTAACTGATCTTTTTTAGTAAGTGCAACTGAAAGTTGGTAGTTTTACTGTTTGGCAAATGTTATGTTAGATTACGAAGGGAGATTATCTAATGAAATTTGGTGATAATTTAAAAAAATTACGAAAAATGAAAAAATTGTCCCAAGAACAACTAGCTGAAAAGGTAGGTGTTTCAAGACAAAGTGTTTCTAAGTGGGAGTGTGGAGAAAGTTATCCTGAGATGTGTCATATTTTATCCATATGTACTATTTTTCATTGCCAAATAAATGATTTAGTGCATGAAGATTTTGTGGATATTGATTTATTAGATAAAGATATTAAAATGAAAGTAGTTAAATTTAAACAAGGGCAACAACAAAAGATGAAAGTCTTGAGTAAAACAATTGCCTTGATCGCTCATTTTGCTAATATCATTATGCTCATCGGTCTCGTGTTAGCCATTGCTATTTTCATTATGGTGCCTATTATTAGTCATAAAGTTACCTTGGGAAAAAAAACGATCGCTTTGGCTGATCATAATTACAACTACCAGCTGGAAGATAATCATTTAATAATTACAGATCAGAAAGACAAGGTGATTTTTAATGTCTTTATAAAAAGTAGTACTAATTTAGATGACTATCTAACGACGCATTCTCTTAACTTTCTTGCTATCAGTAGTGAGTATATTCTGATTTGCCTGATTGGAACCATGATGTTTATCTCTCTGCTCTTACGTTCTTTAGAAAAACTATTTAAGAATATTCATCATGAAAATAGCCCATTTACCTTACAGAATATACAGTTGATTAAAAATATTGCGTTTTATTTAATTATTATCATTGTCTTGCCTTTTATTACTGGTCTATTATTTGAATTTGTTACAAAGATAGATATGAATATAGAGTTGGAAATTATTAATTTAGTAGTTATTTTGGTCATGATTAGTTTTTCCTATATTTTTGAATATGGTTATCAAATACAACTCGATTCTAATGGCAAAATGTATGGAGGAGAAAATGAATAAACGACAATTTATTGGTGCTTTACAAAAGAAAACTAATTTGACAGTTGAACAGTGTGTCATTGTTAATGATATTTTAGAGGATTATTTAATTTTTTTACCTCTAAATGAACCTAACATCATTCAGGCATTCCTAAAAAAGTTGGCACTCAATCTAGAAACGGCAACTGAGGTTTATCAAATTTCTAAAGAAATTTTGGAACAAGCTCTGAAGGAAAGCTTAAAACATCCTTTTAAATCAAAGGATACATAACTTAAAAAGCAATTAATTTCAATTTGAAATAATTGCTTTTTTATATTAGCGATTTTTCTGCTGATAAGTACAGAAACTTCTTAACTGGCAGTCAGCACAGATTGGTTTTACTGCTTTACAATAATAGCGCCCAAATAACACTAATTGTAAATGACGCTTCCCCCACGCTGATCTAGGAAAAGCTTTCTTTAATTTTTCTTCTACTTGGCGAACATTATCTTCTTCTTTGGCTAATTTCAAACGCTTACTAAGACGTTCTACATGTGTATCTACGGCAAAGGCGGGAATTTGATAAAATTCACTAAAAACAACATTGACGGTTTTACGACCGACACCTGGAAAAGTTTCTAAAATCTTACGGTTTATAGGCATAATTCCCTTATAATTAGTAACAATTAAATTGGCAATTTCTTTTATATAACGGGCCTTTTTGTGATAAGAACCAATAGGGCGTAATAATGTTTCTAGTTCTTCAAGGGGCGCGTCTTTTAACTCTTCTAATGTTTTATATTTCGTAAAAAGTATAGGCGTTACTTGATTAACGCGTTTATCAGTTGATTGAGCACTTAAAACAACGGCGATTAATAGTTGATAATCTTTCTCATAAAGTAACTCACAATGAGGATCAGGAAATAAGTGATCTAAGTAATTGCCAATTAATAGCGCTTTTTCTTGTTTAATCAAAGTCGTTATCCTCCTCAAACCAATCATAATCAAAAACCTCTAATGGCTCTTTACTTTCTTTCTTTTGGTTATGTAATAAATGTTTTACTTCTTCTTTCGTTTTAATCCCCTTTTTATCCCACTCATATAATATTTTATCGATATAGCGAATGCTAGAAACACCATTTAAAATCGCTTCTTTAACAGCTTCTAAAATTAACTCTTCTTTAAAATTATTGAGCCAAGCTTTAATAAATTCTACTTCACTAGGACTTAAGGTTCGACCAAATTCACGTTCTATCCGGGTAAATATTTCGCTATTATCTATTACTTTTTCCCCATTATTTTGGGTCATTTGTTCCATTAACAAGAAGGTGTATTTATCATAGAAGTCTTTTAGACACACTTCTTCTTCCATAATATTTTTATCATTTTTATAAGCACTGACAACAAGAAGTTTTTTCTCACTCAAGCTAGCAACTAATTCCATAGCTGTTACTTGATCTATTCCTAATTCTTCCATCATTTCTTGGGGATTAAAGGGAAACTTTTCACCTTTGTCTTTTAAATACATCAAAAAAATAAATTCTAGCAAAGTCAGATGCATTTTTTTATATAATCGAAAGCAATTAAGAGGAATGACAATCGATTTTTGACGTAAAAATTCTGTTAATTTATCTTTATTCATCATTTTCCTCCTATCGGCTTATCGTATCACAGAATAAAATTGGTGACAAGCATTTAATAAGGCTTGTTTCTTATTAGGTAACTGTAAGTTTAACACCTTTTTTTCTAAATATAAATAGACTTCTTTTAATATAGGACCAGGTTTTATTTGTAAACTCGCTAAAATATCAGCGGTTGTTATTTGTAATTCACTACGTTTATGAATTGGCAACTGTTGGTAGGCTTTTGTAATATCTCTTTTAGGGATTGAGAGAAGTTCTCCTGCTACAAGACAAGGATATAAATCATAATAATATAATGTCTCACTTGCTAAAGGGGATTGCTTTAAACAAACTCTTATGTCTTGCATTAATTTTTTTTCATTACGAGTAAATGGATAAATATCATCGACTTCTAGCAAAGTCCAAATACCAATCATTTGACTACATGGCTTTACTTTATATAGGTTCGTTAATGATAATTGTTCAGCAAGAGATAATTCTTCTATCAATGAAAGACCATCAATGGCATTGGCACTGGCAAAAATCTTGTCTAGTTCCTCTTTTTTACGATTTATGGAAAGCCTATTTAAAAGATATTTTGATTGAATAATAGCCTCCCGTGTTTTCTCTTCTAACGTAAAATTTAACGTAGTTGCAAAACGGATGGCACGCAGGATACGTAAAACATCTTCATGAAAGCGCTCAATTGGATCGCCCACGGTTTTAAGACAGCGATCAGCCAGATCCTTTCTTCCGTTTAATGGATCAATAATTGTTCCTTCTTTATCCATACAAATCGTATTGATGGTAAAATCACGTCGTTTTAGGTCTTCCTTTAAGTTATCAATATAAGTAATTGTACTAGGACGACGGTTATCTTGGTAGTCTTGTTCTTTACGATAGGTTGTAATTTCAAAATGAATATTTTTATAAAGAACTGTTACTGAGCCATAGTCATCATTGGGTAAGCAGGCATTTTCAAAAATTTCCTTGATATTTTGCGGCGTTGCATTTGTTGTGATATCTACATCATGGGAATTGATACCAAGGAGATGATCTCTTACAAAACCACCAACAATATAGGCTTTAAAGCCTGCCTCTTCTATTAATGTTAATATTTTTAAAGCTGTATCTAACATGTTATTCACCTTATTTATTATACCATAATTTTAGACAAAAGAAAAAAGCCTTTCGGCCTTCTTAGTTTACAGATTCTTTTAGGGCAGAACCGGCTTTAAATGTCACCGCTTTTCTAGCAGCAATTTGAACCGTAGCGCCAGTCTTAGGATTACGTCCTTCACGAGCTGCTCTTTCTGAAACAGCAAATGTTCCAAATCCAACTAGTGGTACTTTATCTCCTTTAGCTAATGCTTCAGTGATGGCTTCAAAGGTAGCATCAATAGCACGTGTTGCATCTGCTTTTGTTAAACCGGCTTTTTCAGCTACTGCTTCAACTAATTCTACTTTTTTCATTACAGTAATACCTCCTATTGTTTTATTAAGCATATCTTGCTTACATATTAAGAATAGCATGAAAGATTAGTAAAAGCAACGTTTTTTACTGTTTTTAATAGAGTTATTGCACTGATAGATCCTTAGTTATTCGGCACTGTTAAAATTTGACCAATTTGTAATAAATTCGAAGTTAGATTATTTAATCGTTTAATCTCGTCAACAGTGGTGTTATAACGATTAGCGATGACCCAAAGACTATCGCCATTTTGCACCGTATAAGTTGTAGTATTATTTCCTGGGTTATTGTTTCCACCACTTGTTGATGAATTAGGGATAATTAAAACCTGACCAATCTGCAATAGATTACTAATTAAATCATTGGCATTTTTTAACTCGTCGACTGTAATATCAAAGTCTCTTGCAATCGTCCACAGACTATCGCCATTTTGCACCGTGTAAGTGATTGTGTCCTCTTCTATATCATTATCTGCAGGTGGCAAAGTTGTGTCTGAAGCCGTAGTAGGGATTACTAAAATTTGACCAATTTGTAAGATATCCGTAGTTAAGTTATTAGCTCTACGAATAGCATCGACTGTGGTATTAAAGGAACTAGCAATAGACCATAGGCTATCCCCGCTTTGTACTGTATAAGTATTATTAGTCGGCGGTGGGGTTGGTTCTGATTCATTTCCAGGAATCACTAATATCTGACCAATATTTAAAACATCACTTGTCAAACTATTAGCATTTCTTAAGTCATTGACACTAACACCATAACGATTGGCAATACTCCACAAACTATCGCCACTTTGAACTATATAAGTTGTTTGACCAGTATTATTATTATTGTTATCGTTATTATTCTCCGTTGTTGGAATTCTTAATTGTTGTCCAATTTGAAGCGTATCACTTGTCAAGTTATTAGCCTTTCTCAAATCATTGACACTAACACCATATCTTGACGCAATACTCCATAGGCTATCACCACTTTTGACTGTATAAATGGTAGGATTATTTCCTGTGTTATCATTGCCACCACTAGTTGGTAGTTTTAGTGTTTGACCAACTTGTAAGGTATTACTTGACAAATTATTAATTCGTTTTAGCTCGTCAACGGTTGTTCCAAACCGGTTCGCAATACTCCACAAACTATCCCCATTTTGCACTGTATAGTACCCTTCTGTCGTGCCACCAGGACCAGTATAGTTTACCCCTGCATAATTCGCAATAGCTCGAACGGCAGCTTCAACGTAATTTAGTAAATCATTTTGTAGTCTTACTTGGTCATTAGGATTATCAATAAAACCGTACTCTAGCAAAATTGATTGCATCGGATCGGTATCACGGATAATAAAGTAATAATCTTTTAGTGGATTCTCAGGTAATCGTCGTTGATAATAACGACGCATTACTTGTCCTTCTTGACCAATATTTTCTAAAATATTTCGAGCTAAGGTAGAATTGTTTCTTAAGGCATAAATTACCTCTGCACCTTCGCCTCCACCAGAGTTAATATGATTTGATATTAAAATCGCATTAGGACTGCCACCAAATGCTTCATTGGCTCTTCTTATTCGTTCCTCTCTATCAAGACTTTCATCACTATCTCTAATAATAACAGCTGGTATTCCTAATTCTCTTAATCTCTGATACATATATTGTGCAGCCTGCAAATTAAAGTTTTTTTCTTGTAAGTTACCACTTACAGCACCAGGATCAGAACCTCCGTGACCAGCGTCAACTACTACCCCAGTAATTGCGCGTTCATTCATATATTTCACCTCAATATAGGATATGTAATAATAGGCAAAACGTCACCTTTTCTTTGATGAATTTAGGCTATTATTATATTTTGATAATAAAATCTCTAAACTATGTGATGAATCGTTGGGGGTACTCATATTTCTTTAGAGACTGTTTCTAAATCTTCAAGTTGTTGTTGGTGTGCTACGGTTAGTAATATCTTTTTTATAAAAAAGAAACGAATAATTTCATCGTCTCTACATGGCTTGTAAGGCTGTAATGGCTACTACACCAACAATATCTTGCGCACTGCACCCTCTTGATAAATCATTTACTGGTTTGGCTAATCCTTGCGTAACGGGTCCATAAGCATTGGCATGCGCTAAGCGTTCTGTGATTTTATAAGCAATATTACCAGCATCTAAATCTGGAAAAATTAACACATTCGCTTGCCCAGCCACGGGACTGTTGGGGGCCTTTTTAGAAGCTACGCTAGGAACAATGGCAGCATCAAATTGTAGTTCCCCATCTAAACATAAATGTGGATAAGCTTCTTTTGCCATTGTAACAGCAGTAGCAACTTTGTCTACATCCTCACATTTTGAACTACCAAGCGTAGAATGGGATAAAAAGGCAATTTTAGGTTCCTTTTGAACTAATAATTCAAATGTTTTTGCACTGCTAGCAGCAATTTCTACTAGTTCTTCACTACTTGGATTTTGAATCATTCCACAATCAGAGTAGATAAAGATCCCTTGCTGACCATATTCACAGTTTGGTACCTCCATCAAAAAGAAAGAAGAGGCAACTTTCGTACCGGGTGCTGTTTTTAGAATTTGTAACGCTGGGCGAAGGGTATCTGCTGTGCTATGAATGGCACCAGAAACAACGCCATCAGCATATCCTAATTTTACTAACATATTAGCAAAATATAAATAATTGGTTAAAATTATTTCCTCCGCCTGGGCTAGCGTTATTCCTTTATTCTTTCTGAGTTCATAAAAACCCTCGACACATGACTGTGTATGAGCATATGTCCTTGGGTCAATAATTTCAATTCCGGCAATATCAAAGTGATGTTCTTTTGCATCGTTAGTAATCTGTTCTACCTCACCTACTAAAATAACGGTGGTAAAAGCCTCTTTTTTTATTATAGAAGCGGCTTCTATTACCCTTAAATCACTGGCCTCTGGTAAAATAATCGTTTTGTTTGTTTCTTTTACTCTGTTTTTGATAGTATTAATGATATTCATATATTTTATCCTTTCTTATTATTGATGATGTATTTTTTAGAACGATGTAAGGTATCATTTGGTCTTTCTCTACTGTTTGATAAAGGTTTTCCCTTTTTAAGGTTGAAAAATAATAGTTATAGTGATTACCTTCCCCTAATAAAACGCCACTGATCGTAGATAAATGATTTAGTTGGGGGGCATCTGTTGGAACTTGATAACAAAGTTGCACTTTTTTTAATAATTGTTCATATTGTAATTTATTAGGAAGGGTCTCTGTTGTCATACCTAGTAGTTTATAATTCAAAATTTCTAGCGCCCATTTCATTTGACCTTTTCCTTGTTCCTTCTTTATCATGCCATAATAGCCCCATAAAAGAGTATCTTCTGCTCTTTTTCTAGTTAGACTAATAAACCCAATAGGTGTTGTTTTTAAACTTAGCGTTTTATCATTTTCTTTGGTTTCCTCATGTTTATGAATCAAAAAGACAAAAGGTGTATTAGGAATAGAATCTTCATAGGCTTCTAAGGATGTATCTGAAAATACTAATCCTAAGTCAAAGAGATCATCCCCATTATCAGGATCTATTAGATCTACGGTTATCCATGAGTAGACCATCAGTTTGTCACCCCTATCCAGTTATTTATTCCCCAAAACTAGTTTCTTGATTACTTGGCTCAATTTGTACAAAGGTATTTCCATCTTTTATTTTTACACTTGTACCATCCTTATATGTATAGGTTGTCTTACCACCTCGACTCTTTTTATGCCAAGTAATTGGTAAAGCATATCCCCCTGTGATATAATATCCATCACCACTACCAGTCGTGTCCAAATCTTGCCGCCCACTACTATCTAAACTGTGATTGGAAACTTTTAAAACTATAATATTTTTATAATGATATTGTTCTTGCGTTTGTCTATCGGTATGTGCTTTGCCATTCATAAAGCGAAGATAAACATCTCGTTCTTTATCATATGTATAACTGCGTACTTGGCTGTATGAATAAGGAATTACTACTTCTAAAGCTGTTATTAAATCTGGATTTTCATTACAACTTCCAGCTTCTTTCTTTTCTTTACTACATTTTATCTGTTGATTTTTAAATTTGGTTAAATCAACAGGATCCGTAGTATAATTTAGGTTTTTCCATTGACTGGAAGTTGTTTGGTACTTAAGATCTGTGGCACTATGATATAATTTTTCAATGCTTGTAAATACATTGTGAGGGGCTGCCACTGTTTTATCGCGCCAATAAGGAAAATCGACATATAGCCCATTAATATTATTCACCCCTAAGGATTTAATATCATTTTCAGCATAAGGACTCCAGCCAAAATGAGCATAAAGGGCATCATTTTCTAAAGCATAGTCTAAAAAATAATGTCTAGCACTACGAACGGGACCAATTACCTTTACATCCTGGTCTTTATACACTGCCATTATTCTTGAAAGACCACCTTCTACAATTGCTTCGTAGCTAAGATATGCCTCTTGTAAGCCAATATGCTGTTGATTACCAACATTATTATCAATCATGACAGCAATCGGCCGTTGATGACTATTCTCATCAATAATGGTTAGTTTTTTCTGTTCAACAATTGGTAGCTTTAATTCAAGTTTCTCTCCTTTATATATTAAAAAATAATAACATAATCCTCCGCTAATTAATAAAAGTATGATTATACTAATTGTAATCTG
The DNA here is from genome assembly GCA_958428295.1 of uncultured Bacillota bacterium. GTDB lineage: Bacteria > Bacillota_I > Bacilli_A > RF39 > UBA660 > Onthousia. The sequence continues at coordinate 18,411 of CAUAFL010000010.1, forward strand.
TTTTTTCTTTTTCTTAGGGGAAGTATTAGAAGTTCGTTTTTTTCTTTTACTCATTTCTACCTCCATTATCGTTATCAGTGTAACATATTTTAAGAAAAGCCTTTTTATAAATAACTTCTAGTTAACGTTTTAGCGAATAGGTAGACATACTCCTGCTTCCGGTTGATAAAAGCAATGATTTTTGTAACGACCCGCTAAACGTTGATCATACCACAAGGCAATACAATTAGCATTCTTACTTGGGGCATAAAACCATAGAGCATTGGTAGCTGGATAGTAATATTCTCCTCGTAAGTTTCGTTCTGCAAGTTCACGCTCTTTAATGGTTGACCCACTGTTGAATAAGGGACTGTTAATTCCTGAAAAGCCTCCTGGGTTCTGATAAATCATCTGAGTTATTGTTTTGATATTTTTAAAAGTATAACAATCTGTTAATACCCTATTGACACCTACATTTCCCACCATCAGCATGCCATAGTCACCTTCTCCTACTGCTTCAGCACGCATCAGTCTAGCTAAAAGATCTAATTCTTTACTTGTGTAAGCTACTATATTTGTCATAAAATCACCTAATATACTATATGTTATTTAGAGGTTGAGGTTAACTTTTATCAGGTAAAGTATTGTTTAATTGATTTAACATATGCTATACTTATTATGTTGCAAGTAAAGTGCCTAAGGCTTTTTATTTAAAACAAATAATAAAATTAGAGAATTCGTTCCACTTGGTAGAACATCAAACTCAAAAACGCCTTTATTTACAAGAGATTTCAAGTATATATTAATATTCAAAATTCTAAAATTGTATCAAGGCGCTTAAAATTTTTAATTATTTTTACTCATATTAATCAATTTTAATTGATTTTATTTATGTACGATCTTGATTAAAATTAACAAAATTGATATACTGTATTTGCTTAGAAAAGCAATTTATAGGGGATTAGTTTAGTGGTAAAATATCGGTTTCCAAAACCAAAGTGATTAAAAATGTTTTGAAACCTTGTATCTATTGGGAAAAGTTAAAGTTTCAAACCCACTAAAAATTGAAATTTGTGCCAATTTTTGTGCTACTTTGAATTTTTATAATAAATTTAAAAAATAGGATGCTATTTTATATGTAATATGATAAAATATTTTGTATCATAAATTGTATTTAGGGAATTAGTTTAATGGTAAAACTATGGTCTCCAAAACCATCGATAAGTGTTCGATTCACTTATTCCCTGCCAGAACAATTGTTCGCTTTAAGCGATTTTTTATATAATTTATCTTAATATAATTTAAAAAAGGATGTTAACGAATTTTTATAACATTCTTTTTTGTTTATTTTAGTTTACTTAACACAAGATAATTTAATGGAACTTTTTTCTTAGAAGTCTGTTCTATAATTTACGAATATTCATAGTATTCTCATAGAGTTAATACAAGATTAAAAGAATTAAAAACTAGTTAAAGCAATGACTAAATAGCCTATTTACTGTATAATTGTATTGGGTGATACATTATGAATTATGAATTTGATTTGGGCGAAAAAAATTTAAAAGATAGTTTAATAAATAATACATTAAATAGAAATAGTAGACTAAATAATTTAATGAAACTAATAAATAGTCTAAAAAGAAATACTATAATAGCAATAGATGGAGCTTGGGGAACTGGGAAAACAGTTTTTGTAAAACAGCTTGAAACGTTAAACCAATGTGATTTTAATGATGATAATGGTAATAATATTGAACTAAGAGGTATAGATAAATTAACAAAGGATACTTTCAACAATAATCACGGAGTGTATTATTATAATGCCTGGGAAAATGATTTACATAATGAACCCTTACAATCTTTATTATTCTTTTTGTTAAATGAATTACCAAAAAATGAAGATATGGTAGTGGACTTTAGTGAATTTAAGAAAAATTTACCTTCTCATATTTATAAAATTATTGGGGGATTAGGTTCAGGTGTAATAAAGAGGTTAAATGATAAGACCAAAGATTTAACAGGTGTAGATATTAAAGAAACTGTTGGAGCGACAATTGATTTAGTAAAAAACATAAACGATTTAAAAGATTATAAAGGTTTAACCGATAGTATTATTACAACAAATGAAATTAAACAAGCTATAAATGATTTAATAAACGACTTATTGAATAAAGACAGTAAGATAGTGTTTATAATAGATGAGTTAGATAGATGTCGACCAGATTATGCAGTTAGATTATTGGAAACTATTACTCATTTCTATGACAATGATAAAATAGTATTTTTAGTATCTTGTAATAGCCAACAACTTTCTCATACTGTATCAAAGTTTTACGGAGAAAAATTTGATGGATATGGATACTTAAATAAGATATTTAATTTTGTTGTGTCCTTAGAAAAAATAGATGCTTCAACATATATAAATAATATTTTAAAAATTGCTAATAGTAGTGGCTGCTTGGAGAATATGACTTTAGCAGTTAGTGAATATTTTAATTTTAGTATGCGTGAGATAGGACGATATATGTATTATGTAGATCTATTACATGACTATTATTATCAATCTAATAGTTTTAACGATGAAAATAACTTAGTTAGACTTGTATTTTTACCATACTGTTTATCATTAAAGTTAAAAAATATACAAATATATCATACGTTTATTGACGGAAGTGATTGTAATGATTTTATTAATTTTTATAATAAAAACAGGAATTGCAAAGTAATAGTAGATAGGATATATGAGAGAGAACTGTCAGAAGAACAGCAAAAAACAATTTCAACAAAAAAGTATATTGAAGATACTTATAATAAATATTTCAATGATATTGGTGAAGATAAGTATTGGAATAAAAAGATTAGGAAAAACTTTTTAGAGGCTTTATCTTTAATTAGCAATTTTTCGTCATTAACCTAGTATTTATTAAAGTACAACATTTAATATGATTTAGGTATTTTTTGTTGTTTGAAAAAGTACTTAATTACTTTCTAAATATTTGAAAAGTTTTGATACTTTTTAAATATAGGAAACTCCTTACTATTTTGTTTTCTATAAAATAATTATGGTAAGGAGGGATCACAATGAAAGAATCAATTTTTAAAAATTTATTGAAACAGTGTATTATGATTATATTAGTGTACTATTGACTGGAATTGAAGAATGTGAAAATAATGCACCCCTTTTGCTATTGACGACACAATTATGAAATATAAAGAGAACCACTTGTATTGTAAGAACAATGATTTTATGGTAAAATATAAGCATATAAAGGGATTAAATCTTTGTGAAATGAGATGAATAATATGAACGAAACAGATAAAAAAAGCTTAGAAAATGCAAAAGAGCTATTTGCAAGTGGTGATATTAATAATATTGAAATTGGTACTACAAAAGGGTTACAACAAATTCATAAATATCTATTTGATAGTTTATATGATTTTGCTGGTAACATTAGAAAAGAAAATATCTCAAAAGGTAATTTTAGATTTGGAAATTCGTTATATTTAGAAGAAATGTTAAAAAAATCGAATTAATGAATGAAACAACTTTAGATGAAATCATAGATAAGTACGTTGAAATGAATATTGCTCATCCCTTTTTAGAAGGAAAGGGACGGAGCACAAGAATTTGGTTGGATTTAATATTAAAGAAAAACTTGAATAGAATTGTTAATTGGGAAAATATAGATCAAAAATTATATTTACAAGCAATGGAAAGAAGTCCAGTTAACACTTTAGAAATTAAGACTTTGATTGAAAATAATTTAACAGATGATTTTAGTTTAGATAGTTTTTTTAAAGGAATAGAAACATCATATTACTATGAGACAAACGAATAAAAAATTCCATGGTAATGGTATAATTGTTGTGACTAAGAAGAGGCGAATATGAAGGTATTGACACTACAAGGCCATATGCAACGCTTATAATGTTTGGGTATAAGAAAATTGAAACAAGAAGTTAGAAAACAAATTATAGAGAAAATAATATTTTTTGTTGAGAGGAAAAGATAGTATGGAACGTATTTATAATAAATTAGTACGTGATAATATTCCTACCATAATTAAAAATAATGGGGAAGTTCCAATCGTCAGAGTTCTAAATGATGAAGACTATTGGCAGAGTTTATTACTTAAAGATGCAGAAGAGTTACTTGAGGTGAAGGAAGCCTCAAATAATGATGACAGAAAAAAAGAATTAGCTGATAAATTAGAGGTAATCATAGCAATGGCAGAATTTAATGGTTTTTCTCTTTCGGAGATCGTGGAAGTAGCTAATAAGAAAAGAAAGACGAATGGTGGGTTTGAAAAAAGATTTTTTTTAGAAAAAGTAAAAATAAAGTAAAAATCTCTACCCTTCCTTTTTACTAACATTATATCGTTGAACTAAAAGGTCAATTACGATAAATTTAATGGAAGTGCTAACAGTTTTATGAGGTGTGTTATGGAATATATATTAGTAATCTTAATTATTGCAATATTTGTTTATAGAAGTATATATTTTAGATCAGAAAAGTTTAATAATATTAAGCAAAGTGTTCGTAATTTGATAGATGAATTTAATGATTTAAATATTTATGCAGATACATTAAGTATCAATGTTTTAGGAGGTCAGACTAGGCAATTTTTTGTTGGTAGAACTAAAAATACCAGTCGGCGTGGATATCAACACGCTTTGCTATTCAGTAGACAGAGTCATAAACAAATATATCACTGTTCTCGCGCCGTAGTAAGTAATGCTCAATTGAATGGTTTTAAATATTTATGTAAGTATTTTAATATTGGAATTGATGAAGAGCATCGTAACTTGGCAAATGATATGTTAAATAACTTTATTGCTTATATGGAAACAAGAAAAATATTAGAAGTAAAAAGAGATGCCTTATTTGCCACTATTAAAAATGAACTTCCCTTTTTAATTAAAATATTTAAAAAATCTCTCTATAAAAAATTAGGGTTGATAGAACTGGATTTGAAGTCAGTTATCTATCCTCGTTATACTTTTTCCTATACAAGTCCTGGTGGTAATAGTGGTTTAAGTTATACATTAGAATTGTCTATCCCAACACTAAAAAAATTTATTAATTGGCTAGATGAGAGAATAGAATATAAAAAATCTGCTAAGTATCAAAGAGTCATCATGACACAAGAACTCAGAACTAAAATTAAGAAAAGAGATAACTTTACTTGTAGAAAATGTGGTGCTAATATCAAAGATGAGCCAACACTATTATTGGAAATTGATCACATTATTCCCATATCCAAAGGTGGTATGTCTGTTGAAGAAAATTTACAATGTTTATGTTGGAAATGTAACCGTAGTAAAGGTGCGAAAATATATGAAACAGAATATAAGAAAAATTAATTATCGTATTTAGTTACAGTGAAAAAGGTAAAGAAAATCTGGTCTTTATCTTTTTTTATATAGCAAACATCTGTATCTATGAAGATTTAGCTGCACTTTCACTAAGCTAGATGCTTGAATATGAAGTAAGTACTTTTTCTTTTATATTTATATATCTGCTAATCTATATTCTCCTTATTTTTTGACGATGAATTTCCTATTTTATGTAATTTGACATAATTTTGCTTTTTTTTCTCTATTTATGTTAAGTCTTTTTAGCTATTTATTGTAATTTGCTATGATATCCATTATAATGAAGACAAGCTAAAGGAGTGAAAATATGTATTGCAGTCAATGCGGAAATTCCGTTAAATCAGATGCTAATTTTTGTCAACATTGTGGTGCTATCATCAATAAAAAACAGGAAAAATCAACAAGTCTAGAACCTGATTTTAACAAGCCTTATCCTGAACAAGATCCTTTATATCATTCCAATAATAATCAACCAAAAGAACAAAACAATGGTAAAATTTCCATTATAATAGGTGCTATTACTTTAATCTTAGTATTTATTTTACAAATATTTACGATTCCCCTATCCATTGTAGGATTAGTTTTTGGAGTAAAGTATTATCAACAAACTAAAAAAATAGGAATTGGTCTTATCTTAAATATAATAAGTCTTATTTTAGCACTTCCTATCTTTTATACACCACGATTTTTTAATTCCGTAAATCCTGTAATGGGTACTTGGAATTGTGGATCATTAGAAAATAGTACCCAGTATGTCATCACTTTGAAGTTAAATAAAGATAAAACATTTATTTGGAACAAATATGGAGACGAAAAAAACAATTATGTGAAGGGAACCTTTAAAGCTACGGACCTAAAAAAGACGAATCATAGTAGTCAATTCTCTTATTATTCTGTTAGTCTCGATGGTGAAGAATTTGTACAAAATGGAATACTGCAAACTGAGGAATATAAGTCACAGTATCAAATGGGAATAAGTACAGAAGGAAGCAAACAAGCTGTATTAATGAATTTGACTACCTATAATACATACTATTGCCACTTACAAAAATAATGTTCTGTTTCATATGGTTAAAAGGAGAAATCTCAAATTTCTCCTTTTAATTGATATAAATTAATTAAATAAGCATCCAGTTTTTCGCCGCTATTTTGTTTAATAAAGCAAATATCTTCTTTAGATAAACAAGGAATACTGAAATTTTTAACATATTTTTTTTGATAGCATTTAAAATCACCAGAAATACTATAACTTGTATTATCTATATAAAACTTCATAATTTTTGAATTTAAAATTTTTAATAACACATCCTGTTCCAAATCCATACCACTAATTGAATAACCGTTTGAAAAAACTGCATTACTATAATCACAAGCCATAAAATTTGGTTTTTGATTAAAAGCCGCAAAAACAATTTTTTTCTCCCAGTTATTTAATCCCTGTGATCTACCATATAAATACCATGGCATTCTTTTTGCTGGAGAGTCTTTTATATTGCGGGTAGATAGTACTTTCTTTTGTTTTAGAAAGTATTTGTAAGCCTGTGGATAATTTTCCTTTAATTCTGTTTCAGTTATGGGTATTACACCATGATCCGTTTGGTGATATGGAAATATAATTTTTAACGGTTTATCACCATTATTAAATTTGGATACTTTGATGTAATCTATAATAATTTCATTTTCAATATAATACTTTTTATTATCTATGATTAAATAATACATTCCCTTCTTATGATCAAACAGATTGGTATCAATTAAATATACTTTATCTTTTAATGTGGCAATTCCCACACGTATATACTGATTTAACTTCGTTTCAAAACTTTCTATTTGTTGAATGTTATCAATAGTATCATTACTAGTTAATTGCCAACCCGTGTCATTTAGATCTTTTAACGAGGAAGATTGGAATTTAATGTTTTCAAATAACGTTTTTTGATTGTCTTTTTTCTCTATTTGTGTAAATTCAAAAGTAGTATTATTATATGATAAGAAAATAATACAATTATAAGTTAATACTGGATAAAAAATTGTATTGTCTTTAAAATCAATTATTTTATTTAATAATTGATTTGTTTTCATAAACTTTCTTAATTCTTTGGCACTTTGAATATGAATAAAATTATTAGGAATGATAAATCCTAATAAGCCATCCTCACTTAAATAAGACACACTTTTTTCTATGAAAGCGTAAAAAATATTGAACGTTCCTTCGACCGTGGTAGTAAAGGTTGTTTTTAATTTAGTAATATAATCTTTTTTCAAATCATGGTTATTGAGATAAGGGGGATTCCCTACAATATAGTCAAATTTAGCAACATCGAATAATTTCTTCCAATCACAAAAAAGTGTATCAGCCTTTCTGATATTAAAGGAAATTTTTTTAACATCGCATCCATTGATACTGGCATAGAGGGAAAGAATTATTTTGACTCTTTCAATATTATTACTATCTAAATCAATGCCATATAAATTATTTTCTATCAGTTCAATGGTATTATATTTATAGTTTGTTGTTAAATAATTTAACAAAGAGATTAAAAATATTCCACAACCACAAGAAGGATCAATTATTTTTGTATCTTTATTAAAATTTTTGATCGTGCTTTTTACAATATAATCACTAATAAACGCAGGGGTAAAAACTATTCCATTTTGGTTTTTTTTCTGTTGGGAAATCATTGATTCAAAAAATTTATCTAGTGCATTTAAATCTTTAATTTCTACATTTTCTTGCAAATATTTTAAACATTCATAGTTTATATGATTAATTTTACTGTTTATTAATTCATTAACAAAGACCATGTCTTGATCATTGGAGATTAGAAAATGTTTAATTGCGGAATTTTCTATTTCCTCAACAGTAAAGTTATTGATAAGATATTTCAGACCATCATCCATTTTTATCATCTCCTTTATTATTATATCAATAATCAACAATTTTTTATATATCTAAAATATGGTATAATAATTTATATTGAGAGATAAAGTTTGGCTTGTTTGATAGTTAGAGGTGAATTCATGGATATAAACGAATGTTTACTAAAAATAAAAACGGAAATAGAACGTTGTATTTCAACGGGGAAAAATTTAGATAAAGTATTTGATAATGGGTTACTTGCTAAGGAAAGTTTTATAAGATCATCAAGATTGATTAACTATTTGCATGAAACCGTTAAAAATGAATTAGTTAAAAAGCATATTATTATAGATAATATTTTCCCACCCGTAGGATGTTCCAAACCGGAAGTGAAACTAACTGGCTATTTTAAATGTAAAAAACAAGATATAACTGTGATTCCTTCTAACATTAAAAAGGAGAAAACGAAAATCACCTGGGGACCTTTAGCTCATGAGAATATTAGGGATGAATATGGAGCTCGGTATACTGAAAATTGTCTAGTCATAAATGTTCGAAGTCAGCTGTCTAGTTTAGCAAAAAATTCCGATACGCTTTTCGAAAGAACCATTGCTGAAGCTATCAATCTACATATAATGTACCCTCATATAGTCTTAGGGGAGGTATATTTAATCCCTGTATATCAGTATGATCAAGAGGCTGCTAAAAATAATAAAATTAAGTTTTGTAAAAGAGCTACTAACCTAGAAAAATATATTAGTTTCTTCAAGTCAGTCAGTGAAAGAAAAGATCATGGTGATGGATTTAAATATGAACGTTGTGCGTTAATTATTGTTGATTTTTCTAAAGATATTCCTATTTTGTACTCTACAACAAAACAATTAAAGAAAGATCACTTAGTGAATAAAAATTTTGATGTAGAACTAAAAAGTATTTCTTTTCAAAAGTTTACTGCTGATTTATTAAAACAATATTCTTTGCGTTTTAATATTCATAATATTAAAAGGTAAAAAAACTGATTTTGATTTTTATATGATTATATGTTATCTTTTTTCTAGGAGGAATAATTATGTATCATTGTTTCAGATTAACAGCCGGAATGGATTTAAAAAAGGAGATTGAGTCGTATGCTATAAAGAATAACCTTTCAGGGGTGGTATTAAGCTGTGTGGGCAGTTTGCAACATATAAAAGTCCGTTTAGCGGAGGGAGCAGATTTCTTGGAAAAGACGGATCATTTTGAAATTGTCAGTTTGACAGGCACTTTGTCAAAAGATGGTGTACATCTACATATCGCTGTCAGTGATGCCAATGGTCAAACATTAGGAGGGCATTTGAAAGATGGTTGTCTTGTTTATACAACCGCTGAGATTTGTCTTTTGGAATTACAAAATATTACCTTTTCAAGAGTGTTTGATAAAGAAACAGGCTATCAAGAACTTGTCATTTCCTAACATTTATACACTTAATAAAAACGTTTTCTCCAATTAGAAAATGTTTTTTTGAGAAAAGTGCTTGACCTAGAGTCGTATCTAGGTGGTATGATGACGTAGGAGGCATGCATATGACAATAGGAGAAGTAGGCCAGCAAGTGGATGTAACCGTTGATACATTACGTTATTATGAAAAAATAGGTCTGATTGAACATGTACCCCGTGTCGGAGGAAAACGTGATTATCAAGAAGAGCATGTAGAGCGAATACGATTTATTCTCTGCATGAAAAAAGCGGGCTTTGCTTTAGAAGATATTATTTCCTTTATTGCTTTATATAAAAAGGGAGAGCAAACTTTAGATCAACGGTTATGCTTGTTATTAAAGCAAAAACAGATCTTATTAAAAGAGCTCCAGCAAAAAGAACAAGTATTAGATTTCTTAAATTATAAGATTGATTTATACACCCAAAAGAAGGAAGTTAAAGGAAAAAGAAAACCTATTATTTAATATTTTCATAAATCAGTAGGGCTTTAAAGAGAAAAGAATGATTTCTGTCATTACAAATATTAGATAGTAAATATTTTAACGAATAAATTAGAAAGAATGGATGTTGAAATGGAAAAAGCCAAAGTTTATTTTACCAACAAAATTACACCTGATAGTCTCATTAAAATTTATGAGGCGCTTCAAATTGATCTTAAAGGAAACGTAGCTGTAAAAATTTCTACGGGAGAAAAAGGAGGTCATTATTTTTTAGATCCTCAATTGATTAAGCCTTTAGTTACTAAATTACAAGGTACTATTGTCGAATGTAATACTGCCTATGAGGGAAGCCGTAATACAACTGAAAGTCATTGGCAGACCATAAAAGAGCATGGTTTCTTAGCAATTGCCCCCTGTGACATTATGGATGAGGAAGGAGAAATAGAGCTTCCTGTCCCTCAAGGAAAGAGAATTCACAAAAATTATGTCGGTTCTCATCTAACCAATTATGATTCTATGTTAGTGTTGTCCCACTTTAAGGGGCATGCCATGGGCGGCTTTGGTGGGGCTTTAAAAAATATGTCTATTGGGATTGCTTCAACACATGGAAAGGCTTACATTCATGGAGTCGGTGAAGTAGAACATATTTGGGATGCCGATCATAATGCCTTTCTTGAGAGTATGGCGGATGCGGGTGCTTCTATTATTCATTATTTCGGCTCTCAGAATTTAGCCTATATTAATATTGCTAATAATTTATCTGTTGATTGTGATTGTAGTAATAACCCTAAAACTCCAGAAATGCAGGATATTGGTATTTTTGCTAGTACAGATCCAGTGGCACTTGATCAAGCTTGTTATGATGCTGTCAAGAATTCACAGGATAGTGGTCGGGAATCCTTGATTGAGCGGATGGACTCTTTAAAAGCAATTCATATTGTAGAGCAAGCGTATGAAGAGCATTTAGGCAATCGTGAGTATGAAATTATTACTATTTAAGTAACAAAAGAATACCTAGTTCCTAAGGGATTCTTTTTTGTTTTATTATATTAAAGAATATTACTTTCTTCGCATATGATGTCTTAGGTGATACTATGAAAAAAATAGGGCTACTCCTATTTTCTATTTTGTTATTGACAGGTTGTGGATCAAAAAGTAAGGGACTTTCTTATTATACTAAAATTGAGCAACAGGGACAAAATTATATAAGTGTTCAATATCCTATTACTAAAGAGCACAAATTAGATAAAGCCATTAAAGACTATGTTGATTATTCTTATCAAAAATTTATAGAGAACAAACAACAGGCTGTGGAAAAAGAATTAAATATTAGTAGTGAATATCAAGAAGTAGATAATCGTTATCTTATGGTTGTTATAAATATCTTCGATAGTAGTTCTTCTCTGGCTCATCCTATCATAAAGACTAAAGCTTTTTCTTTTGATAAAAAGACAAAGCAGATATTAACGCTAGGATCTTTATTTGATAAAACAAGCTTTGAAGCATTTCGAAAGGAATTTAAGATGATCGTTCAAAAGCGATATCAAGAATGTTTATTACCAGAGCGCTTCGATAACTTTGTGACGAAGGAATTATTCGCGTATCAAAATTTCACCTTCGATACTGAAATGCTAACTATATATTTTAACCCTTATGATATCACCAGTGGCAATTGTGGTAGCCTCAAATTTATGTTTCCCATTCATGATTTTTCCTTACAAATTCCCCTTACCAAAGAAATGTTTGAAGAAACCGTAGCTGTTAAAAAAACGGTCAATTATGTTATTGATCCTACTAAACCGGTAGTGGCCTTTACTTTTGATGATGGTCCTAGCCAGTATACTAGAGAAATTATCAAAGAATTTGAAAAATTTCATGGAGCAGCAACTTTCTTTGTTATTGGTAATAAAGTAGAGCCCTATCAAAGTATTTTACGGGAGATGATCCGTTTAGGTAATGAGGTAGGCAATCACTCCTATAACCATCAATGGATGAGTCGTATGAGTAATCAGGAATTAAAAAGGCAGTTAGCATTAACTCAAGAGGCTATTTTTAAGGCCACTGGTTATTTGCCTACTAGGGTGCGCCCTACTTATGGTTCTTTAAATACACAGTTAGCAAAAGTTAGTGATTTAACCATTTCCTTATGGAATATTGACCCTAAAGATTGGAAGTATAAAGATAGTAAAACGATAGCCAAAAGAATTTTAGATAAAGTTGCCGATGGCAAGGTTGTCTTATTGCATGATACTCATGAGCGAAGTCTTAAAGCACTTCAGTTAGTATTACCAACTTTGCACAAACAGGGCTATCAATTTGTAACATTGAGTGAATTAGAGGAAGTAGAGTTATTACGGAAACAAAAAATTGCTAGTTAAAAGACAAACAAAAACTGCTATTTCAAGTAATCCTTGATTAGCAGTTTTTTTATTATTTATTAGTCTTGAATGCTTTTACCATGTAAACAAATTGGGTGGTGTCACTATTATCAGAAGCATAACCATGGTAATCTTTACTAAGGTTATTAAGGGCCTCTAGTTTAGCACTAGATTGTTTTATTAATTGGGCATAGGCAGTTAGTTTCTTAATTCCTTCTTGATTGAGAGTACTTGCTCCAGTGGCAAGTGTGGTAACTCCTTGATTTAAGTTCTTAGCCCCTTCTGTTAATGTAGAAGCCCCTAAGGTAATCTGATTAAGTCCTTGGTCTAATTCTTTCAGTCCATCACTTAATTGTTTACTACCAGAAGTTAATTCTGTTAATCCAGTCGTTAAGGCACTCATTAACTGATTGACTTGTTGAATTAAGTCTGTTGTCATAGCCATCGTTTGATCAAGAGCTTCATTGTTAGCCATTAGCAGTTGAATAAGCTCAGTACTCGATTTAATAGCTAATAAGTTGGCATCATCACCTTGATAATTTTCTAAGCTGTATTGTTGATAGGTTGTTAAAAGTTGGGCGTAGGAAAGATGCATCTCTTCAAGAAGTGTATTGATAGCATTTTGATTAGCATTTTTTAACACTTCTAACTCTTTTAGTTTATCTGTTCCCATTTGCTGGTTAAGAAGTGTTTCTGCTCCTTCTAAAGAATGAAGAGCTTCTATCAAACCAAATTCAATATCCATCGCTCCGCTTTGTAATTTAGAAAGAGCTGTTAAGGCCTTTGTTAAATTATCATTCAATGCGGTGGAACCATCCACTAAAAGAGTAGTACCATTATTTAAGGCTTGAAGCCCTCTTTCTAGCTGATTCATATTTTCTTGTAGGCTTGTCATGTTATTAGCTAACCTATCTAGTTTATCAAATACTTGTAAATCGCTAGTTTCTAAAAGCTTTGGTGTTGCTACTAAATAGATGTTATTAAGGGAAAACTTATTAGTGTCGTAGCTTAAAGTGATCGTATCTAAAGTGTCTAATTCTTCAAGAGAAAGACTAGTGGCTAATCCTGGGGAAGCGAGAGCTACTACCATGGTTCTTTTTCCTGTACTTATTGCCTTTCCATTTGTTACCTCCACATTACGATTTGTCTTACCATCTAAAATCGTTCCCATGCTTACGATGAAGGGGGTTGTCATTGTTTGATACTTATTAGCGATTTTTACCTGTTGCTGTTGTTGATTTGTAAAAGTAAGTTCAATAGTGATGTGCCCTTTCTTTCCAAGCATTTTTTTAAGAGGCATTTCTTTATCATTTAAATAGTAGGTAATAGAAGTAGTGATAGGTAACTGTTTAGTAATTGTTCCTTGATAGAAAATATCACTTCCTTGGGAAGTCCAAGTCAGTTTATTTCCCTCCTTTTTAAATGTTTCTTTTCCATTAATATTTAAAATGTTTTCTAAATAAGTTTCGTCAAGTACTTCTTGTTGGTCTTTAAATGTTAAATGATTACTTACTTTCGTTTTGCTAACTTGACCATCATTCTCTAAATTGATATAAACTGTTTCATTTTTTGTAAGAGCCTTAGTATTAAGGGGCATGAATAGTCCCCCTAACAAGAGAATATAGGTAGTAATTTTAAGAAATTTATTCATAATTTTCTCCTTTCTTTCTTCTTTTTGTTGTCTTCATAATAAGCTGGTCAAAAACGAGCAATAGAGCTGGTAGAAGTAAGATAACAACAAGCATACTAATGAGTGCTCCTCGCGCTAATAATTGACAAATAGAACCAATCATATCTATTTTAGAATAAAGGAAAACTCCAAAGGTAGCAGCAAAGAAACAAAATGCTGATACAATAATAGAAGGTACTGTTTTCGCAAGTGTTTCCTTTAAAGCTTGCTGTTTATCTTTTATTTTCATTCGATTGTCTAGATATTTAGTTGCCATTAAAATAGCATAGTCGATGGTGGCTCCTAATTGAATAGTACCAATCACAATGGAAGCAATAAATGGTAAGGTCGTATGCGTATAATAAGCGACTGCCATATTCGCAAAAATAGCAAATTCGATAGTAATTACTAAAATGAATGGCAAAGTAAGTGATTTTAAAACAATTAACATTAGAATAAAAATAATTCCAATCGATAGATAGTTAACTACCTTAAAATCGTGATCAGCGATTTCAACTAAGTCTTTAGTCAAGGCCCCTTCCCCTGCCATCATTGCTTTTTTATCATAACTTTTAATAATGTGGTTAATGGTATCAAGTTGTTGATTTAATTCTGTACTAGCTACTTCATAGGTAGCGTTTAAAATAAGTAACTGGTATTCATCATTAGAAAAAATCTGTACTAATTCTGTCGGTAGCATCTCTTCAGGAATGCCAAAATCGAGAAGTGTAGTAGGTGCCAACACTAAATCGATGCCTTTAAGACTTTTTAATTCTCCTACTAGTTTTTCTAAATCACTGGCTTTTATTTTTTTATCTATCAAAATAATTTCTGGAGAAATGATATGAAATTTTTCAGCTAAAGCCGAATTGGCAACTTGGCTGGGTAAAGTTTGAGGTAACGATTTATCTAATTTATAGTAAACTTGATAATTTTGATTACCATAGATAGCTGGCACTAATAATATTAGAAATATAACAATAATGGGCCAATAGTATTTCACTGATAATTTTTCTAAGTTTTTAAATTTAGGGAAGATATCTCTATGCTTAGTTTTTTCAATCCATTGATCAAAAACCAATAATAACGCTGGAAATAAGGTTAAAACGCACAATAGGCCGCAGATAACCCCTTTAGCCATCACTAGACCAATATCCTTTCCTAGCGTCAAGTCCATAGCACAAAGGGCTAGAAAACCAGCTACGGTAGTTAATGCAGAGCCAATGACTGATTTACAAGTTTCTTGAATAGCTAGTGCCATAGCCTTCTTTTTATCAGGAACTTGTTTTTTTGTTTGTTCATATTTGTGATAAAGGAAAATCGAAAAGTCCATTGTAACGCCTAATTGTAATACGGCGGTAATAGCTTTAGTAATATAAGAAATTTGGCCTAAAAAAACATTGGATCCTAAATTATAGAGAATGGCAAAACCTATATTTCCTAAAAGAAAAAGTGGAACAATATAAGAATCGGTGGCAACTAACAGCACTAAGAAACAAAGAGCTACGGCAATAACTATATAGGCAATGATTTCTTGCTGCGATAATTCCATCGTATCAAGTACCATGGCTGTCATACCACTTACTCGATTAGCATCTTTCATCACTGTGCGCAATTCCTTTACTGCATCCAATGTTTTTTGTTCTGATGTAGAACTACGGAAAGTAACCACCATAACGGTTTGCTCATCTTGATAAAGCTTATCCTTAATATTTTCAGGAATTATTTCTAGAGGAATAGTGGTATCCGTGACATCTGCGATACTCATTACCTCACTTACACCAGCAATTTTTTGAATACGTTGTTCAAGCTGTAACATATCATAAGAAGACATCCTATCGATCATCACAAAGGAAAAAGCACCTAAATTAAAATCATTGGTTAAAATATCCTCTCCTTTTACTGTTTCAATGTCTTCTGGTAAATAGATTAAGATATCATAGTTTATCTTTGTTTTGATATAACCGTATAAAGCGGGTAGCAATAATAAAATGGAAATAATGACAATAAATAAACTATGTCTTGTAATCCATTGAGTGATTTTTTTCATTTTTACCTCCTTCGCTACTCTATTATATTCACTAGGTTATAGGAATTCATTAACAAATTAGTAAAAATGTCTTTTAGACAACACTTTTGATTATTATGTATCACTATTTAAGCAACTTTTGTAGTTTATATTTACAAATGTTTTAAAAAAGTTATACTAAAAGCAGGTGAAAAAAATGAAACAACAAAAAACTGATTTACGAATTATTAAAACAAAGCGCAGCTTATATGAAGCTTTACTTCTACTACTAGAACAGGAACCTTTTGAGGAAATAAAAGTTGCTACACTATGCGAAAAGGCCTTGATTAACCGCTCTACTTTTTATGCCCATTTTGAAGATAAATATGCCTTGTTGGATTCACTAATCAAAGATTTAAAAGAAAATTTAGCAAAAGAGCTAGAAAAAAACCATAATATAACGAATTCTAAGGAATATTATATGGAATTGATTAAGTTATTGTTAGAACATGTTAATGAAAGGCGCCATATCTATCGACTTGTAGTACTTCATAATAAAAATAGTGTTGCAATGGATATGATTTATGATGCTTTAAATGAAGATATTAAACGACGAATTGTAGGACAAGAAAGTATTCCCAATCAGAATATCCCCTGTGATTTTATTTCTAGGTTTTATTTAGGGGCTATATTTAATATTGGAATGGAATGGTTGAAAGATCCTTCTTTGTATACGCAAGAGGAAATTATAACTTATCTTGATTTATTAATTCCTAAACAAATTTAAGTCCTTTTGGTTCTTGAATATTTGATGTTATAATGGAGTTGGGTGATAGAATGATGAAAATTTTAATTATTGAAGATGATCAAGAGTTACGACAAGAGTTAAAAATTCTTCTTGAGAATGCAGGTTATCAAAGTTTAGTGGTCGATAAATTTGTAGAATTAGATAAGAAGATTATAGAGTTACAGCCAGATTTAGTATTATTAGATATTAATCTGCCTAATAATAATGGTGAGTTTGTTTTAAAAGAATTACGAAAGCAATCCAATGTACCTGTAATGATGGTGACAAGTCGTAATAGTGAAAGTGATGAGGTATTAAGTATGAGTTATGGAGCGGACGATTATATTACAAAGCCTTATAACCCAACGATTCTTTTGTTACATATTGAGGCCTTATTTAAGCGCTTAACACCTAGTTTAGATATTCTTGTGTATGAAACATTAAAAATTCTTCCTGATCGGGGGATTATTCAAACTTCTGATCAAGAAATCTATTTAAGTAAAAATGAGATGGTAATATTTAAGTTACTGTTATTAAATCGAGGAAAGATTGTTAGTCGGGAGACAATTATGACCTATTTGTGGTCTAGTGAAGAATTTGTTGATGATAATACTTTAACGGTTAATATTAGCCGCTTACGTGCTAAATTAAAAGAAGCTGGTTATGATGAGGCAATTGAAACAAGGAAAGGTCAGGGGTATATTTTAGTATGACGTTAAAAGAATATCTTAAGGATCAGATAATCCCTATCATTTTTTTTATTTTTATGTTGCTAATCATTTCGTTAATGCTTTCGGCCTTTAAGGCAACTAGTGCCTTTATTGTGGCAATTTTACTAATTATCATTCTGTTTCAAGCAACAATTTTCAGTTATCAGTTTTATCGTAAAAATGTCTTTTATCATAAATTATTAGATAGCCTTTCTGAATTAGATCAAAAGTATTTAGTCACCGAGCTTATAGAAGTTCCTACCTTTTTAGAAGGTAAGATTTTTTATCAAGTACTTTATGAAGTTGATAAATCCATGAAAGAACATATTAATTGTTATCAAGATAGTATGGGTGACTTTAAAGATTATATTGAAATGTGGATTCATGAGGTAAAAATTCCTCTGGCCAACGTTATTTTGGCGCTACACAATCAAAAAGAATTAATTACTCCTAATATTCAGGAGCAACTTAAACGGTTAGAAGATGATGTAGATCAGGTTCTTTATTATGTACGAGCAGAAAACTCCGAAAAGGACTATTTAATTAAAAGTTGTCATCTCAAAAAAATTGTCCATGAAGTCATTTTAAGGAATAAGGATAGTCTTATTTATAAAAACGTCAATATCACCACTAAAAACCTTGATTATGCTGTTTTAACTGACAGCAAGTGGTTAGCTTTTATCATTAATCAAATTATTAATAATAGTATTAAATACCAATGTAAGAAAGATGCTCAAATCAGTATTACAGCTAGTAAGGAAAAAGACCAGGTTATCTTGCAAATTCACGATAATGGCATTGGCATCTCCCCTACTGATTTACCACAAGTTTTTAACAAATCGTTTACGGGTTTTAATGGACGAATGAGTAGTCAGGCTACTGGAATGGGACTTTATATTTGTCAAAATTTGTGTAAAAAACTAGGTCACAAGATTATGATTAACTCAGAAGAAGGAAAGTTTACAGAAGTTTCTATTATCTTTACAGAAAATAATTTCTATGATGTTATAAAATAGTACTTACAAAACTGTAAGGTTCTGTAAGGTAAATCGATGGTAAAAATAATACTTACAGATTAAAATGAATAACGAAAGGAGAAATTATGGAAACAATTTTAAAACTAGAAAATATTGAAAAATACTATGGTAACAAATCTAATTTGACAAAGGCGATTGACAAAATTTCCTTCGATGTTGGAAAAAGTGAATTTGTTGCTATTATGGGTGCTAGTGGTTCTGGTAAGACAACCCTACTTAATTGTATTTCTACCATTGATAAAGTAACTTCTGGTCATATTTACGTGGGAGACACAGATATTACTATGTTGAAGGGGAATGCTCTTAACAGATTTCGAAGAGAAAATATCGGATTTATCTTCCAGGACTTTAATTTGTTAGATACTTTAACTGGTTACGAGAACATTGCTCTGGCACTTTCTATTCAAAACCAAGATACTAGCAAAATGGAGGAAAAAATTAAAACAATGGCTAAAAATTTAAATATTAGTAAAGTTTTAGCTAAATATCCTTACCAAATGAGTGGTGGTGAAAAACAAAGAATTGCTTCAGCAAGAGCGATCATCACTAATCCCAAATTGATTTTAGCGGATGAACCAACAGGAGCACTTGATTCTAAAAACTCAAAAATGCTGTTAGAGAGTTTAGAAAAGTTAAATGAAGGATTGAAGGCCACAATTTTAATGGTTACCCATGATGCTTTTACTGCTAGTTATGCTAGCCGGGTTATCTTCATTAAGGATGGAAAAGTTTTTCATGAACTCTATAAGGGTAGTGACAACCGAAAAGAATTTTTTGATAAAATTATCGATGTGGTAACCCTGCTTGGAGGGGATCTTAATGACGTTATTTAAATTATCTTTTAAAAACATTAAAAAGAGTTTTAAAGATTATGCTATTTACTTTTTTACCCTTATTTTAGGAGTTGCCATTTTTTACTTATTTAATTCACTTGATAGTCAGACGGTCATGTTAAAAATGTCTAATTCTACTCAGGAACTGGTAGATATGATGATTAATATGTTATCTGGTGTCAGTGTCCTGGTATCTATTATTTTAGGATTTCTGGTCATTTATGCTAGCCGCTTTTTAATGAAACGAAGAAATAAAGAATTTGGTCTTTATATGATGTTAGGCATGAGTAAAGGGAAAATTTCTAAGATCTTATTGTTTGAAACATTATTAATTGGTTTAATCTCTTTACTTGTTGGTTTAGGTATAGGGATTGCTGGTTCACAACTGATGAGTATTTTTGTTGCTGATATGTTTGAAGTTAACATGACAGACTTTACCTTTGTCTTCTCTAGTGCTGCCACCATTAAAACGGTGATTTACTTTGGTATCATTTATTTTATCGTTATGATATTCAATACCATTTCCGTAAATCGTTGTAAGTTAATTGATTTATTACAATCTAGTAAAAAATCAGAAAAAGTAAAGATGAAAAATCCTTACTTGTGTACGATTATCTTTATTATAGCTGTTTGTGTGTTAGGCTATGCTTATTATCTAGTTACTGGAGGAGTAAAAGATTTAGAGGCAGAGGATATTTATCAACCTATTGTGTTAGGAATTATCTCTACTTTCTTAATTTTTTGGTCCTTGTCCGGTTTAATCTTAAAATTAGTCATGTCCCTTAAAAAAGTGTATTATAAGGGATTAAACAGTTTTACTATTCGACAGATTAGCAGTAAAATTAATACTACGGTCTTTTCGATGAGTATTATCTGTCTAATGCTATTTATGACTATTTGTGTCTTATCTAGTGGTCTATCATTGAAAAATTCTATGACAGCAAATTTACAAGAGTTGGCCCCAGCGGATTTTGAAATTCAAAAAGCAATTGCTAATCCGGAACAAGAGTATTCTCAAGAACAAGTTAACTTTTCAAAAATGCCTATCCTCGAACAGGTGGAGGCGGCAGGAATTAATAAAAATGCCTTAACTAATATTGTTGATGTTCCTATTTATCAAATACCAGAGTTGACAACAGATATGACACTAGGAAAGGCATTTGAAAAAGTAAAGAAAGAGTATCCAATGATCCGTTTTACGGTTGGTGAATCTTTCATGACGTTAAGTGATTACAATCAATTAGCTAAGGTTTATCAACAAAAGACACTTTCGTTAAAACCTAATAGTTATGCTATTGTTGCAGATTATGGTAGCATGGTAGAAATTCGTGATCTTGGGTTAAAGGCCAAAGCGCCCATCACAGTCCAGGGAAAAACCTATATGCCACAATATGATAAGTGCCAAGAAGGATTTGTTGAGATTTCTGCTAACCATGTAAATTCAGGAGTTTTTGTGGTTCCAGATGAGGCATTGGAAGGCCTAATCCCTGAGCGAATGATTTTTTCCGCTAATTATCGTACTGACAATCAACAAAATAAAGCTGCTTATAATGATAAACTAAAGGCTTACTTTAATCAAGCGAGAACTAATCATGAATTTATCTACTTCCGTTTCAATACGAAGCCAGATATTTATGAAGCAGCCATTGGTTTAGGTGCCATTGTTACTTTTATTGGTCTTTATCTGGGAATTATCTTTTTGATTACTTCGGCCGCTATTCTAGCACTTAAAGAACTATCAGAAAGTACTGATAATAAAGATCGTTATCAAATGATTCGGCGCCTTGGAGCAGATGAAAAACTATTAAATCGTTCCCTATTCCGCCAAATTGCTATTTTCTTTTCTTTCCCATTAGTCTTAGCAATTATTCACTCAATTTTTGGAATTATGTTCTGTAATTATATTTTGGAAACTTTCGGTAATGAAAAATTGTTAGTTTCTCTTGTTATGACAGCGATTTTCCTAATTGTTATTTACGGCGGCTATTTTCTTATCACTTACTTTTGCAGTAAAAATATTATTAGGGATAAAAGCTAATGCTACTTACTATCCAGTTTGATAAAATTTGGCAAAGTATTACTGAATTTTGGATGCCAACAGTTGGTTGGTTAGTGCTTCTCTTTCTTTTCTTTTTACTTATAGCTTTTGTTAAAAGTAGAAATGAAAAATAAAAGAACTTTTGAAGGTTCTTTTTTTATAGTTTAATTTTTTCAGTGAAGCGATGAAGATAACTATCTTTTACAGTCAAAAGGTAAGTTAGTAAAAATAATAGACTACCCCCAAGGGCTGCAATCATATCTTCCATCGTATCATCAACACCTGTTTCTAAAGCATGTTGTAGGTTGCTCCCAGAAAAAGTATCCATAATATATTCAAAAATTTCCCATACAGCAGCAACTAAACAGGTTATCCCTAGAACATATAAAATAGTTCCTAGTTTCGTTTGTTTATATTTAAAATTTTGCATTAACAGTATAGCAAGAAAAGCTGTAAAAACGCCTGATAAGAAATGGGTAAAGACATCAAACCAGTCAGTGGTATTGTAAAGACTAACAACACAGCCTAAAAAGTCAGCAAAGAAAATAAATGTCCAATAGACTAATTTAAAATTTGTATCTAATTTATGATGAGTTATTTTTTCATAAAAATAAGGAACTGTGATAATAAAGGGCAAAACAAGATAAGTAGCAAACCGACTGTACTCACCTGTTACAAAACATTGAGAAATATAAATGATATCAAATACTAACATACTTATGATTAATAATGCACTGTATATTTTTTTCATATTTTAAGGTTGTCCCTTCATTAAACCTAAAGTTTTTTCCCTGTGGTATATGTTTGATTAATCACTACATCTTTTTGATTATCAAAACTACTGGCTATCTCTTTTAATAATATCGTTTGATCATAATGAACTATATTAGCATCACTACCATATAATTGATTAGCTTCTTGAATTGTTTCTAAAGTTAATTGATGGTTTTGCGCAAATTCTGTTAAATTAGAGCCTTTCATTCTAGCAAATAAATTATAATCGGTTTCTTTTTCAAGATAGTCATGATAACGAGCCAATCCTTCTGTTAACTCTTGACTAAAGTCAACTGCCGAGGTATTAATAGGAATGGCTAAACTGACAAAAGCTGAAGAAGCAGTCCCTACCACTTTTTCTATGGGCGATGCCATTAATTCTTGTGAACTCTCGTTAGTATGAATGCCACATTGTACTAAATTAGCAGTAACTGGTTGCTCACTAAAACTTGCAGCCATACCTAACGCTAAAGGATCCGCAGTATTAAGACGATCTTCATATTGGCCTATTACTTTCGTCTTATCGCCACCATATGGTAATAAACTAATTACGGTCTCTGTTCCATCTAGAGTTAATACATCTTGAGAACTATGATAACTTTGATGTTCAATTCCCTTTTTTTGTAGCTGTTCTTGCAAGTCTTGATAAAAGCCATCTGATACACCATCATTTACTAGAACGACATTTAAGTCATTAAGCTCTTTTGTATCAACAACAATCCGCGGGCTTTCTTGATAGCTCTCTATTTGTTCGTTATACCCAATACTTCCTTCTCCTTGGGTCTGGTAATTCTTGGTAGTATCTTTTACCTCTGACTTATGATAAATGCTATTCCCCACCATTGCCATAGTTCCTATAAAAATGGCAGTTCCAATCAAGGTTTTTAATTTACGATTTCCTTTTTTAGTATTTTTTCTTTTGGGCTGGGTATCCAGTTGGTGTTGTCTTTGAGCATATTTTACGGCATTTTGATTAGTATGAAAATTGTTAATTGCCTTCCTCGGTTTCCGATTATTTATATCATATATTTGGGCCATCTTTTTTCTCCTTATTACTTTGTTAATTTTTCATTAATAGAAGTTAATAATTTAATAATTTGTCCGATTGCATAAATCATACTACAAAAGATAAAACTAAGCAACCAGCTAATCAATGTTAATGATAAGTTATACTCTGTTCTTGAACATGTTGCTAGTAAGTCAGATGTTTCACTACACGCCGGGAAAACATTGCCTAGGATAATACCAACAATAAAAAGAAAGATAAATAGCCAAACGGCTAATTGTTGATAAAAATTGTAATTACGTGTTTTTTTCACTTCATTACTAATTTTTTTTAATTTAGGCAACTCTTTTTTACTGTCATCAATATCATCAAATAAATCTCTCATTCTTCAGCACCTTCCTTGTCTTTTTTAATTTGGCTATTATTCTTTTTGGAAGTAGCATTATTTTTGGTCATTACCTTTTTAGAAGTCTCACTTTTCTTATGCTCCTTTTTTTCCTTTTTATTTTCACTATATTCTTTATATAAGTAGATGTAACGAGCAAATAAAATTAGATACATCACCTCTAACAGCGATAAGACTACATTATCAAAGCTAATCGCAGCCATTAAGGACACTACTAAATTAATAATTAGTAATCCCATGATTAAATAAAAGTACTGACCATTATTGATTTCTGCTAAAGGACTTACACTTATCTTTAATTCTTTTCCTAACTCTGTATCACAGATAAAACTATAAATAAAATATAGGGTTAGTAGGATATTTAACGCGAGATTAATAAGTGATGCTAAACCAAATGATTGAAAAACAGTGAAAAAACTGGCAACAGACATCAATAAGTATAAAATGGCCATAATGACATTCAAATAATCAAAATAACGTTTTCCAGTTTTGGTTCTAATTAGAATAAAATATGCCAAAGCGATTACATAAATACTATTATAATTAAAAATTGAGCGTAAAATCTCTGCGGCACCTAAATGATTTTGAATTGCAAATGATTGTGATAAAACAATAATGATAATAAGTAAGCCCGTCATGATATAAGTAATAATATTAGGACTATCAAACCATTCTTTTTCGTTAGTATTTTTCAAAAGTATCACCTTCCTCTTTATTTTATTTTAATTATAACACAAATTATGTCAAAAAAACTAGATAAATCACATTGATAAAAATAATTTAAAAATCTCTTTTTCTTATCATCACTATAACAAACAGAAAATATGTTCGTCAACTATCCCTTAACAATTTGGTTATTTTCTTTTTACTATTTTATTCTTAATACAAAAAAAGTGGATTTTCCACTTTATGCTGAGGTTTTTAATTTTTTTATAATTGTCTTTTCACGATACATTGTCTGCTTTTTCACTGGATATTCTTTTCCTATTTCAGCTACACTTTGAAAGTTTTCTAATAGTTTTTGATTTACTATTGCAATAAATAAGGCTTCCTCTTCTGCTTCTTTCAAAACTTTTTGTCCATCAATTACTAAATTATAGACGGTTTTAGTTTCATATGATTTTTTGGGTTTGGTAGTTGTCCACTTTCCAACATGATAAATTGCTGTGACCTCATCTGTTAGACGATGGTTATCAATTAAATAGTCACCACACTGTAAAGTGACATACCTTTCACTATTTTTAAAAACCACTTTAGAAGCATAAGAATCACAGCCATCCTTGGCTGAGAAGGGATTTTTAATAGCAGAAATTAAGCCTTGTTCTTGCATTTGATAAAGATATACACTCTCTTGATTTGTCTCATTTTCTATATTAATGGCATTTAAAGCCATGATTTTAGCGTTATACTGAAATATTTGATAGCGTTCTAAATTTATGTTATTGAGGGTTAATAATAATAAAATGGTTGCTAAGATAAGACAAACTACGGAAACAGTTAAAAATTCGTAGGCTCCAAAACCAGCTTCAGTCTTTTTTCTTTTCATAGGCTGTAAGTTTTCTTTCTATATTTTCGTCTACTAATTTAATGGTTTTTAAACTAAGGTTGAGAGAAGTTTTATAATCCCCTTTAAAAAATAAATTTTCTGCCCTCAACAAGCCCTCTTCAATTTCTCGATCAATACTACGGTACCGATTACCATAGATGATGAGCATTTCACTTACTTCCGCAGTCTTAATCATCTCAACAGTTGTATTATAGAGTTTTAGGACTAAATCACGTGCTGTATCAACACGGGTATTTAATACCTTAATGACAATTGGTTTTTTAGATAACTCTTTTACTACTTCTTGAATCGCTTCATTTGCCTCTGCTAATTCCACAAAGTAGTGATTACTGATGATGGGGAGTTTATATTCCCGCATTTTTTCTTTACACTGCTTTAGGATATGATCAATTTCTAATAACTGTTCACGCGCCCGTTGTTCATCCTCATACATATTTCCAAGGGATTTAAGGGCAACATCCAGTGTACTTTCTACTTGCTTTAACTGACCTGTTAAATCTTCAATTTCTTTTACAACAACCGAATAAGGCGTAGCTTTGGTTTTCACTTTTTCACTAGTTTTTTTGTATTCATCCTTAATTACCGTTAAATCTTTATTAACTTCATAGATAATCTTAATATCTTCTTCATTAAGATCATACATATTTTTTATGTCCTCTAATTGATCATAAATATCCGTTACCAATTTACTAGTTTTCTTTAGTTTTTTGGCAAAATCTTGGCTAGATTCTTCATACAGTTTTTTGGATAGGCGTTCTTTCTCGAAATCAACGAAGATACTGTCTAAATAATCTAAAATTGTTTTAAGTTCAAACATACAATCTTCTAAATTGAGAACCTTAATACGGTCTAATATAATGTCGACATTTTTTCTGGATTCGTTTAAGTTGTAATCTAAATTTAGATATTCCAAAGGGTAGCCTTTAGTGGTCATATCCTTCGCTGTATCCTCAATTTCCTTGAGTCGTTTAGGGAGCAATTGCTTACACATTAACATTAAATCTGGTACTTCTTCAATGACAATTTCCATATGCTCGATCATTGTATCAAGTGCTTTCACAATATGCACTACTTCACTATAATCATTCGCTTCCATTGAAGTTTCAAATTCTAGAAAACGCTTTTCGATATTTTCTAATTGTAATTCAATGGCCTCAGCCATTTCTTCATATAAACTTTTATGTTCTATGTATTCTTTGTTTAAATGACGGTATTTGGTTTTTAGTTTAGTAATAATACTGCGATATTTTTCTTCACTAAGAGTAATTTCTTTAATTTGATCTAACAAATCATCTGCTTGCTCCCGAATTTTATAAACCGCCATCTCACATTTAGCAATTCTAAATTTTGCTGTTTTATATTCTTTTTTTTCAATTAGCGTATCAAGTTCAATTAACATGTCATCAACTTTAGGCAATTGGTCATTTTTTATAAAATCAAATTTATCTTGCCACTTTTGATATTTTTCTTCCATCTTTTCATTTTTTATAATTGGTTCTAGTTTCGATAATTCCAATAAAACGGGAGTACTACCAATTAAGTTTTTTTCACGATCTAACTCATCACATATATGCAAGAAATAGTTTTTTCTTTTTCTTTTTCCAACGAAAAAAACAACTAGCGCCAAAATGATTACCACTAAGACAATGGTTATTATGAGCAAATTTTTTCCTGGCATCTCCCCATCACCTCTATTGTACTTATCATATCATAATCCGCTATGTTAATCCAGTTCTTTTAGAAAAATCATATTTCTTAGTGATAATAAAGTTTCCCTTTTGTGACTTGACAACAAGCAACTTTCATATTATTATAGTACTTGCAGATTATCTTTAACAGCAAAGTTTTACCTTAGTTAATGTGTTTTTGAAAGTTTGAAAGTAACTTTTCTTGCTGTGAAGTGAAATGACAGATAAAACACCCTAATTAAGTGTTGAAAACAAGGGGAAGATAACTAGTAATAAGAGAAAGGAGTAAAGATTATGTCAAGATATACAGGACCTAGTTATAAACAAGCACGTCGTGTTGGATTTTCTATTAGTGAAACAGGGAAAGAACTTGCAAAACGTCCCTATGGACCTGGTCAACATGGGCAAGGTAGAAAGGGAAAACCAAGTGATTATTCTATTCAATTAAAGGAAAAACAAAAGGTTCGTTTTATGTATGGGATGAACGAAAGACAGTTTAGAAAAACCTTTAATGAAGCAGCGAAAATGAGCGGTGTTCACGGTACTAATTTTTTAATTTTACTTGAATCACGCCTTGATAATTTAGTATATCGTCTAGGCTTTGCCTCTACAAGAAGAGGTGCTAGACAATTAGTTAACCATGGTCATATTACAGTAGATGGTAAGAAAGTAGACATTCCTTCTTATCGCGTAAAACCAGGTAGTAAAATTGCCTTAAAAGAAAATTCTAAAGATCACAAGGCAGCACTTGAAGCGTTAACTAAAGTGACAAAACGTGTTGAGTATGTAACATATGATGAAAATAAATTAGAAGGTACTTATGTTAGATATCCTGAAAGAAATGAACTTAATATGGATATTAACGAATCGCTAATCGTAGAATTTTATAATAAGTAAAAAAAACTGTGAGATACACAGTTTTTTTATACCTTAATAGTCCTAGTTTTATTTTTACTACTCTGAGCAATTATTTTTAGGATAGACGGTTCCGCCACTAAAAGAATCGTTTTATCAGGATAAGTTTTTTCAATAAACGTTAAAAAGTTCTTAATCCTTTTTTCCACAGCAACGGTGGCTTCATTTTCTACTGGATGATTTAAACGCTGATCACGATCAATTATCATTTGTTGTCCTACTACCAGAAAAGCACTACTATATTCTTGTATACGTTGGGCTGTAAAACAATAATCAAAGTGTACTTTAGGAAAGTTCATTCTACATAATTTTGCCTGCTGTATACCCCTATTAGAAAGGGGTGGATTTCCTTTATATAGATTAGGATCATCAGCTTCTACCGCAAAAGGAGATAAAAGATAGATTGTCATGAGTGATAACCTAATTTCTTGCCCTTTTTATCCACTTCTAAGAAATAACTTTTTAAATCTTTATTATTGCCGCCTAATTCTTTTGAGGAAGTTTGACCAATGATCGTATAACCTTTCTTAGTAGCTAATAAATCACTGAAATAAATATCTCGGCTGCCTTTCATTTCCTTTTTAACGATTGTTTCCCCATCTTCTTCATATTTAGCAAAAAGACCACTATAACGAAAAACATTTAAGGCTTCGTTTGATTCTTTTTCATCTTTTTTAGCACTATGACCAATCGCAATTATTTTACTACCATCCACCAACACTTTGTTAAAACGAGCTGATTTATTTTGACGATAGGTTTTTTCAAATAAAATATTGCCTTCTTGATCATATTTTACTAATAAAGCCTGTGTAATTTTATCTTTATCTTCAGCATCATTATTCATCGTTTTTCCGCCAACAACAACATAATTTTCTCCTATTTTAGCAAGAGAACTAAAACCGACTGTATCAGTATACTCATAATTTTTAACAAATTCTTGTTTACCATCTAATGTGTATTTAGCAAAGATTCCATAACGAGTGGCATCTTTTCCCACAATATAAATAGCCTCTTCTTCTACTAATAAATCACTAAAAATACCCGATTTGCTTCCTCCATAATTAGTCCGCCATATTTCGTTCAAGTTTTCATCATACTTAATCATGATGCCACCGCCATTGGGATCGTTACCGATCGTCATATTCTCTAAAATACTTTGTCCAATAACAAGATAGCCATCCTCCACTACTGCTACTTTAGTAAATTTAGTATTTCCTAAAATTTGTAAGGTTTTACTTTGCTGCTGATCTCCATCTTTATTGTAGAGGACTAATAAACCATCCATTGTTTTTTCTTCAATTTGCTGACTTGTCTTTTGAACTGCTCCAACAGCAATATAACCATTATCAATTTCCTTGACATCATAAAAATAGGAATTGAAGCCTTTCGTATAAGCTTTTTCAAAAACTACTTGTTGTTTTTCATTATATTTTACTAGTTTGGCCTTTTCATAACCTTTAGTATACTTATTATATTTACTGTGTTTAAAGTCACTACTACCTACGGCAATATAACCATCTTTAATTTTTTCCATAGC
Organism: uncultured Bacillota bacterium; assembly: GCA_958428295.1. Taxonomy (GTDB): domain Bacteria; phylum Bacillota_I; class Bacilli_A; order RF39; family UBA660; genus Onthousia. The sequence goes on from CAUAFL010000010.1 coordinate 47,896, forward strand.
CCCTAAGGTATCTATATAGGATTGGCCCTTTTCATTCGTTAAGGCTTTATAAGCAATATAAATTCCCTCTACCAATAACACTATTACACAAAGGACAATCATTATTTTTAATATTTTAATTGTCCGATCCTTTTTTGCTGAAGTTGTTTTTTCAAGTTTTTTTTGTTTTACCATTTTATCTACCTCTTTTTAATCCTATCATTTTTCTAAACATTCGACAATAAAATATTTCTTTTTTCCACGTCGTACCACGATGTATTTCTCTTCCATTGCTATTTTTCTAGATACGATCAAATTGGTATCCGTGATCTTTTGACCATTGATCATAATACTATTGTTTGTTAAAAATTCTCGAGCCTCTCTTTTACTCTTACAAATTTCCATAGTTACGAGAAAATCTACAACATTCATCTCTTGTAATAAGTTTTTTCTAGGTAGTCCTTTAAATGCCTGTTCGATTTCTGCTGCCGTTAACTGTTCTATTTTACCATTAAATAGCGTGTGACTAATCTTTTCAGCCTCTAAAAAGGCTTCTTCCCCATGAATAAAGGTAATTACTTCTCGTGCCAAAATTTTATGTGCCAAGCGTTCTTCTTTATTAGCTTCAAATTTTTGGGCAATAGTCTTGATTTCTTCAGGAGATAGAAAAGTTAAAAACTTTAAATAGTCCACTACTTTTTCATCTTCCGTATTAATTAAGAATTGATACATCTCATAAGGTGTAGTCTTATTTTTATCAAGCCACAGAGCACCTCCTTCACTTTTGCCAAATTTTGTTCCATCAGCCTTAGTTAATAGAGGCATAGTAAACCCATACGCTTCCTGACCCGTTTTTTTACGAATTAAATCAATACCAGCAGTAATATTTCCCCATTGATCTTGCCCCGCAACTTGTAAAGTACACTGCTCTTGTTCATATAGATGTAAAAAATCTACGGCTTGTAACATCATATAGGAAAATTCTGTATACGTAATTCCACTATCCAAACGTCTTCTTACAATATCTTTATCGAGCATATAATTAATATTAAAATACTTACCATAATCACGTAAAAAGTCTAGAATATTAATTCCTTTTAACCAGTCATAGTTATTAACGACGCGAAAGCCAAATAGCGTTTCTGCTTGGTGCTTTAAACAAGCAAAGTTATGCGCTACCTGTTCCTTAGTAATCATAGGGCGCTCAGCTGTTGGTTTGGGATCACCGATAAGTCCAGTTCCTCCACCCACTAATAAAATTGGATGATGACCAGCATTTTTTAGTCGTTTTGAGATAAGAAATGAAGAAAAATGCCCTATATGGAGACTATCACCAGTAGGATCTGTTCCAATATAAAAAGTTAAGCCTCCTTTATTTAATTTCTCTTTTAATGTGGGTGAGGATATATCTTTTATTAATCCCCGCCATTGTAATTCCTCATACAACGTCATATTAATTCCTCCTTATAACAAAAAAATCCCTATCATTTAAGGACGGAAATGCCCGCGGTACCACCTTATTTCATAGAGACTATGCACTTATGTTAGATTAACGCTCTAACAAACGCTTTTCTCCCAATGTGTAATTCATCCTAGAAATTTTCTTAGTTTACACCACCCACTAAGTCTCTTATTAAAATTTTCTAGTCTTACTTTCATCTTTCCTCGAAAATCTAATTTTACTATATCATATTTTACGTAGCTTTGGAAGTATTTTTCTTTTTTATATAAATCTTGGCTTCTTCTCCTGCAATCATTATCTTAGCTTTACATTCTGGTGTTGGTAATATTTTTTTTAAATATTCGGCATCGGGGATTCGAACGGAAAAATCTTCATTTTGTAGATACGTATTTTCGCCCGGTAAAGCAGTCAATAATACTTGTTGTTTCTCAGCCGTTGCCTCTCTAAAAGTATCACTTTTAATAATATTTCTAATTTCTTTAGCGCGCTTTACCGTTTGGACATCTTTCAATTTATTAATTACTTGTTCAACTACCGATTGATCATACCCTTGTAAAAGTGTTATTGTTTGATAATGAATTTTTTGCTGTTTCTTTTTAACATCTTGCGATAGTAGCAAGTCATATTGTTCTTTGTGGGGACTATCATTGACTATTTTATAAAATTTAGTGACGGAATGATTTTTAAAGTAAGCACTTCGAACAGCAATTTGGTGGGCCTGATCCTCTTTGGAATAGTGAGTCAAATAGGCTAAATATGATTCTAAAACTTCCTCTTTTATTTCTTTTGCTTCTAATTGACTAGAAATTCTTCTAAGAGCTTTAATTTTACTAGCCATTAGTGAAGGTGATCCTTCTGACTTTAAAAAATCATTAATAATATTAAATTGTTCAAATGAAAGGCGATGATTTGGGCAATCCCCTAATAAATAGTTGGTTTTGATAAAATGACATTTTTCCTCTTCTTCAGATTGAAACCCATATAAGTCTTCTAATAGTGTTTCTTGTCGATAATCACCTATCTGCCAAAAAGCATCTGTTAATAGCAAGTTATAAAAACTAGAGGGAAGATCTTTGGTTATTTCTCTTTCTTTATTTGATAAATAATCAAGCACTGGTTGAACATTATTTTGTGTTAAATTCACTAAAAAGGTCCTAAATGTAGTAGATAGTTCAGAAGTCAAAATCCTTTTATCTCTTATATAAGTATAGAAACTATCAGGTAGTTTTCTTAGTAAATGACTATAATCACTTTCAACAAGAGATATCCCCTCTTGCTGGGCAACTTTTACAATTAGTGGTACTAAACGGCAACGATCTAGTTTTGTTACTTCTGTTGTTCCATTTTTAATATAACAATCTAATGCCCCAAGCTCCATCATACTTAAACTTATTAATTCCCCGATTTCAAAATCTTCGGTAGTCTCTTTTTCTTTTACTGAAGTATTTAAAATTAAATTAGCTAATTGGTAATTTTTATGTTTATAACAATAAAAATAAAAATCATCCAATTTATTTACCGGTGAAATATCAGGACGAAAACAAAAAACTTCTAATTTTTTTTCTACTAAAGACGTTGCTAAAGAAAAGTTTCCAAAATCTAAAGCTTGTTGCATTGTCTCACCAATAGATTTTCGCTTATCATCAGCTAATGAGGAAAGTTCGTTTTTCTTAGTTGTATAAAATTGCAATTCATTATTATGAAAGATCATTTTATTTGAATAGTGACTAACTAAATCAGGCCAATTCTTTTTAAAAAAGTGCATCATAGCCATATTTTTTATTTTGAAAGTTAAATTGCGCATAGTTATTCCTCGTTTCTTGTTTTATTGTAGCTAAGAAACGTTATAATTGCAACAAAAAAAAGACCGAAGTCTTATTTTTTATCAGCACCAGCATTTTCTAATTTAGTGAGAACATCATTAATGACATCAATTGCTTTTAAACGTAACTCTTCCGCAGCATCTTCTAAAACAGGTGTTCCCTTAGCAACGGCTAGATTTACTAAATCTTGGCATTTCTTTTTTATTTGTTCTCCTTTTTTCTTAGCAAGCTTTAAAGCTTTTTCTCTATCAAGATCTTCTAATTCCTCTTTAATTTCTTCTACCTTTGCTTCAAAAGCTTCTTTGACTTCCTCGATATCTACATCTTTGATCTTTTTCATAAGATCATCCATTTTTTGTTTTAACTCTTTTCTAGTTTCACTTCCTGCCTTAGGGGCAAAAAGAATCCCTAGACCAGCACCAACAGCGGCGCCCGCTACAAATTTTCCAATTCCACTTTTCTTTTTTTCTTTACTCATATTCTTCCATTTTCTCCTTTTTTGTTTTCTTTCTTTTTTTGAATACTCTGGCAATTGTTCCGGTGACAGCTGAGACAACTGTATCAGTGATGACAGATACTTTATCTGTGACAACATTCATGATATTAAAAAAACCATTTAAGCTGTCTAATTTCTCTTGCGCATCATCGATCAGTGTGTTTAGTTTTGTGAGCGTTTCTATTGCTTTTAATCCTAGTACAATCAATACGATTACTAAGACAATCCCCAGACTGTACAAAACAACAGGCAAAAACACTTCTAGAAATTCCACCTCTTATTCTCCTTTCTTTTCTTCATACATTGAATCAATCAAATCAAATAAATTGTCTTCTAAGTCTGCTTTTTGATCTTCTTCATCTACTTGATTTAGGTTTGTTCTTCTTCCTGTCGCTCTCTCATGAGAGGCATCTTTGTAATCTATATTATATTCTAAACCTAAATCCTTAAAATATTCCTCAGCATCACCAACTGTTACTTTAGGAACAGCAGGAGCATGATCACTGATGTCTAGCATTGCTTCTTCTATTTCCTCATTTTCTTTTGGTTTTTCTTTATGACTTGAGGCTAATTCTTCTTCAAAAATAGTATCATCATCAATTCCTAACGCCTTGGCCCGAACCGCATCTAAATCAATGTTCTTGGAAGCATAGCTACTAGTAATTCTAACTTCTTTTCTTGTCACAATTTCATCTTTTTGGTAATCTTGATCTAAAATTCCATAAATTGGTGAAATAATAGGAGAGGGTTGGAAATTTTTTTTCTCTATTTTTTTCTCATAACTACCATATTCTTGTATTTTAATATTGGATGGTTTCGTTTGATAGACCGGTTTCTTTTTTTCTTTGGTATAAGCATAAGGTGCTCTTTCTTCTTTTTGTGGGGGAAGAGCTGGTTCCTTTTGGGACTCTTTTTTAGTTGGCGCTGGTTTTTCTTGATTTAAATCAATGAAATCATCTTCCAAAATGGCAGGAAATTTGAAATCCTTTTTAGGTGTTTCTATCTTTTCTTCTTCTATAATCGGTTCTTTTTTAATTTCCTTTTTAGCTTCTTTTTTTGCCTCTGGTATTACAATTTTTTTAGCAATTGGCTTTTCCTTCTTTATTGGTTTTTCTTCTACTTCCACATATTCTTCTTCAAAAAGAGCATTTTTTAACTTGTCTAATAGTTTCATAGGTTCACCTCTTTTAGTCTTCTTCTATCTTAATTTGGTCTTCATCTGTATCTTTTGGACTATATCCCTCATAGGTTCCATACTTTTCTTCATAATCTAAGTAACTTTCTGTAACCGTATTTCCTTTAGGTTTCATAACGTTATATGTTTGTTCTTTGTAGTTCAACACTTTACTACCTACAATAGTCTCTAATACCGTTCTATTAAAGGAAATAGAGGATAATATGCTACTCATGTTAATGATCGCATCTTCTATATCCTTTTCTTTTACATAGGCTTCTACCTTACCATAATTATACATGTATTCAATAAAATAGTAACCCTTTTTTCCGATTTTATTAATTTCAATATAACCAACCTTGTCATGATAGTTAAGTTTTTGAGACAAATAAGCTTCTTTAGAAATTGTAAAAGTCAATGGTTCATTATTATAGAAACTAACTACATCAATATAAAAATAGTATGTATTTTGTTTATCATCTAATAGTGTAGCATTATATTCTTCCTTACCAATTAATTTAAGACCTCTAGGAACATAGTATTTGTAACCTTCGAACACGACGTTTGCTAAGGTATTCTTCTCCTTTAGTACGACTGGTAATAGATCACTGATACCTTTATTTGATAAGTTCGTACAGCCGGTGACCATCACCAAGAGAAGGATGAGTATTAATATTTTCTTTTTCATAATTCACCTACTCTTTATGTATTATAACAAAGATACGCACGAAATTCATCTATTTTTTTGCGAAAAGATAAAATATAGGCTGATTTAATGTGACAAATTTTTGCTCATATTCACTCATAATAATATTTTGCGCCTCTTGATGATAATTTAGGGAAACAAAAATTAAACCATAACCTTTTTGACTGAGCGTCTCAATAGAGTAAGTGAATAAATCTTGATTATCGGTTTTCATTTCTATTTGCTTATCTTTACGAAAAATATTCTCATAACGGCTTAAAAAGATAGGGCTCGTAAGGCGCCGAAAGGCATGACGGCTTTTCGGCCACGGATCAGAAAAATTTAAGTAAAGTCGATCAATCTCATGATCAAACACTTCGGCAATCATGATAGCATCCAAGCGTAAAAATCGTAAGTTAGGAAGAGGCTCCGTGTTGCCGATTGCTCTTGTTAGAACATTGTCAAATTTTTCAATACCAATAAAATTAATATCTTTATAGCGTTTGGCATTTTCTCTAATAAATTGTCCCTTTCCTATGCCAATTTCTAAATAGATTGGGTGATCATTGTTAAATACCTGATGCCACTTTCCCCTATGGTCCTGGGGCTTTTTTATAAGATAAGGACAAGCAGCTAAGATCTGTTCTTTATTTTTAACATTTCGTAAACGCATGATTACCTCCTGTAATTAGTGTAACACAAAACTAGGTTGTATCGCATATAATAACAACGAAAGTGAGGAAATATATATGATGAATGAGATGCCTTTCCAAGGACAGGGTGCTATGTGGGGAATGCCTCCTATGGGTCCTGGCATGATGGGACCAGGTCCTAGTATTGGAAATGACCCCTCTTTTAGTGAACGTCTTAATAATTTGGAAAACCAAATCAACCGCTTAGAACGGCAATTACGTCGAATGGACAATCGTCTAAACAGAATTGAAAGTTCTATGATAACACCACTTGCTAGTCAAGATACGGGTTATGGTAACAATTCTAATAAATATATGATGTAAGAGGAAGTACTCCTCTTCTTTTTTTATGATATAATTTTAAAAGGAGATGAACACTATGGTTATTGGCAGTTTGAATATTCAAAATAAATTTTATATTAGACACTATAATGGGGTTTCAAAAGAATACGATTATCCAAAACTGTTACAACAATTGTTGGACACTTATCAGCTTAACTGCTTAGGTACCCAAGAGTTAGTACGTCCCTATTTAGAAAATTTGAATTTATCAAGTTACCAAATCATTGGCGACTTTCGCCTTCCTAACCACTTTTTTTCTAAATATAATGAGAGCAACAGCATCATTACTAAGGAAGAAGTATTGACGGTTACTACTAAGAGACTTCCTATTTTTCCTAGTATTATTCCGCGCATCATTACGATTGCTACCTTAAAAACCAAGGAATTTGGTCATATTTGTATGATGAATACACATTTATCCCTTTATCATAAAGGAATACAACGTAGACAATTACAAAAAATTATACATTTCATTCAAAACAGTGCCTTTCCGGTCATTTTAACGGGCGATTTTAATATGACTATTCACAATCCGCAATTGCAAGAGTTTATTACTACCTTAGCGTCTCTTGGTCTAAAACGTGTGCCTATTTTTGAAAAAACCTATAAAAAACATCGCCACAATTTAGCAATTGATCATATTTTTATTCCCCAAAGCTTTATCATTGATGAAATAGCGGTAATCAAAGATCCTACCCTTGCAACCTTTAGTGATCATTATCCTATTTTAGTGACAGTGAAAAAGGATGGTTTAAAAAAAGACGTTTAGTTCATACTAAAATTGACTTTTAAAAAGCTTTCACCTATACTTAAACTGAATGGAAGATGATAATTATGGAATTAAAGGCTCTTAGTGGTGAACAATTTGATCGCTTTGTCAAGAAACATTCTTTCAAAAGCCATTTTTTGCAATCTTTTGCTTGGGGTGAATTATCGAAAGAAAAAAGGCAGCTGTTTCCTTACTATTTAGGACTTGTCGATGATGAGGGAGAAATATTAGCAGCAACATTATTATTAAAAAAGAAATTACCTCTTGGATTATGTTATCTTTATGCCCCAAGAGGGTATGTCCTTGATTTTCATAATTCACAACTTTTGGAACAGTTTACTAAAGAAGTTGTTAAGTTTGCCAAAAGAAAAAAGGCCATTTATATTAAAATTGACCCCGATATTGTTTGGCAGCGTCAATTATTTGATGGCACAGTAATAGAAGAAGAAAAAAAAGAACAAAAAATATGGAACCAATTATTAGCATTAGGATATCATCATTTAGGTTTTACTAAAAACTTTGAAACCAGCCAGCCTCGTTATACTTTTCGTATTGATTTAACACAATCCCTAGAAGAAATAGAAAGTCACTTTTCTAAGACAACGAAGCAGCGAATTGCTAAGTCTTTAAAATTACAGACAAACGTTAGAATAGGGACGAGTAATGATTTAGAAACGTTTTACCATTTAATGATGCTAACAGAAAATCGCAAAGATTTTATTTCCCATGAGCTAGATTATTATCAAACTCTATACCATTTATTTAACGAACAAGATAAGGCGACTTTGTTTCTAGGAAGTGTTAACATCAATACTACTGTTCAAGTATTAACAAAAGATTTAGAGACTGTGACAACTCAATTAGAGACTTTACCACAAGAGAATTTGTCGAAAAGTGCCAAAAACAAATTAAAGGAATTAGTACGTCAGCAGCAAAAATTACAAGAGGAGATACAAAAATATCTTCAGTATCAACAACGCTATGGACAAGAAATTATCCTATCAGCTCACATGATTGTAGAGTACGGTGATAAGGCTTGGGTTCTATATGCTGGTAATCATAATATTCTAACGGAGACTTATGTCAATTATGCTACTTATTATGAACATTTAAAATATTGTAAAGAACGTGGTCTTCGTATCTATGATCAATTTGGAACAATTGGAGATTTACAAAAAGAAAATCCTCGCTGGGGGCTTCATGAATTCAAACGAAAGTTTGGGGGCGATTATATAGAATTTATAGGAGAATTTGATTATATCATTCACCCCTTTTATTACTTTGCATTTACTAAATTAGTGCCTATTTATCGAAATATCATCAAAAAAAGAAAAAAGAAGGAGCTAAAAAATGAAGTTAATCAAATTAAGTGAAGATGCATTTACTAATTATGCCATTACTAGCCCCCAAATTACTTTCCATCAGACCAAGGAATGGGCAAAGTTAAAGGAACAAAACGGTTGGTTCGCCTATTATGTTGGTCTTATTGATGGAAAAGAAAAGATTCAGGCGGCGGCTTTATTATTAGCGAAACCGGTTCCTGTTATTCATAAAAAAATATTTTATTCGCCTCGTGGATTTTTACTAGATTATCAAAACCAAGAATTACTGATGATCTTTACACAAGAAATAAAAAAATTTGTAAAAGACCGCCATGGTATTTTTGTTAAGATTGATCCTTATGTAATGTATCAACAGCGAGATATCAATGGGGCGATTGTTCCCGAAGGGATCAATCATAAAGAGGTTGTCAGTAACTTAATAAAAGCAACTTATCGTCACTTTGGATTTAATGTAATGCAAGATACTCTACAACCACGTTGGATGCATACTATTACGGTCAAGGATAAAACGCTAGCGGATCTAATGCGGGATATGGATCCTAAGACAAGACAAATCTTACGTAAGAATGAACGATTGGGAGTTAAAACAAGGGAAATTTGTCGCGAAGAAATTCCTATTTTTAAAGACATCATGCAACATACGGGCGAACGACGGGAATTTATTGATCGCCCTTTAGCGTACTATGAAGCGATGTGGGATGCCCTTCATGATAGTGGTATTTTGAAAATCATGATTGCTGAAATTGATTTTGTAGAAGAACTTTCACATATGCAGCAGCAAATTCAACAATTACAGCAGGAGATAAAGGTAAGAAGTGAAAAATTTAGAGATAAAACTGTTCCAATGAATGAAAAAAAGTTTCATCAGAAACAACAGATGGATGAAAAAGAAATTGCAAGGTTAGAAGAGGAAATAAAGAAAATAAAGCAATTACAGAAGAAGTTTGGCAATAAACCTATTTTAGGAGGTATTCTATTTCTAATTTACGGACAAGAGGTTGTATCACTTTATGGTGGTTCCAAAAAAGATTTGATGCGTTTTCAGTCTGCCTATACAGTTCATTGGGCCGGTATAAAATACGCTTTAGAAAATGGTTATGATACTTATAATTTTTATGGTATTACTGGTGACTTTAGTGCTGATAACCCTCTTCTTGGTTTATATTTATTCAAGAAAAGTTTTGGCGGACAAGTTGTAGAGTTAGTGGGAGAGTTTGATTTAGTAGTTAATCCTATTTGGTATCATATCTATAATCTCAGTTATTCTTGCTATCATAAATTAAAGAATCTAAAAAAGCATTGAACTTCAAAAATAGTGCAATCGTAATTTTTTATCGTTTGTAAATAGTTTTAAAAATGATTATCGCCTGTAATCTACAAGGTGATAGTCTTTTTTTATCTAAGTATACACAATAAAAATACTTTTCATTTATTAGAACTCATTCTAAGTCTTTTTAGACTTGTCAAAATTTTAAGGGGTTAGGAGGTTTTTAAGGCTATTCTAAAAGTGTCGTTGACACTTATTACACCGGTCGTATTCATTCTTTCTCCTGTTTTACTATAACTAAAAATCACATAATTAATTCCAACAATTATTATCAATACTAATTCTTTTTCATCATATTTACACATCCCTCTGTTTTTATTTACCTTGATATTGGCTACATTTTATAAACTTATCTTCCTTAACTAATTGAAAAAATATCTACTGGATAAGCGTCTTCATCAAGTCAATATTATGCTATCGTGTTTCATTCTTTACGTCTCACTCACTTATAGTATAGTAACAATATTTATAATATCAACTAGCTGTTTTAACAAACCGTAAACTATTGAACTGTTACATCGCTAACTCCGCTACCATTAAACATATCAGTGATGTTAACATTTGAAGAAATATTCCAATGAGAACTAACCAAAATATTCGTTAATTTTCCAGTAGATCGAAACATATAACTACCATCTTGAAGACTCATTGTATTAAAGCTACGCAAATCTAAAGTGGTTAAATTAGAACAGGCGGCAAACATATAAGACATCGTCGTTACTTTTTGAGTATTAAAATTGTCCACATTTAATTTCTTTAAGGAAGAGCAAGAACCAAACATTGAAAACATACTCGTCACCTTGGCAGTATCAAAATGGCTTAGATTTAATTCTTCCAACGATGAACAATTATAAAACATACCATTCATACTGGTAACATTAGAAGTGTCAAAGTCACGAATATTTAATTGCGATAATTTATTACACCCATTAAAAAAATAATACATAGTTGTTACCATTTTAGTGTCTAAATTGCTTAAATCAATACTTTTTACTTCCGTAAAGTCCTTAAAATAACTAGCACTATTAGGAGGTGCAATGATTTTTCCCATCCCTCCTAATGTTAAGCGGTATCCTCCAAAACCGCTACCATCATCTTCTAAATATGCTATGACACTCCGATTGTGTTCTTCTGATATGTCCCAATCAATGACGGCCGTTTCTGGTACTAAAATGTTTTGCTTAGTTACAATACTAGTAATTTTAGTTCTATATTTTTCCTGATGAAAATAAGAAGCATCATTTCTTATCTTCATCATTGGATAAAGATCTCCCACTTTACCATAAACACTAATCTTCGTCTGATAGACTAACTTTCCACCATCTCCTT
>CAUAFL010000011.1 GCA_958428295.1 uncultured Bacillota bacterium
GTAGTTTAACATTCGCCCTGACTCCTTATCTTATTCTTTTTTCCATATTTTACCACTTTTTTCAACATATTTCAGCCCTTTCTCAAAAAAAAAGAAATTTCTATTTTCTTTTTTTAGTAAATTGTTTCATTTTACTTTCCTTCTTTTCTTTTTTTATAGTTCCTTCCATTTTTCCAAGAATACCATCTACTACTTTCTTATTTTTTGGAGAAATTACGCTAGTTCTAAAAACAAACCAAGCTACAATAACAAATAAAATAATATACAATATTTTACCAATTACCGGATCTTTTAACGTATAGAAGATAGAAGCACTAGCAAATAAAATATCAATTGCATAAATAATTAAAACTGTTGTTCTTTGAGAAAAATTCATTCCTAATAGTTGATGGTGGATATGATCTTTGTCAGGTGAAAAAGGTGGTTGGTGTCGCAATGTCCTTCGAATGATGGCAAAGAGCGTATCTAAAATAGGAATTCCTAAAATCAGTAACGGCACAAATAAACTTGTCAAAGCTGGTCCCTTAAATTCTAATAAGGTTATAACGGCAATGATAAATCCTAAAAACATAGCACAATCACCACAGAATATTTTTGCAGGATAGAAATTATGCAAAAGAAAACCGAGTGTAGATCCTAGCATAATAAAGGTCAATATCATTACTAAACTACTACCTCTACCCTGGAAAAAGCCAATAATACCAATCGTCAAAAAGAAAATGCTACTGATACCTCCACTGAGACCATCTAAACCATCAATTAAGTTTATGATATTAGTGCAGGCCACAATAAAGAATATTGTCAATGGATAAGACCAAGGACCAAAATCTAAAGAATATCCGAAGGCGGTAATGTTATTAAGGAGAATGCCGCCATAAAAAACAATCACACTGGCTGCAAGAACTTGACCAATTAATTTTTGACCTGCTCTTATAGATTTAATATCATCAATAAGACCCGTTAAAACAATAATAAAACTTCCTATTAACACCGCATTCATTTGGACACTTTGAATACCAAAAAACATATAACCTATTAAAAAGGCAAGAAATATTCCGACACCACCTAGCTTAGGAATTGTCCTTTTATGAATATGACGATTTCCCTCATCCGCTCTAGGTATATCAATAGCACCAATATGAAAGGCTATTTTTTTCATAAAAGGCATAATAATAGCAGAGCAAATAAACGTGGCAAAGACAATTTTTAAGGCATTTAATATTTCAGCATTCATTGTTTTACCTCTTTTCTATGTTCATTATAGCAATTCTAGGAAATGATGACAAGAAAGAAACAAAAAAGACTTTGAAAGTCTTTAATTTTCCTCTAATAATTTCACATTGTCTAATAAAACGCCAGTTCCCTCTACTACGCAGGTAAGAGGACTATCAGCAATAAAAACTGGCACCTTTAGTTCCTCTTTCAATACTTCTGTTAAACCAGTTAACATCGACCCACCACCGGTTAGAACAATCCCTTTATCTACAATATCAGCAGATAATTCTGGTGGAGTTTGTTCTAATACATTTGTGGCAGCTTTCACAATTTTATAAATAGAATCATGGAGTGCCTCTTCTGTTTCTACTTCATTAATTTCAATCGTACTAGGAAGACCTGTAATTAAATCTCTTCCTCTTACTTCCATCTTATTTTTTTTGTCAGGATGATTGACGTTAGCAAATTCTATCTTAATTTCTTCGGCCGTTTTATCACCAATTAAGAGTTTATACTTTTCTTTAATATACTTGATGATATCCTGATCAAAGACATTGCCTGCTACTCTCACAGAAGTGCTAGTAACAATATCATTCAAGGATAAAATAGCAATATCTGTGGTGCCCCCGCCAATATCTATTACCATATTTGCACTTGGTTTAGCAATATCCATCCCTGCACCAATAGCGGCTACTTTGGGTTCCTCTTCTAAAAATACTCGCCGAGCCCCCGTTCTTTCTGCCGCTTCTTTAATAGCATTTTTTTCCACTGGAGTAATATTTGAAGGACAACAAATTAAAATTCTAGGACGTGATAGAAAATTGCGAGCATGTATTTTGCGTATAAAATAATCTAGCATAATCTCCGTAATTTCAAAATCGGCAATAACACCATCTTTCATAGGTTTAATCGCCTTCACTTTACCGGGTGTTCGACCTAACATTTCACTTGCTTCATAACCTACTGCCACTACCTTTTTGTTATCGGTATCAATTGCCACTACACTAGGTTCGTTTAAAACGATTCCCTCACCCTTTATGTAAATAAGCACATTGGCCGTTCCTAAATCTATCCCTATATCTTTTGCTAACATCTTATCACGTCCCTTTACTGTTAATATTCTAACAAATTTTTTATTTAATGTAAATGAATTCTTACTTTGATTTGGCTTTTACTATCCTATTTTATGTCTAAAAAAAACGGCTTATTCCGTCTTTTTAGAAGCGTCATTTTGACTTTGGTCATTAGTTGTATTTTCTTGTTGCTCTTCTTTTTTAGTTGTATCACTCTTAGTAATTGGTTGATCAAAGAACTTTTGTGGATTGACTACTTGACCACTTTGGTAAAGTTCAAAATGTAAATGGTTCCCCAAGTCTTTATCGAGCGTATTAGTTCCACTTTTGCCGATTACTTGTCCTTGTTTTACAGTATCATTTTTCTTGACACTTACTTCACCTAGACTTTGATAGCTTGTAATTAAGTCATTATCATGTTTAATTTCTACTACTTTTCCAAGTAGTTCGTCCTCTTTAACATCCACAACCGTTCCATCTAAGACGGCTATTACTTCAAATGCTTCTTCTAGAGTAAAGTCCATTCCAGAGTTTTGGATGTAAGTATTTTCATGATACAGAATTGATTTTTCCTGAGTTTCATTATCAGCTTGATAGTCATAAAAATATTTTGCGATTTGTACTTTTTCATTGGTATAAGGTTTGATCATTTTTGTTTCTTCATTAATAACCTCGACATCTTCCTGATTAACGATTGAGCTATTAACGTATTCTAAATTTTCTTCCTTACCACTTTCTGCTTTCATATTTTGACTAATAAAAAATGCTCCCATTCCTGTTAAAGAAAAGGCGATTAAATAAGCTCCAATAATGGCACTCTTTTTGAGTTTTAACTTTTTCTTCATTTTTTCCACCTCATTAAGAGTTTGAACTAAAGAAGAAATTTTATACGTAAAAATTTGTTAAAAAAATTGTGTTACAGAGAAAAAATCCCAAATAAAGTTAGTTATTAAGTAAATTAAGGCAATTGCTAATAAAAAGTAGAAAACCCGCGCTTGTATTATTTTATTTTTTTTAAAAATGCCATTCATATTAATCGCATCTAATGACCATATTACTAATAATGTTACAAATAAATATAATAAACATTTAACATTCATGTTCTGTTTCCTCATATTGCTTTATCTTTTCAATTCTTTTTTGATGCCGTTCTTCATTAGAAAATGGAGTTGTTACAAAGGAATGAATTAACTGATATGCCTGATTTACAGGTTCTTGTTCACTGAAACAGATAACATTCGCATCATTATCATTTCTTGTTTGATATACTTCCCCTTGCGTTTTTACGCGTGCCGCACGAACTCCCTTTACTTTATTACAGGCAATACAAATTCCAATCCCACTTCCACAAATAGCAATACCAAAATCAATTTCTTTTTTTTGTAATGCTTTCCCTAACTTAAAAGCATAATCAGGATAGTCAACACTCTCACTTGTTTGGCATCCAAAATCTATTATTTCATAGTTGTCTTTTAATAAAGTAATTAATTTTTGTTTTAAATGATAACCTCGATGATCAGAAGCAATCCCTAGTTTCATAACTTTTCCTCCTCTCATATTTTTGTGATTAGATATATTATACCACGTCTATGGAAAAATAATAATAAATGTCATGATGTTTTTCAGCATAAAAAAACAGTGGTTTAACCAGCTGTTTCTTCTTGTTGATAACCATATTTCTTATTGAATTTATCAACGCGACCTGTACGTGATGCTCTACTTTGTTTTCCTGTATAGAATGGATGACATTTAGAACATACTTCGATAGTCATTTCATCTTTATTTGATTGTACTTCAAATGTTTCACCACAAGCACAAGTTACCTTACAAGTTCTGTAATCTGGATGAATTCCCTTTTTCATTAGTTTCTCTCCTTCCGCCATGATTCATGATTAATCATAGTAATTTAAGTTCGCTAATTAATATAACAGATTTTTTGCATTTTGGCAAGAAGTTATCCTTGTTTTTCTAAAACTGCTATTACTTTATTGGCAATAGCCTCATATCCTTCAGTATTGGGATGAATATTTGTGGGATTTGGTAGGTATTTCCTATTATTTTTAAATAAAGAGTAAATATTAATATAATCAATATCATATTTTCTACAAGTACTTGCTACTTTTTGATTTAAATAAGAAAAAATACGATTTAAATTTAGTGAAGAGTTATTCAAGGGATTATAATAACCTATCATAATAATTTCTCTTTTTGCATACTTCCGTAAACTTTTTAGTAAAGTTTCTAAATCAAGGGTAACTTGGTCAATAATTTGTAATACTTCGTCTTCGTCAAGTGTATCAATATCAACAGTTGACAGACTAAGTTCAGATAATAAGTCATTACCTCCGATACTTAATGTTACCAATTCTGATTCTCTTAAGCATTTTTTAAACGATAATGTCTTACCATGAACAGTAATAAGTTGATTTGTGTCAAGCTGATGCTGTAAATCTGAAATACGGTAGCCGGGAACCGAGAAATCTTTATAATAAGATTTTAATTGATGATTTCTTTCTAAGTAAGAGGCAATATAATCACTGTATCCGTAACTAGTCTCCCCATATGCGTTTACACCGACACTAAGGGAGTCCCCAATTGCTAAGTAGTGTAACCGATCATCATGATAAAAAAAGTAGATTACATATATCACTAAACAAATAAAGATCATGCACAATAATTTTTTATGTTTCATAAATGCCTCCAAAGAAAAAACTAGAGTTTATATATTATATTTCTCTAATTTCAACTTTAGCACCAACACTTGTCAATTTTTCTACAATATCTTCATAACCTCTTAAAATATGCTCAACATTGGTAATTCTAGTTGTTCCTTGAGCCAGTAAAGCAGCAATGATTAAGGCTGCACCAGCTCGTAAATCAGTAGCTACTACATCACTTGCTTTTAATTTAGTAGCACCAATAATTGTGGCAGTCTGGTTTTTCACACGAACATCGGCACCCATTTGATTTAAATAGGGAATATGCATAAAACGATTTTCAAAAATAGTCTCTTCAATTTTACTTTTGCCGTGACATTGAGTTAATAGAGCTGTTAACGGTTGTTGCAAATCAGTAGCAAATCCTGGATAAGTTTGGGTTTTTACATTGATTGGCTGATACTCATTTTTCTTGCTAACTAGAATATAATCAGCACCAATATCTAAGAAAGCACCCATTTCTTCCAGTTTACTAGTGAGTGCCTCAATGTGTTCAGGAATAATATTATCAATCTTTAAGTTTTCCCCACAAGCAGCACCCATAATTACATAAGTTCCCGCTTCAATTCGATCTGGAATTACCTCATGAAAACATTTTCCTAAATGAAGAACACCAGTAATTTCAATACTACTAGTTCCTGCTCCACGAATTTTGGCACCCATATTATTTAATAATGTAGCTACATTGACAATTTCTGGCTCTTTCGCTGCATTATCAATTACTGTGACTCCAGATGCTTTTACGGCTGCTAACATAATATTAATCGTTGCTCCTACACTTGGAAAATCAAGATATATATTTGCTCCCTTTAATTCTTTAGCACTTACTGTGTAACATTCTCCATCGTTACTAATATGAGCCCCTAAGGCCTCAAATCCTTTCAAATGCAAGTTAATAGGTCTAGCACCAATAGAGCACCCCCCTGGTAAATCCATTTTTACAGTTTTATATTTTCCAAGCAAAGCACCCATAAAATAATAGGAGGCCCTTAATTTTTTAGTATAAATAGCGGGAATCATTTTATTTTTCATAGAACTAGGGTCTATTACTATACTTTCGCTAGCCCGTTTTACCTTTACATCTAAAAATTTTAGCGTGTCACATAAAGCTTCTGTGTCAGTAATATTAGGAACATTGCAAATAGTGACTTCCTCATCTGATAAAATGGCGGCAGGAATAAGCGCCACAGCACTGTTTTTTGCTCCACTAATGCGAATTGTACCGCTTAAATTATTGCCTCCTGTAATTTCTAATATTTTCATACTTACCTACTCTCTTTCGCTATATTATATTACTTTTGCCTATTTTGTTGCGGGGTACATTTTTAAAAATTGTGGTAAGCTCCTGTATTTTTCGTTTTAAGGCAGTTTCACCACTGCTAATAATTTTTCGTGGATCATAAACATTAGGGTTATTTTTGGTAAATTCCATGACAGCTTGATGCCATACTAATTGTAATTCTGTATTAATATTTATTTTCGTAATACCACAGGAAATAGCTTTTTTAATTAAAGGATAAGGAATGCCTGTTCCGCCGTGTAAAACTAAAGGCAGATTTAGTGTTTCGCTAATCTTTGTCATTCTTTCAAAGTCTAAATTAGGTTCTCCCTGATAAAGCCCATGAACAGATCCTAAAGCGGGTGCTAAAGCATCTATTCCTGTTTTACTAATTTCTATGCAGTCTTCTAAAGTGGCACGAAATATGTCTCCATGAATATTATCTTCTGTTCCGCCTACATGACCTACCTCAGCTTCTACACTAACACCTCGAGAATGTGCATAATTTACTACTTGATTTGTAATTTGTTTGTTTTTTTCTAGTGGATATTTACTGGCATCTATCATAACAGCAGTAAAACCAGCATCAATAGCTTCTTTGCAACTATCGAAGCTACTACCATGATCCAAATGTAGGCAAACGGGAATGGTTATATTTAAATCCTTCAATAAACCCTCAACTAACATTCTAATTGTTAAAAAACCACCCATATATCGTTTAGCACCTTCACTAACACCTAATATTACTGGACAACCAAGAATATTCATTTCTTCTAGAATATATTTTGTCCATTCTAAATTGTTAATATTGAAATGCGCAATAGCATAGTTATTATCTTTAGCATTTTTTAGCATAGTATTAAAATTTACTAACATACTTCTCACCTTTCATTACTATCATAAGTAATTTTTAAGTATTTGTCAAAAATAAAAGACTTCTCTCTTCGAGAAATCTTAATTTTGTCTATTTTCGTTATTTTGGTTCTCTTCATTGTTTTGACTATTACTATCTTGATTATTATTATTTTGATTATTATCTTCACAATGTTGATTTTGTTGTTTATTATTTTGTTGTTGTTGAGAACCTAATGGGAAAACTTCTTTTTCTACTACTTCTTCAGCAGTATTTTTTGCAGATTCTTTTTTCTTATTTTTCATTTTTATCCTCCTATGACTAGGATGTACTGACTTTATAATTTTTATACTTTAAATAGCGAAAAAATACTCGATTCCTAAAATTAGCAACATTAAACTTCCTACTATATTGGCAATCTTTCCAAATTTTAGGGTAAGCTTTTTGCCTAAATTTAATCCGCTATATGTAAATACGGCACTACAAAGCGAGAAAACAAGCCCACATAATACCATATTCTCTCCTCTTGCACCTAACCCAATCCCGACAGAAAAGCTATCTAGACTGACACTAAAACCAAATAAGAAAGCTTGGGCAATACTTTTCATTGTAGCTTTGGTAGTTTCTAATTCTTTAATATTTAATAGCATTTGGATACTTAGAATAATAAATATAATTCCTACTAATTTATTGGGTTCAGGAATAAAATTATGGACTACAAATTCTCCAATCATGCTACCTAACAAAGGCATAAAAAAGTGAAAAATGCCTACAACGACACTTAAGAAACGCAACATTTTCTTTTCTAAGTTCAAGGTACCATACACTAGTGATAAAGAAAATGCGTCCATGCTAAGACTAATACCAATTATAATCATTTGTACTAATTCCATAAGTGCCTCCTATCCATATGTATTCTTTTTTAAGAGGCTTTAGACTAATTTGGAATATATTTATTGATTAATTCTTTGACAAAGGATTGATACTCTACCTCTGTCTGATTAGTATCTTCTGCTTCTAGTAAGCATAATGGTGGAAATAAAACACACCACCAGTTTTCTCCATTCCCCGCACCTAATGTTACTACTAGTGATTCATAATATCCTTCTTCATAAGTAATTCCTTTATATTTTTTTTGAGGAAAATAATTTAATCCATAGTGAATAGTAAAATGAGGATTTTTTTCTTTTTGCAAGAGAGTATGTGAAATAAGATTTTCAAAATGGTTTAAATTGTTTTTTAACATTGTTCTCGTGGTGTCTATACTCTGCTCACTAGCTAAGAGTGAAGTTAAATCTTTCTGCAATACTTCTTTTACTTGTTGCTTAGTTTCCTGATCTTTGATAGAGTTACTCTCTGCTATTACCCGAAATCTAATTGCTTCATTGGGAATACTAATTTCTTCTTGATCTTTATTTAACGTTGTGAATCCTACTAAGCATAAACTAAGTATGATTAAAAATTTTTTCATAAAAATAACCACCTTCCTTATACTTTCATAATGAGTGGTTATATTTATTTTTAATCAAATAGATGATAGACAAAAACAAAGCGATTTCGACCTTGTAAATCCTGCTTTACCTCTATTTGAGGATTATCTAGGGCCTTTTCTAATAATTCCTTTACAGAATCTGCTTGTGTTGGACCTATTTCAAAAGCAAGTAAATATTGTTTTTTGAGAAATGGTTGAATATCTTTTATGATTTGTTGATAGCAATCCAATCCTTCTGGTCCTGCATATAGTGCTAAGGCTGGCTCATTGTTTTTCACTAAATCAGCAATTGGCTCTGTTGTTTTTATATAGGGTGGATTGGAAACAATCACATCATAACTAACTTTTGGTAAACCTTTTAACCAATCACTTTTTATTAATTCTACTTTCAAATTTAGAGTATCGGCATTTTTTTTCGCTACTTCTAGTGCCTTTGAACTTATATCGACGAGTGTTACTTGAGAATTTGGTAGTTTTTTTTGTAAGGTTAGTCCAATGACACCACTACCACAACCTAAATCTAATATTTTTATAGACTTATTGGGCAATTTTTCAACATAGGTTAAGACCTGTTCTACTAATTCTTCTGTTTCAAAGCGAGGAATTAAAACCTGTTCATTTACATAAAATGTTTGACCATAAAAATTAACATTTCCTATTACATATTGAATAGGTTTATTCGCTTTCATCGCTTGAATTCGTTGTTTATATACTAATAAGAGCTCCTCTGGTACTTTTTCAGTTAGAATCGTTAATAACTCTAATGAATTTTTCCCCAATAAATCAGCTAGTAATATTTTAGCTAAATCACTTTGAATATACTTTTTACCATAAATAATAGCCTGTTCAATTGTCATCTTTCTTGTTCCCCGGCTAATTTACGCTTTTGATCTTCCATAATAAGAGCTTCAATAATTTCCTCTAATTGACCATTCATTACTCGATCTAAATTATTAGTAGTAAAGCTGATACGGTGATCAGTAACTCTATTTTGAGGGTAATTATAAGTTCTAATTTTTTCTGCTCGATCACCGGTACCAATTTTACTTCGCCGTTTGGAACCTAATTCCTCTTCTTGTCGTCTTAGTTCCGCTTCATAAAGACGGGCTTTCAATACTTTCATGGCTTGTTCTTTATTTTGTATTTGACTCCGCTCATTTTGACAGGTCACTACTGTATTTGTCGGTAGGTGTGTAATTCTAACAGCACTATCAGTAGTATTTACGCCTTGTCCCCCACAGCCAGAAGAACGATATATATCAATTCTTAAATCTTTAGGATCAATTTCAATATTAACATCTTCTGCTTCAGGCATGACAAGCACTGTGGCTGTTGAAGTTTGAATTCTACCATTACTTTCGGTTACAGGAATTCTTTGTACCCGATGAGAGCCACTTTCATACTTTAATTTTGAATAAACACTGGTCCCTTTTACCATAAATTCAACTTGACTAAAACCACCGGCACTACCTTCAACTACATCTACTAACTCTACTTTAAACCCCTGTCGTTCAGCATAACGAGAATACATGCGATATAAATCACCAGCAAAAATATTGGCTTCATCTCCTCCTGCTGCCCCTCGGATTTCAACAATAACATTTTTTCCATCATTTGGGTCTTTAGGAATTAATAATATTTCTAATTGCTGTTCATATTCTTCTTTTTGAGTTTCTAAAATTTGTAACTCTTCCCGCGCCATCTCTTTGAGTTCGGCATCTTTTAGCATTTCCTTTGTATCATCGATGGCCATTAAATTTTTTTTATATTGACGATAAACTGTAACAACCTCTTCTAAATCAGCAATTTCCTTAGAAATTTCTCTCGTTTTATGAAGATTATCTAGTACTTCTTTTTTCATCAATTCTTGTTGTAACTGTTCATATTTTTCTTCCGTTACTTTCAACCGGTCAAGCATGATTTCATCCTCCTTGCTTTAATCGTTAGTATTGTATCATATCTATAAGAAAAAAACTAGAGCTATTGCTCTAACTCTAGGTCTTCTTCATCTACTACTACTAAACCTTTTAAATCTTCTTCAGCATCGGTATAATCATCTTCTTCTTCATCACCAGCATCATAGCTATCTTCTACGGTATCATCAGGTATAATTACATCATCCTTTAATTCTTCTATATCCTCATCTTCATCTTCTTCCGTTACTTTAATAATTTTATCTGAGGTATGACGACTTCTTAAATCCCAACAACCATCTTCTAACATAATAAATCGTTTATCTGTTGTTAGTGAGGTATAGTAATCACCAATCTTCTCTTCAAAGGTAGAAGCTGGTAATTCTAGTAATTTGACAATTTGTTGATATAACTCAGCAGTATTTAGTTTCCCTTGATCTTCTAATAAATAATACGTAATATCTTTATTGGATAATAACTCTAAGTCTTCCTTTTTCATTTGTGCTAACTTCATTTATTTTTCCTCCTAATATAGCTAGAGCATTATATGCGTATTTTTAACTTTTGTTCTTGAATAAATCAATAAAATTTATATCATCTTTTATAAGCTTTGGCAAGTCCTTTTTATTACTTTACATTTTTTCGGGAATTTCTATACCTAAAATTGTCAAAAGTTCTTCATTTGTACGATAGACTAGTTTTGTTAAAACCAGCCAGCTTTCTTGCAGTTTTTTATTAGTTTCAGTTAAAATATGATTTTTTTCGTAAAAACGATTATAGGTACTTGTAAGTGTATAAAGATACTCAGCTATATTATTAACATCTTTGGTTTCATAAGCCTTTAATAATACGGAAGACTTCATTAGGAGTTGTAATATTAATTCTTTTTCGATATCACTTTGAAGTAAATAATATGCTTCGGAAGGAAGTTGTGCTTCTTGGGCCTTTTTTAATAGTGATTTCATTCGGATTGTAGCATATAACAAATAAGGTCCTGTTTTTCCTTCCACATCAATAAATTTATTAGGATCAAAAATATAGTCCGTAGTACGATTAGGTAGAAAGTCAGCATATTTGACAGCAGCAATCATAATTTTTTCAGCCAAAGTTTCTTTTTCTGAATTGGGAATTTCTTTATTCATCCGTTTTAAAATTTCTGATTTTACACTATCTAGTAAAGAAATTAGTGTAGCAGTATTGCCATCTCTTGTTTTAAAAGGTTTTCCATCAGTTCCATTCATCGTTCCAAAACCAAAGAAAGATAATTTAGTAGTTTTAGGCACAATGCCGGTTTTATAAGCTGCCCGAAATACTTGGGTAAAATATAATTCTTGACGATTATCGGTCAAATACCAAATCTCAGTAGGGCTGAAACGTTTAATTCTAGATTCAAGAGTTGCTAATTCTCTAGTAGCATAGAGAGTTGCTCCATTATTTTTTACCACCACTAAAGCTGGCATTGGCGCAGTATCCGTCTCTTCCTTTACTTCAATGACTTTAGCACCTTCACTCTCTACAAACTGCCCTTCTTGTTCCAATCTCTTTAGCATTGGTTCAATATAGGAATAGCAATCACTTTCCCCTTCCCAAAGGTCAAAATCAGTATTTAGGCGCTGATAAATCTTTTTAATATCAGCAATAGAAATTTCTTTTATCTTATCCCAAAGAGCATTATATCCAGGGTGACCTCGCTCTAATTGGGCAGTAATTTTACGTACTTGTTCCATGATTTCTACGTCTTCTTTAGCTTTTTTACTCGCGAGCGGATAAATTTCTTCCAAGTCCTGACCGGTAATTGGTAAGGTATCCCAACAAGCTTCCTCTTGACCACTAAAATAATTAAGATGGGGATAACGTTTTTTTATTTCATAGATAACCATTCCTGATTGTCGACCAATATCGCCAAAATGTACATCACTGATCACTTCATTTCCAAGAATTCTAGCCAGTCGTTTTAATGCTTCACCTAAATTGGCACTGCGAAGATGGCCCACATGTAGTGTTTTTGCAATATTAGCACCGCCATAATCAATGATAATTTTTTGAGGTGTTAACAACGGTAGGTCTTTTCGAGGATCTTTGGCCAAAGTATTTACAAAAGTTACTAATTGCTGTTTTCTTAAACTTAAATTGATGAAGCCAACCCCTGCTATATTAATATTTTCAAATAGCGCCATTTCCTCTAATACTTCTACTAGTTGCTGGGCAATATCTTTTGGATTTTTGTGCATAACTTTTGCTAATTTCATCGCATCATTGAGTTGATAATCTCCTAATTCCTTGCGGTTACTACGTAATAATTGTACTTCTTGCAAAGGAATTTGATGACTTTGACAATGTTTGGCTATTTGTTGTTCCACCATTTTTAAAATACTCATATAACCCTCCATTCTAAGGTATAATGATGGCTAAAATCATTTCCCTCTAGTTGATATATAATTTCTATTTTATGAGTGTTAATTTCTATCTTTTCTGTTTTCATTTGCATATGGGCTGTCTTTTTTAATTCTTTGACGTATATTTCAAAGTGCGAACTATGGTTTATAGAAAATTTATAACTTAGAATAGCATCAGACGTTTCTCTTAATAAGATATTATCTTTTAGAAAATAAGTTAAAATAGCTTCTTTATCTTGATACTGTAACTTGTGGGTATTTAAGTCAAATTGCCCTTCTCCTGCAAAGATAAATTTTTCATGATCAGCTTCTAGGGTGGCCTTAATTTGTACTTTCTTCATAGCATGCCTTTCTTTTACTGCTAAGATTATAGCAGATAACAAAAAAAGAAACAAGATATAAAAAAAGAAATCCATTGGGATTTCTAAACAGCTATTTTACCGTAGACATTAATTCTTGTTTTATAGATTAAGCCAGCTAATTGTCCTTGCGGATTATAGGTGTCGCTAATCCAAATACGAAGTCGATAATTCGTAGTTTGGCTGCCTTGAGTATTAGTGCTACCTGTTAATAAACTCATCATATTATCTGGTTTTCCTGTAATCTCATTGGCACTTGTTTCATTATAAATTTTGGGTGCCATTACTTCTGTTTCTTGGCCACTATTATCCACTTTTGTTAAATAATATTTAATATTATTACCATTAAAAGTACTATCCGCTAAATCTTCAGCAGCTATTTCCCAGTTCATAATAGAACTATCTGATAAATTGGTGGTAATAGAAAAATCAAAATATTCTCCAGTCCCTAACATCAACTTACCTGTACTATCAGACATAGGAAGAGCATCGGTAATAGTTATGATATTACTACTTTCTTGATAACTCATTGAAACAGTTCCGGTAACAATCGTATTGACTCTTTCTCCTGCTTTACTGTAATTGAAGGCCCCATAACTTAAGACTCCCATAGCGATAATTAATAAAATGGTAATAATCCCGATTAAGATCACATTCCTTTTTGTTTCCATTTGCCTCTCCTTTATTCTATTATTATTTTATAATCAACAATTCCTTCCACAATATCTTCGAATTGCCAATTTCCATCTAATGATATATTTGGTTTTATAGTTGGTAGAAAAATAGCTTGTTGAGTGAGAATTTTTTTATTTTCACCTAAAATTTGCAGCGTAGCCATTCTTTTTTCAAATACTTCTGGTCCCATATTTTTGATAGTGGCGCGAAAGACTAATTGGCCATTTTCAAGTGTAAATTTTCCCTTTTGAAATTGTAGAGTATCCGCTGTATGTACTTCTTCTTGGGTATTAGTCGTTTCTTTGGGAGGAGAAGTTGTGGGTGAATTTTTCTGATTACTAGAAATTACTAGAGAATAGATACTGATGCCTATGATACTAATGATAAGCAAACAGCCAATTAATAAACCTACTCTTTTGTTGGGCGATAGTGAAAAATTTTTTTTATTTTTTATAGACGGCACTAGATCACCTCTTATTATGATATAAGTATAGCAAAATAAGTGCTATTGTGCAATTATTGATTGATATTTTATTTTACAGTTATTTTTTTAAAACTTTGGGAAAGACTAGTGTTAGGTGATGCGGCGTGAAAAAATTTAAGAAACTACTCAAAGTTTTATTAATTGTTGTAGCAGCCTTTATTTTAGGAAATATTATTGTTTATACTTACGCATATGTAACACCAAAATTACAAATCAAAAGTGCTAATAGTTTTATGTTGTTTGATAAAGATAATAATATGTATTTTCAGGGCAGTGGCTCTAAAGAATGGATTAGTCTATCAGAAATTTCTCCTAGTTTGGTAAATGCGACTATTACGACAGAGGATAGAAATTTCTACCATCATAAAGGTTTTGATTTTTTACGTATTGCCAAGGCATTTTATGTAAATCTTGCTTCAGGAAGTAAAAGTCAAGGGGCTAGTACGATTACTCAACAGTATGCCAAAAATTTATTTTTAGATTTTGACAAAACATGGAGTAGAAAATGGGATGAGATGTGGTATACAATCGAAATAGAAGCCCATTATAGTAAAGATGAAATTTTAGAGGGATATTTAAATACCATTAATTATGGTCATGGAATGTATGGTATTGAAAATGCTAGTCAGTTCTATTTTAATAAGAGTGCGAAAGATTTAACTTTAGCAGAAGCAGCAATGCTAACAGGAATTCCCAAATCTCCTAGTAATTATTCTCCCCTTATCAATTTAGAAAAAGCAACACAACGGCAGAATGGTATTTTAAAAAATATGTTAAAGAGTAAAGTAATTACCGAAAAAGAGTATCAGAGTGCCATCGCTGAAAAGCTAACTTTTATTGGGGAGAAAAATATAGATGATTTATCTACGGTTATGTATTATCAAGATGCCGTGTTAAAAGAATTGCAAAGTCTCGATGAGATTCCTAGTACCTTTTTAGAAACTGGTGGCTTAAAGATTTATACTAACTTAGATATGGATGCTCAAAGTAAGTTAGAGGAAAACATTCAAGAAAATATGCCTAGTGATAGCAATTTAGAGGTTTCAACCGTAATGATGGACCCTAATACAGGAAAAGTGATTGCTTTAGTAGGGGGAAAAGATTACAATAAATCTGAATATAATCGAGCAGTTTTAGCCAAGCGACAAGTTGGTTCAACTATGAAACCGTATTTATATTATGCAGCTTTAGAGAATGGCTTTACTGCTTCCACTACTTTTACTAGTGAAGCGACTACTTTTACTTTTTCTAATAAGCAAACCTACTCACCCAAGAATTATAATGAAAAGTATGGCAATAAGCCTATTTCTATGGCTACGGCGATTGCTTATTCCGAAAATATTTATGCAGTTAAAACTCATATGTTCTTAGGGGAAGAAACATTAATTAACATGGCAAAAAGAGTAGGTATTTCAGCGAAGCTAGATGAGGTACCTTCCTTAGCGCTGGGGACAAGTGAAATTAGTATTTTAGAAATGGCAGCAGGATATTCTGCCTTTGCTAATGAAGGCTTTAAAGTTAGCCCCCATTTTATTGAAAAGGTCGTCGATAAAGAAGGCAATATCCTTTATGAAGCGAAAGAAAGTAAAGAGGCTGTACTTAATCAAAGTCTTACGTACATTTTAAATAATTTATTAACGGCGACCTATGACTCTCATTTTATTGATTATAATTATCCAACAGCCATTAACATCGCTTCTAAAATTAAGCATACCTATGCTTTAAAATCAGGTACGACGGATACTGATAATTGGTATATAGGATTTAATAAGGAAATTGTAACTGCCGTGTGGTGTGGATATGATGATAATCAAACACTCATTCCTAGTGAATACAAATATGCCCAAAATATATGGATGAATACGATGGAAGATTATATGGAAAATAAAGAAGATGCTTGGTATGAAAAACCAGATAATGTAGTGGGTGTATTAGTCAATCCCATTTCTGGCAAACCAGCTACTGAAAAAGATGAGCAAAAGATGGTTATGTACTATGTAAAGGGAACGGAACCGGGAGAAAATGACCCTGTTTTTGATGAAGTCGTTAGTCAACAGAAAGCTTCATAAATTAATACTTTCTTTCATATGGTAATAGAGAAAGGAAGAGATTTATGAATCCAAATAATTTTGCTATACCTAATCAGGGGACAGCACCGCCTTATCAAAATTTTATTCCCCAAAATAATAATCAATCAAACCAAGGGCTTCCAACCTTAAGTGATCCCCCTTATGCTGAAAATATTTTAGAAGCCAATATTGGAAAATTCGCTAAATTTTACATGTCTTATTCCGATTCACTGGAATGGCGGGATAGAGTATTTGCCGGAACAATTGAGGCAGCAGGACGGGACTATGCGGTGGTATATGACCAAACAACTGGTAGTAGGTTTGTTCTTTGGACTGTTTATCTCAATTACGTTGAATTTACAGAACCAATTATTTTAGTACAATCACAAGGATAGAATTGTTTCATCCTTTTTTCTTTGCTATAATAAAGAAAAGGATGTGAAAGTATGGTATATTTTGTAATTGCTGGCGGAGTTTTATTAGTGTTATTAATGATGATGGGAATTTATTTTTATTATAAAAATAAATATGATTTTCTTTATATTAAATTAAAAGAAGCAGATAATAATTTAGATATTATTCTACAAAAAAAAGTAGAAGTTTTACTAAAAATGCTCCCTGAACTAGAACAAGCTAATATAAGTAATATTCCTAATATCGTTAAATTTAAAACAAAGAAACTTAGTCATCAAAAATTATATCAAGAATTAATATTATTAGGCGATGAGATAATAAAGATTATCGAGGAACATGAGGAGATATTTACTACACCTAAAATGCAAGAATTAATAAATATTTTTGAAGATAATGAAAACGATTTACGAGCTACTCTTAAATATTATAATGACAGTGTTACAGATATTACTTTTTATAGTCATCATTTTCCTTCTAATTTAGTAAAAGCTTTAGCACATTTGGAAGATGTTGAAAATTATAAGATTCAAAAAAGAGAGAAGTTTGCCATTTTACAAAATAATTAAAAGATGCTAACCTTTAAATTAGCATCCTTTAATTTAGTGTCCATTCAATAGGCGTTAAACCTTGTTCTTTTAGAAAGTGATTAGTTTTAGAGAAAGGTTGACTTCCAAAAAAACCATTATATGCGGATAAAGGGGATGGGTGAGCCGATTCTATTATATAATGACGAGAATTGGTAATTAATTTTTTCTTAGCACGAGCATATCCACCCCATAGGATAAATACAACTGGCGTTTCTTTTTCATTAATAATAGAAATTACTTTATCAGTAAAGATTTCCCACCCTCTACCTTTATGAGAAGCGGCTAAATTTTGTTCAACAGTTAGGACACTATTTAATAACAATACTCCTTGATCGGCCCAAGGAATAAGACTGCTAGTAGTAGGAATTGGCACTTTCAAATCATCATGTAGTTCTTTAAAAATATTTTGAAGACTAGGGGGCTTGGGAATCCCATCCCTTACAGAAAAAGATAACCCTTGAGCTTGACCGACTCCATGATAAGGATCTTGGCCTAAAATTACCACTTTTACATTTTGATATGGCGTATGGCGAAATGCATTAAAAATTTCATTTTTTTTAGGAAAGATTGTTTTTTGTTGATACTCATTTGCAACAAAATGAATTAATTCTTGAAAATATTCTTTTTGGTATTCTTCTTGCAAATAGGAATCCCAATCATTACCAATCATATCTAATACCTCCCTATTTATGATACGTTTCATGATATCTGATTTTATAACAGCGATATAGCTGTTCTAATAGTATGACCCGAAACAATTGATGGGGAAAGGTCAAGTGGGAAAAAGAAACAGTACTATTAGCTCTTTGTTTGATTGCCTCATCTAAACCATAACTTCCTCCAATAATAAAGGTCAGTTGACTATTCTCTATTTCCCATTGTTCAATTTTTAAAGCTAATTCTTGGGAAGTAAATTCTTGACCCATTAAATCTAATACGATGACATTATCTTTATTTTGAATCTGTTTTTCAATATGCTCTTTTTCAATTTGTAAAGCTTTTGTTTGATTTTCTATACTGCTATCAGGCACCTCGACGATTTGTATTTTTGTATACTTAGATAAACGCTTTTGATATTCTAGAACTGCCTCTTTTAGATATTTTTCTTTCAGTTTTCCTACACAAATTATTTTTATCATTTTATACCTCTATTAACTCACCCATTTCATATTGTTTAGCGACAATTACTTTTGGTTGATAAGATAAACAAGCCAACTTATCTAGCGTTGTTGTAAGTGCTAATTCTTCTGTATTATTGTGCTCACTAATATGAGCTAAAATGATCCATTTGGTCTGCGGACCAATTAAGCTTTCTAAATAATCAGCTGTCATATGATTTGAAAGATGCCCCTTATCGCTAATAATTCGCTGCTTAATTTGATAAGGATAGCTGCCATCCATCAACATTTTTTCATCATGATTACTTTCTATGTAGTACAATGTTTTATTTTTCATCTTTGGTAAGTATTTACGGTTAATATAGCCCGTGTCTGTTATGTAAACTAAACTGTCTTGGCAATGATTAAAAATGAAACCGACTGAACCTGGGGCATCATGGGAAGTTTTTAGTACTTCTATTTGTAACCTAGCAATATGAAAAAGTGGACTATATAATTCTAACCGTTCTTTGGGCACCAAGTCTTTAATTTCAGGGTACATTTCTTTACTAATGTAAATTTTGAAATGACTATGTTTTACCACTACGGCTAATCCTTTCATATGATCTTTATGGGTATGTGTTAGAAATAAAGCATCAATATCGTCAATGGTAACTCTTATCGTATCAAGTTTTTTTTGTAATTGAAGATAACTTAGACCAATATCGATTAATATGTTAGTGGTATCATATTGTAAATAGGAGCAATTACCTTTAGAACCACTAGCTAATGTCTTAAATCTCATCAAAATAAACTAAGTGGGGGCAAAGATTTAGAACCTCTTCGATATGGATAACCACTAAACAAACCAAAGTGTAAGTGTGTTCCACTAGCATAACCGCTTCTACCCATAGCTCCTATTTCTTGACCAATGGAAACATTTTGTCCTTCTTTCACATATCGAGCTGATAAATGGGCATACATTGTATAATAACCATTATTATGATTTACAACAATATATTGACCGTTGTCATATTTATAACTAGATGCCACTACTATTCCATTATTAGCCGCATAGATAGGGGAACCATAACCACCACCAATATCAACACCATCATGTAAAACACCCCAGCGATAGCCATATGGACTATTGATAGTATAAGGAATAACCGTTGGCCATTTCCAATATCCTTCTACTTTTGTATTACCAGTAATATCACTACCATAGCTTGATTGCTTGCCACCTTTGACAATAATTTCTTTAACCGGTTCTTTTAATGTTTCTGTGGCCCCTTCATCAATCACTGTACTTTCTGTTTGACCATTAATCTTTTGGACCTTAGAGGTAACTCTTTTTAAACCATTTTCACCCTTTTGGATTGTCTCTTGTGTCCCTACCATTTTAGTATTATCATATTTGACCTCTGTTTCATATTTTTCTTCTTGTAAAAAGACCGTATGATCAATCTCCACTAATCGAAATTGAGGTTTAATAATACTGATAGTTACTTGTTGACCAGGAAATAACAAACTATTTTCATCCGTGAAATTAGGATTGGCAATTAAAAATTCTTGATCCGATAATTTATTATTAAAAGCCACATCACTAATGGTATCTCCCTCTTGAACAGTATATTCTTGATGTTCATCTAAACTTCCGAATAAAAGATACTTACTTAAATCCTCGCTGTTTTCATAAATTGTTTTATTAACAGGAATATTGGTTTCTTTGACCGTTATTTTATTTTCAATATAAATATTTTCAATAATTGTACCAGTATCTTCAATCTCCTTTTGCGTACTTTTTAAATAATTTTCATAGCTATCATTATTCACAAAGGAACGAATGGTTCTATCCATGGCTTCTTCAAAAACATTTCGATCTAACACATAAATATTTTGATCTTCTTTTTTTGTTTTTTCGCCACTCTCAGTGGTCGTTTCCACTCCTTTAATAGTAATAGCATATCCTTTAATAGTAAATGGTTCTATGTCTTTTATTTTTTCATAAACTTGCCTTGTCGATAATATTTTTTCGTTATAGGTAATATCTTTAACAACTTTTAAATCTTCAGGAACATAGACTTTTTCAGCTTGATACTTGCTTTTTAAAGATTCCTGTTCTTTATCGATATAAGCTTCTAAGGCTTCTTTATCTTTAATTAACCCAATAGATTTTCCCGCTAAATAGATGCGATAGACATTTTGAGGTTCTAAGGCCTTGATGGAAGGAGTAGAAAAAAGAATGATTAAACTAAGTACCATTGCTATACAAATAGTAATACCATTTTTTAAATTCATATTAGATTTCTTCCTCCTTTGCTTCTTTTGTCATATTAACGAATGTTGATGTATCTTTCTTAAATAATAATTGAATCGTTGCTTGGGGACCATTTCGATGTTTAGCAATAATAAATTCACTAATGCTAGTAGCCTCATTTTTAGCTTCTTTGTTATAGTAGTCTTCACGGTATAAAAAACCAACTAAATCGGCATCTTGTTCAATGGAACCAGACTCTCGTAAGTCGGATAGCATCGGCCGTTTATCTTCCCGTCCTTCCACACTTCTTGATAACTGAGCAAGAGCAATGATAGGAATATGCAACTCCATCGCCAAGGTTTTCAAACTACGAGAAATATCCGCTACTTCTTGTTGGCGATTAGCACCATAGTTTTTACCACCTGAAATAAGTTGTAAATAATCAATGATAACTAAATCAAGTCCATCACTAGTAGATGATAATCGGCGACATTTTGCCCGAATTTCACCAATACTAATTCCTGGAGTATCATCTATGTAAAGATTGGCACTCGATAGTTGACTGACAGCTTCATTAAAACGGCGCCAATCATTATTGAGCATTTTTCCTGTCCGTAATTTATATCCTTCGATTTGTCCTAAGGAAGAAACAATACGGTTTGCTAATTGTTCCGCTCCCATTTCTAAGTTAAATACTGCCACAGTTTTATCACTGTGGGTTGCTACATAAGTTGCTAAATTCAAGGCAAAAGCAGTCTTACCCATCCCAGGTCGAGCAGCGACAATTACCATTTCATTTTCATGAAGACCGGCAGTCAATTTGTCAAAATCATACCACCCCGTAGCAATACCGGTAATTTCACCTTTAGTTTCTGCTAATTTTTCTAAATCATTTTGTGTCTTAATTAATACTTCTTGAATACTTCTAAATTCACTAGTTTTACGATTTTTTGCAATACCTAAGATTTTTTTTTCTGCCAGATCTAATACTTCGTTAATACTTTCTTCTGTTTGATAGCCCATAGTTGCAATTTCAGTTGCTGTTTCAATTAAATTGCGCAATAAAGCAGTATTTTGTACTTCTTTAATGTAATATTCAACATTAGCTGCCGTAGGAACAAATTTGACAATTTCCGTTAAGTAATTTACTCCACCGATTTCAGCTAACACATTCATTTTAGTTAGTTCTGTTGTTACAATGGTTAAATCAATGGGACTTTTGTCTTCATATAAATTTTTTAAAGCCCGAAAAATTTTAGCATGACGTTGATCAAAAAAGTTAGTCTCCTCCAGATTTTCTACGGCTAAATTTAGGGCATTGGTAGAAAGAAAACAAGCTCCTAAAACACTTTCTTCAGCTTCTAAATTATTTGGTAGTTGTTTTAAGGCCATACTTTCCCTCCTTTACTTTATTAAATGTACCTTTACCTTGGCAAACACTTCTTTGTGCAGCTCTAAATCAATTGTATGAAATCCTAAGGATGCTAAATCATTTGTTAAATGGATTTGTTGTTTTTCTATTTGATATCCTAATTTGGTTAGTTCATCTTTGATTTGTTTGATACTAACACTGCCAAAAACCTTATCATTTTCACCAGTTTTAACTTTAAATGTTAATACCGTTTTTTCTAATTGGTGGCGTAAAGCTTCTGCGTTATGTTTTTTTTCTTTTTCTTGTTGTTCTTTTAGTTCTTGTTGCTTAGCTAATTTTTCTAAATTGATAGGACTAGCAATGACTGCATAACCCTTTTTAAGTAAGAAGTTCTGTCCATATCCATCTTTTACTTCCTTTATTTCACCTATTTTTCCTTGATTTTTTACATTTTTGATAAAAATTACTTTCATTTATTCCTCCCATTTCTTTAAAGTTTGCATTAATTTCTGTTCTACTTTACTGATTGTCGTATTTTCCAGGCGACAAGCTCCGCCCATTTTATCACCACCGCCACCTAATGGTTCAAGAATATTGGCAATGTTATATTTTCCGAGACTACGACCGCTAATAGAGACTGTTTTCTCACTAGTTTTAGCAATTACAAAAGAAATTTCAATATTATTAAAGAAAAGGAGGGTATCAGCAATTTTAGCGATGTCTTCTTTTCGATAAATTGTATATGGACTTCCCTTTGCAATAGCAATTTTCTCATCGATAATATCCACATTAGTGATCACTTTTTGGCGTTCTGTATAATCCTTAATATCCTGTTTTAGTAAGTATTGCACTTTTCTTGGACTAGCTCCTAAACTAGCTAAATAATACGCACTATAATAGGTTTCTGCATTTGTTTTCAATGTAAAGTTATTGGTATCTAATACCATGCCAGCTAGGATTAAGGTGGCATAATACGGATCTAAAGTAATCTTATAACTTTCAATTAAATTGGTAATCATTTCACTAGTACTAGAAGTTTCATGATCAACAATTAAATGCTTACAGGAAATCGTTGTTTCTCCAGTATCATGATGATCCATAATAATGATTTGATCTTCTGTAAAATAGTTTAATACTTCTTTACTTTGTACTAATTCTTCTTTATTGGTATCAACTATTAATAATAAATTTTTTTTGGAACGAAGATACAGATGCTCTTCCACTTTATGACTTGCTAAGATTTGTAAACAGCCATCTAACTCTTGCAAGACCTTTTCAACCCCTAATTCATGACGCTTATCATCAATAATAAGATAACAGTTTTTATGTAATTTTTCTAATAGCGAATACATGCCAATAGAACTTCCAAGAGCATCTAAATCCAGATCTTTATGAGCCATAATAAAAACATTTTTAGCCGTGCGAAATAATTGTCTTAATTCTTTTCTCTTCTCAATTATTTTCATAAAAGACCCTTCTTTCTTTCCTTCCTTTCTATTATATAATATTTTTTGCTGTTTTTCAAAATTATCTAGTCATAATTGTTGTTTCTATCTTATTTTAGTTTAAGAAAAAGCTTAGAAAAGAAAAAGAATGAGGCTTTTCTACTTTGTAAAAGGTAGTAAAGCGATCATTCTTGCTCTTTTAATTTGATTAGCAATATATCTTTGGTGACGTGCACAATTTCCAGTAACACGGCGAGGAACAATTTTTCCTCTTTCATTTATATATTTTCTTAATGTGTCTACATCTTTGTAATCAACATTTTTACCAGTACACATTAAACAAACTTTCTTTTTTCTACGATAGAAATCTGCCATAGTTTTTCCTCCTTTTTAGAATGGTAATTCATCATCACTGATTTCAATGCTTGAACCAAAGTCAGCGTATGGATTATTAGACACATCCGTACCACTTGGAGTCGTTTTTTCACTCGAAAAATCATAGGGTGTTGGACCCGTAGCAGATTGGTTATTAGGATTTGGCATATTACTTTGCGTATTATCCCTTTTGCTTCCTACAAACTCTACATTATCAGCTATTACTTCTGTAACGTAACGTTTTTGACCATTTTGATCATCATAATTTCTTACTTGAAGACGGCCTTCAATTGCTACTTGACTTCCTTGACTTAAATAGTTCTTAACATTTTCTGCTTGTTTTCTCCAAACAACAACGTTAATAAAATCAGCTTCTCTTTCACCAGCTTGGTTGGTAAAAGTACGATTTACAGCAACTGTAAAACTTGCAACAGGAGTATTATTTCCTGTATAACGTAATTCTGGATCGCGTGTTAAGCGACCAATTAAAAATACTTTATTCATTTACTATCCTCTTTTCTTAATCATCTACTCTGACGATTAAATGACGCAAGATATTTTCATTAATGCGTGCTAGACGATCAAACTCTGATGTAGCTTCATTTGTAGCTTCTACTACAAATAAGAAATAGTAGCCATTTTTGTATTTTTTGATTTCATAAGCTAATTCTTTTTGACCCATGGCTTTTTCTTCTACTACTTTTGCGTTTTTATCCGTTAAAACCTTTTTCATAGTGTCCGCCTCTTTTTTAATAGATGCTTCCTCTAAATCTGGTTTTACGATAAACATAATTTCATATTTGTTCATTCGTTTCCACCTCCTTCTGGACATATGACCTATTACTAGGTAAGGAGTATTTTTAATACTCGTTTGTATTATAACAGATCTTTTATTATTTGTAAATTTTTTTAATCATTTTCTTGTTCTTGGTGCTTAATTTCCTGTTTTGCTTTATTTACCACACTAGAAATTCCTAAAAAAGTAAAGATGACTGAGATCGCTAAATCAATCATAATACTCTTTACAAATTCTCCATTTTGATATAGTAATTGGAGATTTCTAAAATTAGCAAAATACCCTTCTTTGTATAATTCAATAAGAGGAATGATTAAAAGGGTTACTACAATAACAATGAAAAGAGCTAAAATAGTGATAATAGAAGGATACTTTTTAGTCATTGGTCCTTTACATAATTTATAGCCATAGGCAATACCAAAGGCTATTAACGTCGCTAATAAGGATAGTAAAAAATTCCCATAAACATACATTAATATCCATGGTAGAGAAGCAATAAATCCTCCTACTATGCCACCTATTAGACCACTGATATATTTTTTCATAATAACCTCCTTGGTTGCTTTCGACATATTTTAATCAATCCTACACTATCTTCAACGGTTTTTTCAATCGCATCAACAGGTAGCCCTTCTCGATAGTACTGACGAATCAACATATCTAATTTTTCTAATTTTTCATCAATGATTTCAGCTTCTAAGGTCTTTTTTCCTTTTTGAATATCAGCAAAAGAAATTGTTTGATTAATCGCTTCTTTTCCTGTTTCAAAAGAATAATAAGTTATCTTATTATCATCAATTTTACTAAGTTTATAATAATTATTTTGATAAGCAAGGATATAACTGCTAGTCGTTGTCTCTTTTTTAGTACAATTTATTGCATCAATATAATTTTGATTAGCATAAAGCGCAACCATTTGATAGAATGCTCCTAATAAGGTGCCTTCTTTTTGTTCATCATTAGTTGTTGGCTCTACATTAGTTATTAATATTCCTTGTGTTTGTGTTTTATTAATAAGTTCTTGCAGATAGCCTTCACTACGAATTACTTGTTTAATATTATTCCTGTTATTTTCCATTTTTTGTTACTCCTATACATTAAATCTAAAATGACAAATATCTCCATCTTGCATCAGGTACTCTTTTCCTTCTATTCGTGCCCTTCCAGCCTCCTTTACTTTCAACTCACTACCATAAGTCATTAAGTCGTCATAACTCATTACCTCTGCTTTAATAAAGCCTTTTTCAAAATCGGTATGAATAATTCCAGCACATTTTTTGGCATTCATTCCTTTTTGAAAAGTCCAGGCTCGTACTTCATCTTTGCCAACTGTGAAGTAGGTAGCTAGTCCTAATAAATCATAGGTTGTTTTTATTAAACGATCTAAGCCGCTTTGTTCAAGACCTAACGCAACTAACATCTCTTTTTGATCTGTTTCCTCTAACTCACTTAACTCTTCTTCGACTTTGGCACACAAGACTATGGTTTGAGATCCCTCTTTAGCAGCATACTGTTTTACCTTTTCAACATAAACATTATTTTTAGCAGCCAAATCTTGTTCTTCAATATTAGCTAAATAAATCATAGGTTTTAAAGTTAAAAAGCTATAAGATTTTAAAATTTGGTGTTGTTCTTTACTAAATTCAACTAAGCGTAATGGTTGATTTTTCTCTAGGGCTGACTTTGCTTGTTCTAAACTTTCTACTTCCAATAAGTCTTCCTTATTTTTTGTCGTTTTAGCTCTTTTACCTAGTCGTTCTAAACGATGATTGATAATATCTAGATCCGCAATGGCCAATTCTAAATTAATTGTTTCAATATCACGAATTGGATTAATTGTACCATCAACATGAATAATGTTATTATCTTCAAAACAACGAACTACTTGACAAATAGCATCTACTTCTCTAATATGCGATAAAAATTTATTTCCTAACCCCTCTCCTTGACTAGCCCCTTTTACTAACCCTGCTATATCTGTAAATTCATAGCTAGTTGGTATCACTTTGTTAGGCTGATATAGAGCTTTTAAATGTTCTATTCTCTCGTCTTTTACGTTTACAACCCCCACATTAGGATCAATTGTCGCAAAGGGATAATTTTCTGCTAAAATATGTTGATTGGTAATGGCATTAAATAAGGTACTTTTGCCAACGTTGGGAAGACCAACAATACCTGCTTTTAAACTCATAATTTACCTCTTTCTTTTGGTTTTTGTTAATTTCTTTTGATTTGCTTTATTATAGCTTGCTCTTTAATAATTGTAAAGACTAAGCATTTTCTAGATACATAGAATGATTTATTTGTGAAGACGCAAAAAAATACCTTGCGGTATTAAAGGGTTGGATAAACACCTGGACCAAGTGGTAATCCTAGTAAATACCAACCAATGGTTAATAATATCCAGGTAGCAGCAATCATACCACAATAAGGCATTATATAGCTGATACTTTGATGAATACTGATTGGTCTTTCTTTATTATTGTTATAAATATTTAAATAGCCAATATAAATTACAAAACCAGCTAATAATGGTGTTATTCCAGCCGTTACTGAATCTCCCACGCGTAAGATAAACTGGGCAAATTGAGGAGATATATTAGATTGCATAAAGGCTGGTACTAATATCGGAGCAAAAATTGACCATTTAGCAGCCGGTGTAGTTACAAATAAATTAGCAATGGCAATCATAATAATAGCAAAAATTACTAAAGTAATTCCGGTAAAGTTTACATTGCCAAGGGCATTAGCACACCAACTAGTAATAACGGTTCCGATATTTGTTTGTTTAAATACAGAAATGAATTGTGAAACAACAAAGATTAAAATAATTAATTCTCCTATATGCTGAAAACTATTTTTGCAACCATTAATGATATCTTTATCGTTTTTGATTGTTTTCGCTCCAATACCATAAAAGATGCCCACTAATGTAAATAATAAAGCTATCATATAAGTAAAACCATCCTGAAAATAGGAATTGCTTCCAAACAATTGGCCTAGGTAAGTATCCTCATTCATATCAAGCAGTAATCCTGAAGATGGTAAATTAGGAACAATCATGTAAATAAAGCAAAGGATAATAATGATACCCGTAACTAGAGCAAATTTTAAACCACGCTTTTCGTATTTGTCTTTTTCAATTTTCAACTGTTCTGCTTCTTCAATACTAGTCGTAGATAATTCTTCAGTTTTTGATAAATTTTCTTTTTCGCGATACTTTCCTAATTTAGGAGCAATGACTTTTTCAATGATGAAAGCCCCAACAATAGAGATAATTAAAGAGAAAGCCATAATTATATATAAATTTGAAGTTAAACTAATATGGGTAGTCTCATCAATTAATCTAGCGGCAGTTGTCGTATAAGGAATAAGACTTACTTCCATAGAACCAACGAAAATGGAAACACCATAACCAAAACTAACACCGGCAAAGGCAGCAATAATTCCAAGAAAAGGATTGCGTCCATTAATTTCAAACAGCAAGGCCGCAAGAGGGATGAGTACAACATAACCTACGTCATTAATTAAAGAAGAAATAACTGCTAAAAAAATTATGAAAAAGGTCAATGCCCATCTATTACTTTTCTTTAGTTTTCGATCACATAATGTTTGAATAAACCCAGTACTACGCATAATACTTAAACCAATTAAGGTAATCAAAAGCATTCCAAGAGGAGCAAAACTTAAAAAATTACGTGTCGCATTACTGATGATATATTTCATGCCATCAAAATTTAACATATTCTCTACGGTTACTAAGGAACTTTCTAGTTCATATGTGGTCTGGTTTACTTTGTTAGAGGTCGCTTGCATTTGCACTGTTGATAAAACAGCACTTAGAAGAACAGTTAAAACTGTTAAAACCAGAAATATCGTGATTGGATGAAAATAAAACTTTTTAAGTTTTAACTTTTTCTTTTCTTTCATATTAATCCTCTTTTACTAATACTTTTTTTAATTTTTTATTAAATTCAATTCTTGGTATAAAAATAGTTCTTCCGCAAGTACAACATTGGATTTTTAAATCAGCACCTAAACGGATGATTTCCCACTCATTACTACCACAGGGATGAGTTTTTTTTAGGAGCACATGACTGCCTAATGTATAATTTTTATCACCCATTGCGCACCTCCACTTGAGGGAAAGGAATAGTAATTCCGCCTTTCGCAAACGCAAGACGAAAATCTTTTTTCATTTTTCTTTCTATTTCAAAATCTTTGGTAGGTTTAGTTTTTACTGCTACACGATAAACAATGGCAGAGTCATCAAGCTTGTCAATCCCCCAAAGCTCTGTTTTCCCTTTTAAATTAGGATAACTTTTATCAATTATTTCCATTGTATCATATATAATTTTCTCTACTTTATCAAGATCACTATCATAACTTACGGAAAGATCAACAATAGCTAAAGAAGGATTTAAACTATAATTAATGACTTCACGAATCGCATGATTTGAGATAATTTGGACACCACCCTTATAATCTTTAACTCTAGTTGTTTTAAGACCCATAGAGATTACTTCTCCACGAAAACCATTAATTGATACATTATCGCCAATTTCAAACTGATCTTCTAATAAAATCGAAATACCCGCAATTAAATCTTTAGCAATATCTTGAAAGGCTAAAGATAATACAGCTACACCAATTCCCAGTCCAGCAAATATTTTACTAACATCAATATGATAAATAGAAAGAATAATTAAAAAGGTAATAATAATTAAAATATACTTTACTATATTTTTAATAATACTCTTGGAAGTTTCAATTCTTTTTTTATTTTTATGATTAAGAGCGCTATTATTTAAAAGACGATTAATAAGAAGCGTTAGTAGTTTATAAAACATATAAGCAAGACAAATATAAATAAAAGGTTTTAAGAGATAAGTATAAATGTCTGTGTTAAAAAACTCTTTCATTTCTTCACTTCCTTACTATTTATCAAGATTCATAATTTCCAAAATTCTTGTCAAATCATTGGTATTAGTAAATTTAATTTCAATTTTATTGTTCTTTATTTTCACTTTTGTTCCTAATTTCTCACAAAGATTTTCAGCAACATATTGGTATTCATCATCATATTTATTTGTTCTAATAACTTCCTTTTTACGATGATATTCATGGGGAGATTGTGTCAGTTCTTCTAATTTTCTAACACTTATTCCAGAAGCAACCACCTGTTCAGCCAACTGTTCAATCTGTATTTTATCTTTTAATTTACTTAGGACACGAGCATGACCCATGCTTAATTCCCCAGTACTTAAATAATCTTTAACCATTTCTGGTAATGTTAATAATCCTAACATGTTCGTCACATAACTTCTACTTTTTCCTACCCTTTTAGAAAGTTCTTCTTGTGTTAATGATAGGTGCTCCTGCAATTTCTGATAGGCCATAGCTTCTTCTAACGCTGTTAAATCCTCACGTTGTAAATTTTCTAATAAAGCAATTTGCATCATATCTTCATCACTAAAGTCTTTAATAATTGCAGGAATCGTCTCCTTACCTGCTAATTTACTAGCTTTAACACGACGTTCTCCAGCGATAATTTCATAGCCCTTAATACTCTTTTTAGCAATAATTGGCTGAAAGACACCATGTTCTTTAATAGAAGATGCTAATTCAGATAAAGCCTCTTCATCAAAGTTTTGACGAGGCTGGTAGGGATTGCTTCTTAGATCAGCTAACTTTATTTCCACAATTGCTTCTTTAGGGGTTGTTTCAATAATTTTTTCCTCTACCTGTTCTAAATCTAATGGCTCATTATTAAATAATTCTTCTAAGCCTCGTCCTAAGGCTCTTCTTTTATTTTCCATTACGATCAATCACTTCCTTTGCTAAATTTAAATAAGCTTCAGCGCCCTTACTTTTAGGATCATATACAATGATTGGTTCTCCATGGCTTGGAGCTTCAGTTAAACGAATAAGGCGAGGAATAATAGTATTGTAAACTTTTTCCTTAAAAAATTTGCGAATATCATCAACTACTTCAAATCCTAAATTCGTTCTTGAATCTAACATCGTTAATAATACTCCTTCTATATCGAGATTGGGATTTAATTGCTTCTGAGCAAGTCGAATCGTATTTAATAATTGCATGATCCCTTCTAAGGCAAAAAATTCACATTGTACAGGAATTACCACGGAATCACTAGCAGTTAGCGCATTGGTAGTAATTAATCCTAATGATGGAGGGCAATCAATAATAATAAAATCAAATTTTTCTCTTATGGGTTCTAAATGGCGCTTTAATTGAGCTCCTTTGGCAAATCCTGGTTCACTTTGACTTTTTTCTAATAACTCTATATCAAGACCAGCTAAATTAATCGTGGCAGGTATTACGTATAATTGTTTATACTTTGTTTTTATCATAGCATCATATGTTTCACATTGATTAGTTAAAACGTCATAAACACTACGCGTAATATCCCCCTTATTAATTCCTACGCCTGTTGTCGTATTTCCTTGAGGATCCAAATCAATTAATAAAACTCGTTTGCCAAGAAATGCAAGTGATGCAGAAAGGTTAATACTGGTTGTTGTTTTTCCTACGCCACCTTTTTGATTTACTAATGAAATTACCTTTCCCATGTTTATCACTCTCTTCTTTAATAATCCTTTTTTATTGTATCAAAAATAAAGGTTGCTGAAAACAATTTTAGGAAAAAAGTAGATTTTACTCTACTTTTCTTTCCTCCTTTTGTTTTGCTATTCGAATTACAATTTGATAATTCTTTTCAAAATCCATTTCCTCAGAATCAATTTTATAACCACTATTTTCTATATTTCTCACTGTATCTCGAATTAATTGAATGGCTTCATTTAATGTATAATTTGGTCGTGGAGGCTGTTGTTGCTGTGCTATTCCCTCAATCTTCTGAACATCATCTTTAAAAATGGGATTCCTTGCAAAGGGATTATTGAACGTATCAATATAAGGAATTTTTGGTTCTTGCGTTGATTGTGGCAATTCAACTTCTTGTAGTGAAGGGGTTAAATTTGGTTTTTTTGTCATACTTTCTAATAGACTATCCATACTACTGCTTGAATCATCGGTGACAGCAGGTGGTGTTGTCTGTGGAAAGATAAATGAATCAATATTTACTTTTTCTTGATTTTGATTTGCTGGTTCTTTAGGCGTTGGCATATTAAAAATATCCTGATTTTGTTGAAAGTTTTGCTCCTGTGGAGGATTATTTTTTTCTGTATTTACTGGTTGAAAAAATTTAAATCTACCAGTATCACCGGCACTATCATTGTTTTCTTCTTCCTTGGAAGTGACCTTTAATAAGCTATCTAAATCAGCTTTTGGTTTCTCAACATTAATATCTTTGGCTTGTGCCTTTAATTCATCAATATTGACAGGTTGAAGAGCACTGCTGCTAAGATTATCAATTGTACTAGGCATATCGTAATCAATAAACTTTGGTGGAGTAC
This sequence comes from uncultured Bacillota bacterium, assembly GCA_958428295.1. Lineage (GTDB taxonomy): Bacteria > Bacillota_I > Bacilli_A > RF39 > UBA660 > Onthousia. Next base: position 32,312 of record CAUAFL010000011.1, read on the forward strand.
TATAATCAATACCAACTGTTTGATTAAAATCATTAGTAGTATTGTTATGTATCTCAGGAATTGCTCCTGTATTTGCCTCTAATACAGGAGTAGTAATAGTACTATTTTCAGTTACTGGAACTGGATTAGGTTGTAGTATTTTCTCTATTTCGCTAACGGGTATTCCATTGCTCTCAGGAGTAATAAGTGGCGGATTTTGTTTTTGTTTAATTGTTTCTTCAAGTTCTCTAACTGTCATTTTTTTAGTAATTACTTCTTTCAACATATTTTTTTGTTCTTTCGAGTCACTGATATTTAATAGTGCCCGAGCATGACGTTCAGAAATTTGTTCTTTTAATAAAGCGTTTTGAACATCTTCACTTAATGATAATAATCGTAATTTATTAGCAACAGAACTTTGACTTTTGCCCATTGTCTTAGCTAATTCTTCTTGAGTCATTTGATCTAGTTCAAGAATTTTTTGATAGGTTCTTGCTTCTTCAATCGGATTTAAATTTTTTCGTTGTAAATTTTCTAAAAGTGCCACTTTACTACTTTCTTTATCATCTAAATTACGGATAATAGCAGGAATTTTAGTTAATCCAGCTAAGGCTGAAGCCTTGTAACGACGTTCTCCAGCAATAATTTCATATTTATTTCCTATATTTCTAACAATAATTGGTTGTATAACTCCATGTTCTTTGATTGAAACTGCTAATTCTTTTAAAGCTTTTTCGTCAAATACCTGTCGTGGTTGAAAACGATTTGGAATAATATCATCTAAATATAAGTAGACAATTTCATTTGTATTTGTTTCCATCTAAATCCCTCACTTTTATTCTTTTTTTAGTTTCCCCATAGTAGCATTATAACATCATTTATCCGATTAATCTAGCCTATCTAAAGTTTTATTGCAGAATGAAAGAGAAAAACAATCATCTTTTTTCATGATTGCTTTGGGTTTTTGTAATTAATAGTAAGGTTCTTTTACTCTCTTCTTTTGGTAATAAAAAGTTTATTTTTTTTGCTAACGTCCAATGGTTCTTGTTTAACAACATTTGAGCTTCATTTAATTCTTCCTCTACATTACCCTTCATGGCAATGAAAAATCCTGTATTATTTACAAGAGGCATCGCCCAAACTAAAAGTTTCGGTAATGATGCTACTGCTCTTGCGGTTACTATATCAAAAGTAAGTCCTTCTTTTTGTAAATCCTCTGCTCGAATATGTTTAGCCTCAATATCTTGTAAATCTAGTTCCTCAATAAGCGAATTCAAATAACTTACTCTTTTTTCTAATGCATCAATGAGAGTTATCTTTAGTTGTGGAAAGCATATTTTTAAAACAATGCCAGGAAAACCAGCGCCACTTCCAATATCACATAAAGTGGTTGCTTTTGTAAAATCACAAATTTTAACAAGAGAGAGACTATCATAGAAGTGTTTTAAATAAACCTCTTCTTTAGAAGTAATCCTAGTAAGATTCATTATTTTATTTGTTTCTATTAAACGATTATAAAACTTTTCTAGTAATTTTTTTTGAGTAGGTGTTAAGAAGATGTCCAAACGTTCTAATTCTTTTTCAAATTCTGATTCTGTCAATGTTAGTGCCCCTTTCGCTTTAAATATATTGATAATATTGCAATATCTGCTGGATTTACTCCACTAATACGACTAGCCTGTCCTAGCGTCAGTGGCTTTATTTTTTCTAATTTCTGGCGCGCTTCGCTAGCTAGGTTGGGTACTTGTTGATAATTTATATCAAACGGTATTTTTTTATATTCAAAGGTCAGCATCTTTTGAGCATCTTTTTTCGCTTTATTAATATAACCTTCATATCTCACTTCAATTTCTACTTCTTCTAATATTTCTTGGTCATTTGGTAAACTAATAAATTTTTCTAACATAGAAATCTTTATTTCTGGACGCTTTAATAATTCATATAAGGTTAAACCATCTTTTAGTGTAGCAGTAGATAATTGAAGTAAGTAATCGTTTATTTCTTTGGTAGGTGTAATTTTAGTTTGTTGCAGTTTTTCGATCAGTGCTGTTATTTTTTGCTTTTTTGTTAAAAATTTCTGATAAACTTCATCATTTATTAATCCTACTTGATGACCATATTCTCTTAAACGTAAATCGGCGTTATCATTTCTTAACAGTAAACGATATTCTGCTCTTGATGTTAATAGTCGATAAGGATCTATGACCCCTTTTGTTGTTAAATCATCAATTAAAACGCCAATATAAGATTCATTTCTTTTTAATACTAACGGTTTTTTTCCTTCTAATTGTAAAGCTGCATTAATTCCTGCTACTAACCCTTGCCCAGCCGCTTCTTCATAGCCACTAGTGCCATTAATTTGCCCTGCTGTATAAAGACCTTTCACTAATTTTGTTTCTAAACTAGGAAAAATTTGGGTTGGATCAATTGCATCATATTCAATTGCATAGGCATATTTTACAATATGAGCTTTTTCTAAGCCTACTAGGCTATGTACCATTTCTTCCTGTACTTGATGTGGCATACTGGTAGAAAATCCTTGTAAATAGATATCATCATAAAATAAACTTTCGGGTTCTAAAAATAATTGGTGTCGCTCTTTGGTGTGAAATCGGACTACTTTATCTTCTATGGAAGGACAATACCTAGGTCCTACTCCTTCTACATACCCTCCATACATACTAGATTCTTTTAGATGCTGCCTAATAATTTCGTGAGTTTTGGAATTCGTATAAACTAAATAGCAAGGAATTTGGTGTTGATAAGCAGTAGACACATTACTATCAAAAGAAAATTTTAAATTTTCTTCACTACCTGGTTCTATTTTTGTTTTACTAAAATCAATGGAGGCCTTTTCAATTCTAGGAGGGGTTCCTGTTTTAAGTCGTAATATTTTAAAACCTAGTTTAGCTAAGGTATTACTTAGATGTTGACATGTTTTTTCACCATGGGGACCTTCTTTTTTCTTAGTATTTCCTACCAAAATTGAACTTTTTAGATAAGTGCCTGTTGTCAAAATCACTGCTTTAGATTGCAATATAGTTCCATTTGCTAATTTCACACCTAAAATAGTTCTTTCTTTGACTAATAAATCCTCTACTAGGGCTTCTTTGATTGTTAAGTAAGGTGTTTCCTCTAGTGTTTTGCGCATCTCTTTTTGATAGGTTACTTTGTCTGCTTGGGCTCGTAGGGCTTGAACTGCAGGTCCTTTCTTGGTATTTAACAATTTCATTTGTAAAGCACTTTTGTCGGTATTTTTGGCCATCTCGCCACCTAAAGCATCTATTTCTCGAACGACAATGCCTTTTGCTGGTCCACCAATTGAAGGATTACAGGGCATGTCAGCTATATTATTGATATTTCCTGTAATTAATAAAGTCTTATGGCCCTTTCTAGCACTTGCTAAACTGGCTTCACACCCTGCATGTCCGCCTCCTACTACAATGATTTCATAATCCATAATTTCATCTCTTCTCTATTTACCTACACAGAAGCTAGCAAATAATTCATCTAATAACTCATCATCATAACTTTCTCCTGTCATTTTTCCTAAAATATCAAATACTTCTTTTAAATCAATCGCAATCAAATCGATTGGCTGCTGGTTTAGAAGACTTGTTTTTGCCTGTTCTAAACTTTGAAATGCTGCCTTAGCCAATACCTGTTGTCGAGTATTGGCTAAATAACTAGCATCCTGTTCTATTAAATTTCCTAATTGGAACATTTTTTTTATTTCAGATTTTAAGCTATTAATCCCTTCCTCAGTATTAGTATTAGTACTGACAACATGCGAAAATGATAAATCTGTTTTTTGTATTTGCGCTGGCAAATCATTTTTATTGATGATAATAATTGAATTTTTGTCTTTTACCTTTTCTAGAATTTGTTGATCATCAATAGTTAATTTTTGACTACCATTTAAAACTACTAAAATTAAATCAGCTTCCTCTATCAATTCTAAACTCTTGGCTACACCTATTTTTTCAACGATATTTTCAGTAGAGTGAATACCAGCAGTATCTATCAGGGTCAATTCAATACCATCAAATAAAATATTGCCCTCGACAATATCACGAGTTGTTCCTTCAATATCAGTAACAATAGCTTTATTTTGATTTAAAAAAGCATTTAGCAAACTGCTTTTACCAACGTTTGGTCGTCCTACGATAACCGTTTTAATTCCATTTTTTACTAATTCACAATTTTCACTTCGTTGGATTAATTCTTGCAGATCCTTACTTAAAGTAGTAATCGTTTTCATAACATCTTCTAATGTTACTTCCTCTATATCATAATACTCTGGATAATCAATATTCACTTCTATACTAGCTAGTAGTCTTTTTAATTCTTTTCTAAAACGATTAATAAAATTTCTTAAGGTCCCATGTAAGGAAGAAAGTGCCATTTTGCGTGCAGTATCATTTTTACTATGGATCAGATCCATAATAGATTCAGCTTCTGTTAAATCAATTCGGCCATTTAAAAAGGCACGTTTTGTAAATTCGCCAGGTTCCGCTACTCTTGCACCTTGTAATTGCAACAACTCAAATATCTTTAACGTTGGATTAATTCCTCCATGACAGTTAATCTCCACTACATCCTCTCGAGTAAAAGTTTTAGGAGCACGCATGACAGTGACTAATACTTCATCAATTGTTTCCTTTTGATTTTGAATATAACCGTAATGAATTGTATGACTAGCAACAGTGGTTAAATCTTTTCCTAAAAAAACAGAGTTAACTAATGAAATAGATTCTTGTCCACTAACTCTAATAATAGAAATAGCACCTATTCCTAACTTTGTGGAAATGGCCACGATTGTATCTGCATCATTTTTCATGTTATCCTCCCTATTTTACTATTTTTTTGGGGGTAAGCTGATAAATTCCCAATGTTTCAAGTGCTTGTTGATGCGTATAGGAGCGGAGTAAACGTTCCGAAGTCGCCATATCAGTGACAGAATACAGCGTTGCAAAATGTCCCTCTTCATCGGGCAATTGGCTTAAAGTATCAGTTTTAGCATCATAAACTACATAATTGCCAATTGAATGGTTATTGATTAATGTTTCTTGTGAAAAATTTTTTCTAAGAGCTTCCAGATCACTAAAAGTATAATTTTGGGGATTTTCAAAGATTGGTTCGATAAGAACACAAATATGGGTGCTAATTCTATCCCCTTTCATATAATAGAGTTGATGCATATAATTTTTGACACAGTTTTGATAGGCCATGATTTCATTAAAGGTAATTTGTGGATATAATTGATGCCTTTTTTTTACTTCTAGAGCTAAGCCTACTACTTTAGAAAAACTTTGATGATAGAGGTTATGAGCCTTATCAAGATATTCTTTGGGCGGTTCAAAAAGAGTATGATCTTCACCGATGACCAGGCTATTAAGGTATATTTCATATTGTTCATAGATCTCTTTATTGTGAAGAGACAATTGATACTCTTGTACTTGCTGTGTCTCTTCCAAGTCTTTGATTCGTTGTTGCGTTACCATTTTCAGACTGTTCACAAAATGAATATGCTTTTGTAATTCTATATTTTCCATAGTCAATACTTCCTTCTTTAATTTGTGCCTTTATTATAAATGAATTTCTACTAAAAGTAAAGAAAAGAGCCTAAGCCCTTTTATCATTTCATTTGTCTAGGAAATTTGGGATATTATTTTAACTTGAACGAGGTTTAATTACAACACGACGATTGGGTTCTTCACCGATACTTTCAGTATAGACATATTTATGATTTGTTAAAGCATTATGAACAATTCGACGTTCATAAGAATTCATAGAATCCATTGTTACTTCTATTTTAGTATCTGCTACTTCCCGGGCCAAGTTTTTAGCTAGGATTTCTAGGTGTTTTTCATTTTTTTCTTTATAATCACTAACATCAATTATAAAACGATAATTTGTCCCTAGTTTATTCTTGATAATTTGATTGATAACAATTGTTAAGGCTGCTAAATTCTTACCATTTTTGCCTATCAATAAAGCATCATTATTGGAATACAAGTGATAGATGGGAACATCATGATGCATTTGAATCTCAATGTTTACTTGAAAACCTATATCTTTTAAGACTGTTTCAATTATTTCTTTTAAATACTCTTTCGCTTCTCTTTTCTCAATGACTTCAATTTCTACTTTTTTACTAAGTAAAGTCTTTTTTTCTTCTTTTATAATAATTAATAAATTTTCTTTTAGTTCTTGCAAATCGATAGTGGCTTTATTAATTGCTTCGTCTAAATTTTTTCCAATATAACTATGCTTTTCCATGGTTTTCTTTATTCCCCCTTTTAACAAGAATATTTTGAACGACCATAAAATAGTTGCCGACTAACCAGTAAATACTTAAAGCCGCTGGCATAAATAAACCAGTAACAATGATCATAATGCTCATCATAACAGGCATCATTTTCATAGAGGCATCCGTTGCTGCTGTATTAGCAGTCATTTTAAATGTTAAAAGGGTAGATGCTGCCATTAAAATCATTAAAATAATATACATATAGAAAGTATTAGTACCAAAGCCAATCATTGGGGTTGTTCCTAGTTGTAAACCTAAGAAGCGTTCTTCAAAAATAGCCGGTACTCGGTTAATTGCTTCTAAAAAAGCCAAAAGTAGAGGAAGCTGAATAAAGGAAATTAAACAACTACTAAGGGGATTAAAGTGATATTTCTGATAAATCATCATCATTTCTTGATTTTGTTTCATTATTGATTGTTCATCTGTTTTATTTGCATATTTTTTCTTGATTTTTTCTAATTCTGGATTTATTTTTTGCATCATTTCTGATTGCAAAGACATTTTCTTAGTAAATGGATAAAGTATCAATCTTAAGGCAAGAGTAATAATAATAATACTTACTGCATAACTACCAAAATATTTTCCTAACCATAAGATGACAAAAGCAAGTGGTTTGACAAAGAAGCTAGTCCAAAGACCTTCATATTTTCCAGAGGTTGCTTTAAATTCGTCACACTTTGGCAATTTATCAATTTTTACCCCATTTTTTTGATACAGTTCTCTGGTTTTTTTATTAGTCGGTTGACAAAGAATATTCTCCGTCAATGCTTGACCTGTTTCTGGATTTTTTACGGCTTTTTTATTTTTATCGACTAAGGTTGTTTGACATCCTGTTAATAAAATTACTAACAGAAGGAGAATAATAATTTTTGATTTACTTTTTTTCTTCATGGATATGGGTGACCTCCTCAATTTTATGTAATAATTTATTTAAATCCTTGTCCATTTCTAGATAGGATAGATCAAGGCAACTCTTTCTTACCATTATAATACAATCAAAACAAAAAGCATAGTTCTTTTGATAGTTTCTAAGAATTGCTCTGGTTTTTCTTTTTAAATGATTTCTAACCACCGCGGAGCCTATTTTTTTACCAACGGATACGCCATACTTATTATATGAAAGACAACTAGGTTGATAGAAGATTATAAAGTGTCGACTTTTTACCTGTTGACCGGTTTTAATTAGCTCTTCAAATTTGCGACTCTCTTTTATAACAAATTTCTTATTCACCTAGTTCACTTCCTTTGGATAGAGTAAAAAACCACTGTAAAAACAGTGGACTTTATTTTACTAATTCTTTGCGCCCTTTCTGGCGACGACAATTTAAGATGTTGCCAGCGGCATTTTTACGGGCAAAGAAACCATGTTTTTTTGCTCTTTTTCTTTTATTAGGTTGATACGTTCTTTTCATTTCTTCCACCTCCAGACATGAAATCTACATTATTATAATAGAGATACCTTCGTTTTGTCAAGAAATGTTCTAAAAATGAATAATTATAATGATTATTTTTCCACATAATTCACAATCCTGTGGAAAGGAAAATTAACATTGTGAATTATAAAACTGTGGAAAATGTGGAAAACTCACTTATAACCTTATATTATTTCTTTTTTAATTGTGGAGAAATTTGTCGAAATATTGTGGATAACTAATTTTTAAAATTTTGCTATTTCTTTTTCCACAGTTTTAGAGTATTATAATGGTGATTTAGTCAAATTGTGCAGGGGAGGTGATGGTTATTGAATATAACTGTTTTATGGACAAATGTCTTAAATGAGATTAAAGACGAACTATCATCTCTAGCTTACAATACTTGGTTCCAAGACGTAACACTTAAAGAGTTAAAAGAGGGCGTAGCTATTATCATTGTTCCTATGTCTATTCATAAAAAGCATCTAGCGGACAACTATACTGAGTTAATTCAAATTGCTCTTAACAAGGTTACTGGTACTAATTTTGAACTAGAATTTTTTTTACCAGAGGAATTAGCAGGGGATGAAGCTGTAAAAATTGGGGAAAGTGTGGAAGAAGGTGTTCCCAAGTCCTATAAGGAAAAATCTAATTTAAATGCTAACTATAATTTTGATAATTTTATTGTTGGAAATAGTAATAAGTTTGCACAGGCGGCGGCTTTATCCGTTGCAGAAAATCCCGGTAAAATGTATAATCCATTATTTATTTATGGTAACAGTGGTTTAGGTAAAACACATCTCATGCACGCCATTGGCAATTATATTATAGAAAACTCTAATCGACGAGTTTTATATGTTACTAGTGACCAATTTCGGGATGATTTTGTAGATAGTAAGAAAAAAGATGAAAGCGGTACTAATTTCAATTTAGTAGATTTTTTTAAGAACAAATATCGTAATATTGATGTTTTAATTATTGATGATATACAGTTTTTAGGAGGGGCGACACAAACACAGCAAGAATTTTTTCATACTTTTACAAATTTATATAATGATAGTAAGCAAATTATTATTTCTTCTGATCGCTCTCCTAACGATTTAAAATTATTAGAAGAGCGATTAAGAACTCGATTTTGTTGGGGTTTAACAGTCAATATTTATCCTCCTGATTTTGAATTGCGTAAAGAAATTTTGCGAAAAAAGATTATGGCAGGAAATTTTGAGACTGATATTCCTATTGATGTTATTGAATATATTGCATCAAATATGGGGACCGATGTACGACAATTAGAAGGATCAATTACAAGATTAGTTGCTTATTCCACTATTATGGGTGGCGCTAAAATTGATTTAAACCTGGCAATCGAAGCCTTAAAAGATTTTATTAGCAAGGGAATTAGTGAAAAAAACGATGTAGCTCGTATTCAAAAAATTGTTTCTGAGTACTTTCAGATTTCGGTAGAAGATATACGTTCTAAAAAACGAAGTAGTAATATTGCTTTCCCAAGACAGATTGCCATGTATCTATGTCGCAAAATGACGACAGAATCTTTTCCTAAAATTGGTACTGAATTTGGAGGAAAAGATCATTCAACTGTTATGCACTCAGTGGAAAAAATTGAAAATGAAATAAAACAAAATCCTGATTTAGCGAACATCATTCAAAAATTAGAAAATGACATAAAATAAAACGCCTGTGGGAAAAGAAATAGTTTAGAATTAATTTTCCACAAGATATCCTTATGAATTTATGTTATAATATAAGAGAAAAAAGAATTTTCAACAGTTTCCACCGTATTAATATAAATAATATAAAAGAAAGAAGGAATATAAATGAAATTTACCATTCAAAAAGATATTTTACTAGAAGCTTTAAATAAAGTATCTAAAGCTATTTCTACTAAAAATGTGATCCCTGTTTTAGCAGGTATTAAGTTTAACTTAACAAAAAGGAAATTAACATTAACTGCTAGTGATAATGACATTACCATTCAAACATTTATTTCTTGTGATAATGAAGAATTAGTGAATGTTAAGCAGGAAGGTAGTATTATTATTCAAGGAAAGTATATTTTAGATATTGTCCGTAAATTACCAGATAAATACATTAATATTGAAGTTGTTGATGACTTAAAGATATTAATTTATACTGAGAATAGTGAATTTAACCTCAATGGAATTAACGAAAGTGAATATCCGACTATTGAATTAATAGAAAGTAAAAATTATATTTCATTATTACCGGAAACTTTAAAAGAAATTGTTAATCAAACCTCTTTTGCTACTAGTATTGATGAAAATAAAGCTGTTTTAAATGGTATTAATTTTAATATTGCTGGGAATATGTTAGAATGTAATGCCACAGATTCGTATCGATTAGCTAGAAAGGTTATTCAACTTGATAAAAGTGCCAGTGAAAATCAGAATATAGTTATTCCTAGTCGTAATTTAGTAGAGTTTACTAGAATTATTGATGATAGCGATGAAAAAATTGATATTCATATTTTTAATAATAAAATTTTATTTAAATATCATAATTTACTATTTCAATCACGTTTAATTAATGGCACTTATCCTAATACTTCTAATTTATTACCACAGGAACATTTAGTAAAAATACATTTTAATATTAATGATTTTTATAGTGTGGTTGATCGCGTCAGTATTTTAACAAGTGATAAGGATAAAAATATCGTTACTCTAGAAACAGATGGCAATAAATTAATTATGAAATCTTCTAGTGCTGAAATTGGTCGAGTGGAAGAAAAAATGGTAATTACGAAAAACAATCAGGTTGATATAAAAGTTTCTTTTAGTGCTCGGTATATGATGGATGCTTTAAAATCTTTTTCCACAACTTCTGTTGATTTAGCTTTTGTTGGAGAAGTAAAACCTATCGTTTTAAAGAGTGATGAAGATGATAGTTTGACACAATTGGTTTTACCAATTAGAACATATTAATTAGTAATTGTTCTTATTAAAAACTGTCAGTTACTTGTTGTAACTGGTAGTTTTTTTATGAAATTATAAATTTTCGTTAAAATTTTACAATTTTTTTCTGTTTTCAACAAAATTCTCTCTTTTTCGACAGTAATATATAGTAGACTGATAGCAAAACAGTTTAATTTCTGTTTTTAAGGGGGAAAATAATATATGAAAGATTATGAAATTAATGACGCTACACTTGCAATATTGCCAGAAGAAGAAAAAGGAGCTTTGGTTTTAGAAGAACAAGGTCAGTATGAAGTAGAGATGGAACCATTAGAGGTATTAAATTACAGTTGTAAATATTTCGGAAGTTCTTATATGGGACGTAGAGAAGGGGCTCGGACTATTTTAAGTAGTGGTTACAAATTACCAATCTTAGTGGAAGAGAGCCAAAACTTGGTTTTCTTTCCAACGGTTTCACCTGAAGATGATACGTGTATATGGTTATCCTTACATCATATTAAAGATTATTATCCTAGTAGGGATGGACAAAATAATACTATTATTGAATTTAAAAATGGTACTAGTTTGGTAATTAATATTTCCCATCGCTCATTTCATAATCAACTTTTACGAGCTAGTCGATTGGAATCTGTCATTCGTAATCGTAAGCATGAAAAAATGTCTTAAAAAGCAATGAAAATTGCTTTTTTTATATCTAATTCCTATAATATATGGTATAATAATGTTGCGTGTATAGGAGTACTAAAGCAGGGTAAAGGTGATAAAATGGACGTTTTTATGGTCAAAAATGGTAATTTCTAGTTTAAAACTTACGAATTTTCGTAATTATCAACGATTAACTGTTGATTTAAGTCCAACCATGAATATTTTTATTGGTAATAATGCTGTTGGAAAGACGAATATTCTTGAATCTATTAGCGTTGTTGCTTTAACTAAATCTTATCGTAATGGAAATGATTTGGATATGATTCGTTTTTCTAAAAATAAAGCTAAAATAAAAGCCAAAGTACTTGAAAATTCTCATAAAAAGGAATTAGCTGTCGAAATTACCAACGAAAAAAAGACAGTTTCAATTAATGGAAAGACAATCCATCGAATTGCTGATTATATTTCTAATTTAAATGTTGTTGTTTTCACGCCTGATGATTTAGAAATTATGAAAGGTTCTCCTGCGGTTAGAAGAAATCTATTAAATCTGGAGTTGAGTCAAATTTCTTTTAAATATTTAGTTACCTATAATGAGTATAATAAGATTTTAAAAACACGCAATGAATATCTTAAAATATTATTTACTAATAGTATTGCTGATGTTTCTTATTTGGATATTTTGACGGAAAAGTTAGTAGAAAAGGCTGCTTATATTTATCAAATGCGTAGTGATTATTTAGCTAAGATAAATGAAACAATTGATGATATTTTCAATAAAATTACAGATGATTGTCAGTTAAAAGTAGAGTATATGCCAAATATTACCATTCCTAGTTATGATGGTTCCTCTCTTCGACAGCAATTATTAGCAGTCTACAAAAAAAATTATCGGAGAGAACTTCATGCTGGTATGACCTTGTATGGTCCCCATCGTGATGATTTTGTTTTCCTTTTTCAGCAAAAAGATATGAAAATTTTTGCTTCTCAGGGTCAACAAAAAAGTGCAGTATTAGCATATAAGTTGGCTACAATTCCTATTTTTAAACAAGCAAATAAGACAAACCCAGTACTATTATTAGATGATATTTTTAGCGAATTGGACATTAAGAAAAAAAATTGCTTACTAAAGTTTATTAGTAAAGATATTCAAAGTATTATTACAACAACAGATTTGAAAAACATTTCTAAAAAAGCACTTGAGCAGGCAACTGTTTTTCAGGTGCACGATGGAATGGCAGAAAGGAGTTAATTATGCAGGAAAAAGTAGAACAAGAGTATAATTCATCGTCTATTCAGGTGTTAGAGGGATTAGAAGCTGTTCGTAAACGTCCAGGAATGTATATAGGAGCGACAAGTTCTAGGGGACTTCACCATTTAGTATGGGAAATTGTGGATAATGCGATTGATGAAGCTTTGGCTGGTTATTGTAGCCATATTGAAGTGATCATTAATAAAGATAATTCTATTACGGTAAAAGATGATGGTCGTGGTATTCCGGTGGATATTCATCCTAAAACAGGAATTAGTACTGTTGAAACGGTATATACGGTATTGCATGCTGGTGGTAAATTTGGTGGAGGTGGATATAAAGTATCCGGTGGTCTTCATGGTGTAGGTGGTAGTGTTGTCAATGCATTAAGTACTTGGTTAGAGGTGAAGGTTTATAAAGAAGGTCATGTGTATTATCAGAAATATATTAATGGTGGGCATGCCATTGAGCCCTTGAAAATTATTTCAGATTGTGATGATGACCGAACTGGAACAACCGTTACCTTTTTGCCAGATGCAACTATTTTCCAAGAAACTACGATATTTGATTACGATATTTTACATAATCGGTTACGGGAATTGGCATTTTTAAATCGAGGTCTTCGTATTAGTCTTTATGATGAGAGAGAAGCTGATAAAAAGGATTCATTTTATTATGAAGGTGGAATTAGAGAATATGTTCAATTGCTAAACAAAAATAAACAGCCAATTCATCCAACAATTATCGATGTCATAGGGCAAGAAGATAATGTTATTGTTGAAGTAGCGTTACAATATAATGAAAGCTATAATTCTAGTATTTATTCTTTTGTTAATAATATTACTACTCCAGAGGGTGGAACCCATGAAGATGGTGTTAGAATGGCTCTAACTCGTATTTTGAATAAATATGCTTCTTCTAATGGTTTTATCAAGAATAATGATAATTCTTTGACTGGTGATGATGTACGTGAAGGATTGACGATGATAGTGTCTGTAAAACATCCTAATCCACAATTTGAAGGTCAAACGAAAACCAAATTAGGTAATAGTGACGTTCGTGGTATTTCTAATCGTATTTTTGCAGAATTTTTTGAACGATTTTTATTAGAGCATCCAGATGAATCAAAGATAATTATTGAAAAGTCAATGACTGCAAGTAGAGCGCGTGTAGCGGCCAAAAAAGCACGAGAATTAACTAGACGCAAAGGCGATTTGGATATTACTAATTTTTATGGAAAATTATCTGATTGTAAAAGTAAAGATGCCTCTATAAGTGAAATTTTCTTAGTCGAAGGTGATTCAGCAGGAGGGTCTGCTATTAAGGGGCGGGATAGTATGACGCAAGCTATTTTACCATTACGAGGTAAGATTTTAAATGTGGAAAAAGCCCGTCTTGATAGAGCTCTATCCAATGAGGAAATACGGACAATTATTACCGCATTTGGAACTGGTATTGGGGAAGAATTTGATTTATCAAAACTTCGTTATCACAAAATTATTATTATGACTGATGCTGATGTTGATGGTTCTCATATTCGGGTATTATTGTTAACATTATTTTATCGCTTTTTTAAACCGATTGTGGAGGCTGGTCATGTCTATGCTGCACAACCGCCATTGTTTGTTATTAAGCATGGAAAAACAATAAAATATGTGTTAAATGAGCAAGAGCGGGATGAATATATTGCAACGCTTTCTCCTAATACAAAGTATGATATTGCTCGTATGAAAGGGTTAGGAGAAATGGATGCGGAAGAGTTAAATGAAACAACCATGGATATTAATAAACGTGTTTTGCGTCAAATTACGGTTGATGATGCATTAGCGGCTGATGATATTTTTTCTAAGTTAATGGGCGAGGAAGTAGAACCTCGGCGAGAATTTATTGAAACAAATGCAACATATGTGGAAAATTTAGATGTATAGGAGGAGCATATGGATAGATTAGAACAAAATAATATTGTAAAAGAGGTACAAGATTCTTTTTTAGAGTATTCAATGAGTGTTATAGTGGCTAGAGCTCTTCCTGATTTGCGTGATGGGCTAAAACCAGTCCACCGAAGAATACTTTATTCTATGTTTGAAGCAGGATATACTCCTGATAAGCCTCATAAAAAAAGTGCTAGAATTGTAGGAGATGTAATGGGTAAATATCATCCTCATGGTGACTCTAGTATTTATGAAGCAATGGTAAGGATGGCTCAGGATTTTTCTTATCGGTATATGTTAGTAGATGGTCATGGAAATTTTGGTAATATAGAAGGTTATGGTGCTGCTGCTATGCGATATACAGAATCAAGACTTTCTAAAATCTCTTTGGAATTATTAAGGAATATTAATAAAAATACGGTTAATTTTACTCCTAATTTTGATGAGACAGAAAAGGAACCAGAGGTTTTACCTTCTAGATTTCCTAATATTTTAATTAATGGAACGAGTGGTATTGCAGTAGGAATGGCTACTAATATTCCACCACATAATTTAAAAGAAGTAATTGATGGCTGTGTAGCTTATATTGATAACCCAGAAATTGATGTTGCAGGTTTGATGGAACATATTAAAGGTCCTGATTTTCCAACAGGAGCGATTATTTTAGGGAATAGTGGTATTAAGAAGGCCTACGAAACGGGTAGAGGATCAATTACAATTCGTAGTAAAGCCCAAATTGAGGAAAAAAATGGTAGACAGTATATTATCATTGACGAAGTTCCTTATGGTACAAATACATTAGAATTGAAAAATAAGGTAGCAGAACTTGTTCATAATAAGATTATTGAAGGAATTGCTGATTATCATTCTGATTTAAAAAATGGTATTAAAATTACAATTACACTAAAAAAGGATGCTAATGCGCAAGTAGTTTTAAATAAGCTATTTAAGCATACTTCTTTACAAACATCTTATGGAATTATCTTTTTAATGTTGGATCAAGGAGTCCCTAAAACTTTAGGATTGAAGGATATTATTTCTAAATATATTGATTTTCAAAAAGAAATTATTATTCGTAGGACTAAATTCGATCTAGAGAATGCCGAAAAGAGAGTTCATATTTTAGAGGGACTTAAAATTGCTTTGGATCATATTGATGCGGTAATAAAGCTAATCAAGGCTTCTAAGTCTGATGAAGAAGCTCGCCAAGGTTTAATGAACAATTTTGGTTTAAGTGAGATTCAATCTAATGCAATTTTAGAGATGAAATTGCGTCGTTTAACTGGATTAGAACGGGAAAAAATAGAAAATGAATTGAATGAGTTGTTACAATTAATAGCTGAATTAAAAGCGATCTTAGGTAGTGACGAAAGAATTCTTTCCATAATTAAAACAGAGTTATTAGACATTAAAGCAAAATATGGTGATGAACGTCGTACGGGGATTGATATGACGGCCATTGAGTATATTGAGGATGAGTCACTTATTTCAGTTGAAGACATTATTGTAACTTTAACAAATAAAGGTTATATTAAACGATTACGAGCAGATACTTATCGTTCTCAAAATCGTGGCGGAGTTGGAGTAAAGGGAATGTCCACTAATGAGGAAGATTTTGTTGAGCAAATAGTTTCTATGAAAACACACGATTATTTATTGTTTTTCTCAAATAAAGGAAAAGTGTATCGATTGAAAGGCTATGAAATTCCAGAATATGGAAGACAATCCAAAGGTTTACCAATAGTTAATTTGCTTTCTTTAGAAAAGGGAGAAAACATAAGTTCGATTGTGGAATTAAATGCGGAAGATGAGAAAAATCAGTATTTATTATTTGTTACTAAAAAGGGATTAGTAAAAAGAACGGAAATAAATGAGTTTAATAATATTCGCAAAAGTGGAAAAATCGCCATTATTTTAAAAGATGATGATGAATTAATAGCTGTGCAAAAAACTATTGGAAATGATGAAATAGTGATTGGAGCCAGTAATGGTCGGATGGTCCGATTTGTGGAAACTGAAATTAGATCGATGGGTCGAGGAACTTCTGGAGTAAAAGGCATGGATTTGGATGGCAGTACTGTTGTTGGTGCAGAGGTTGTTAATACTGGTCAAGAGATTTTAATTGTAACTCAGAAAGGTTACGGTAAGAAGACTTTGATTGATGAATATCGATTAACTCATAGAGGTAGTAAGGGTGTTAAAGCATTAAATGTAACTGAAAAAAATGGTAATATGGTAGCATTAAAATATGTTGATCCTGAGTGTATCGATATGTTGGATATTATGATTGTCACAGATAGCGGTGTTATTATGCGGATGCCATTAATTCAAATTTCTACGTTAAAACGCGCTACTCAGGGTGTTAGACTAATTAATCTAAAGGATAATCAAGCTGTGGCAACTGTTGCAATAGTTGAAAAAGATGAGATAGAGATAGATCCTGAAGTAGAAAATAGTACCACTGTACAATAATAGAATAAAAGAAGACAAAGGCAGAAATGTTGGCATCTTCTTTTTTTATAGTAAAAATTTATGAGAATACCAAGAAAGGAGAGATGTTCCACGTGAAACCAAGAAAGGAGAGATGTTCCACGT
>CAUAFL010000012.1 GCA_958428295.1 uncultured Bacillota bacterium
CAGCACTACCACCAAAGCTCTTTTCGCTACCATCATCATACACATCGGTGAAACTACCATCCTCGTTTTTGTAACGCTCAAAGTGACCGTTTTTATCTTCTCCTTCACCAACAGGAGTCCGATCACCACCAGCACTACCACCAAAGCTCTTTTCGCTACCATCATCATACACATCGGTGAAACTGCCATCCTCATTTTTATAACGCTCAAAGTGACCGTTTTTATCTTCTCCTTCACCTACATAGGTACCTTTATCGGTTCCACCGGATGGACGATCACCCGCTTCTGATCGATGACCACCAAAACTCTTTTCACTGCCATCGTCATACACATCAGTAAAACTACCATCATCATTTTTATAGCGTTTAAAATGACCCTTTCCGTCTTCTCCCTCACCAACGAAAACACGACCTTCACCAGTTCCTTCGTCTGAAATAGATTTACCATCACTTTGGGAAGGATCAGTCGAACCAGAAGCATTTGCCTTTGCTTGTCTCCAGTATTTAGCAGCCGTCCAAGCATTGGTAAAGCCCATGGCTACCCAATTACCATGTTCATCTTTTTTATAAATTAAATATGTACCATTAGGCTGTTTTACAAACCTTAGTGGCCCATTAATCCAATATTCTTTATAAACATGATCAGGACTAACAAACTTTCCTTCACTAGCTCGATATTCATCCCGAGCAATAAAAGGTAATAAAATTGCGAAAGCCGAAGGATCAATAGCCTCCCCTAATTCCTCTTGAATTTGCATAATATAATGATCAATGGCTTCAGCAATCAATTGCATATTCGAAGCATCCTTAGTAATCTCTGATAAAATTGTTTGTAGCTCATCGGCTTCATTAGTAATTACTCCACAGAAATTAGTACCTGCCTCTTGACCTTCAATTACCCATTTTTTCCATCGAAATGTTCTTGTAATCGGAGTCTCACCGGTCTCCGCATTCTTTTCACCGGCTTGCTCTTCACAGGTATAGCTTCCTGCTACTCTAGTACCATTATACTGTGCTAATTGTTGACAAGAAGTATTCACGGTATGAACGGCGCTAGTCACTGTTTCCAATATTGTCTCAAGACCACTAACGGAATTTTTAATTTCTAAAGCAACACCATTTAATTCATTTGGATTAACATTTTGATTCATTTTCCCTCTCCTTACCTTCCTAGAGACATAAAAAAGACAAAATACCCTGTCAGTATTTTGTCTTTAAAAGCAGCAAAAAAAGAATTGTTATTTATTGAATAGGTCCCCCCCAAAAAAGTTAACAAATTATTATCAAACATTTTCATATTCTCACTACTTTCTCTATATTTTTAGTATAACCAATACCCACACTTTTTTCAACATTTTTCGCTAAGAAATTAATTTAGCCTATTTTTTTAATAGGTTTTGATATCGTTTGCGCAAATATTCATGTTCTTGTTGATAACTTTTACCAAGACGGACCAAATGTTGATAATCACGCATAAACTGTTCTTCATTTTTTACAATTTTAGATTTTTTAAATCTATAACAATGTAAATACCGCTCCAATAAAAACTTTTCACAATAATAGTGAAGCTTTTTCCGTTCTTGATATAACTTTACAATTAATAAAAATAAAATTAAAAATACATTAAGACTTGGATGCTGACAAAAGAAAAAGAGCAAAAGCACAACGAAAGAATAAGACAGAAAATAAATTAGGCGAAAGCTCATTTTATAAGACAAAAAATAACAAATAAAGCATTGTAAAATACGACCTCCATCTAAAGGATAAATAGGTAATAGATTAAAAGTTAAAACACTATAATGAATTTGTCGCAATAAAGCTAAATGAGCTTCCGTCAGCGGTAACTGATGAAACACCCAAAATAAGAAACACTGACTAAGGGGTCCCATTAATAGCACCCACAACTCTTCCCATAATGGGCGATTAATATCTGCTTGAAACTTAGAAATTCCCCCAAAAGGATAAAAAACAATTTTTTCAGTAGGCCACTTTAATAAAAGGGCCGTAAAAAAATGCCCACATTCATGTCCCAACAACAATAAAGAACTTAACAATACCGTAATAAAATTACCCGTTACTATGGCTAATAATAAAAAGAAATAACAACTAACATGTAGCTGTACCTTATTCAAGATAGTCTTTATAATCAACAAATTTCCCTTCCTTTTGGAATGCCATATATAACTTTTTATCTTTTACTTCCCCTATTAAAGCACCTTTTTCTACATAATCATACAATTTTATATTCATTGTATCCATATTTCCATACCACACATCGACACCATCCATCTGCTGAACAATAACGGTATTCTGATAATGTTCTTTTTCACCAATAAAAACGACAACACCACTATTATAACTCGGTACCATATAATGCTCTGTCACCGTTAAAGCCACCCCATCTTTATACAGGTTCTTCTTACTATAAGTTAATTTTTCAGAAAACACATCAGTTGTTGAACCAATCTTTTTATCAAGGGTATCATCCCCAAAATAGGATTGATAAAACTCTTTTACTTTCGCAAAAGGTAACGTCGTATTATAAACATATTTATTGAATTGCTGCTTAAAATCGTTGTTAAGCTTAAAAGCAATTAACAAAGAAAGCGTCAAAATCACTGTTACTAATAATTTACTAAGCTCTTTCTTTAACCAATGAGAAGGCTTTTTTGGAGGAGGAGTCTGTTTATAAAATTTTGATTCAACCATGTGCGTTCACCTAATACAGCCTATGACAGAAACTTTAAAATAGAAAAAAAAGAAAAAGACTAATTTAGACGTCTTTTGCACGGTAATAATTTACAAAGGAAGTACAACAGTTCTCCATATAAAAGATTTAAGACTAAACTATGCAAAAATAAATAGAGAACATTGTACCAATTGATAGGCACAATATTAAATAATAACAGAAAAAAACAAAACAAGACTTGATAAAGAAATAAAGAAGTGGCTAATAATAATAGGTTAGTCAAACCATTAACAGAAAATTTTTGATACAATTTACTCATAAGATAGCCAATGAAAGGAAAGAAAATAGCGTGAGTAAATAATAAATTGGTATAAAATAAATCATAACAAAAACCAACAATTGCTAAAAGAATAAAATAATTACGTTCTTTTTTACGATAATAAGGATAAATGATAATTAAACTAATGAGTGTTAAAAAAGGAGTAAACAAGGATAAATCAAAAACCATATAAGCCAAAAAATTATTAAGAACCCCATCTAGCCAAAAAGAGACAAGTAATAAAATACCCGTGATCATGAAGTCACCTCTTTTAAGACTGTTACATAATGGATATTATTAAAATTTTGATTAGTTTTAACCCCTAACGTTTTACTAAGCCCATAACGATCATTTTCAACAGTTTCCACAGTACCAATATAAATTCCTCGGGGAAACATTCCTCCTAAGCCGCTAGTCGTCACGGTATCCCCCTTAGTAATAGGTGCCTGACTATCAACACCACTAATCTTTACCAACCCACTTCGCTGATCATAACCACTTAAAATAGCATCTGTCTCCCCACTAGTAGTCGCAATCGATACGGAAACTTTATTATTAACATCGTTAGCCGTAATTAATTTCACTTCACTAGAATGATTCGTAAGATGCTGCAACTTGCCAATTAACCCATCTTTTGTAATCGCAACCATATTTTCTTTTAAACCATCTTTTTTTCCTTTATCAATTGTCAATGTTTGATACCAATAAGCTTTATTACGACTAATAACCGTAGCATTTACAATCGTATAGCCCGTCAATGTCTGATTTAATTCTAACATCTTTCGTAATTGTTCAATTTCTTCTTCCAAATGAACATTTAAGTTCTTTTGAATAACATAACTAGAACTAGCATCCACATTTTTTTCACCATTTAACGCCGTAAAAGGCCACATCATTGCCTTCAATACAGTATTGGTAATATCTTTAAAAAAGCCTTCGACAGGGCCCAACTTACGATTTGATGACAAAGAATAAAATAACAGAAAAAAACATGCAAAGACCACGACAAACCAGATAATAATTTTTGTTCGATTTTTTTTCTTTGAATACATAGTTTCCCAGCCTTTCTACCTTCTTAGTATACCGTTTCTTACCCTTTTTTTCAATTCTTCATAAGATTATTTTCTCCAAAACTAAAATAATTATGCTCACAGACAATTAAATGATCCAAAATAATAATTCCTTGCATTTTCCCAATTTCCACTAAATCAAGCGTAAATTCAATATCCTTAGCACTAGGGTTCACAACACCCGATGGATGATTATGAACACAAATAATAGCACTGGCCGACAAACGGTAAGCTTCTTTAAATACCTCCCGTGGATGTACCGTACTACGATTTAATGTTCCTATAAATAAAAGACGGCTAGCAATTAAATGCTTTTGACTATCCACATAAAAACAGTAAAAATATTCTTGCTTTTTGCCATGAAAAAAATATTTGCTATATTGATAAATAGCATCAGCTGTATTTAGTTTGACATTAGGAATATCCTTTGCTAAAAAAATACGTCGTCCTAACTCAATAGCCGCTAATAAATTAGTAGCTTTAGCAACGCCAATTCCCTTCATCTGGCATAGCTCTTCCATCGTAATATCTTCAAAATTAGCACTACTTCCCACCTGCCGTAATAAATCAAAGGCAAGTTCTAGCACCATTTTCTCTTTCGTGCCGGAACGTAAAATAATTGCTAATAACTCACTTGTCGCCAAATTTTGAACACCACGGTCAATTAACTTTTCTCGTGGTCGTTCAGGAATAGGAATATCTTTTATTTTCATGTAACACCTCATATTATATTAAACAAAAAAGACCATCTTTATTGTTTTAAAATCGTCTCTTGATAGGTTGCCAACACCACCTTATTAATTGTTTGCATTTCCTCATTTTCCTTGGTAGTACTCATTAAACCATCCATCTGTTCTAACGCTGTTAAAAAAGAAGAATTAGAAACATTCATCTGTTTCACATGCACCTCCAATTTCATATCTTTATACATCTTCTCCAGCCGTCTTAAATTATTAGTATTTTTAGTAATCGCTAAATAAACGTAATATTTTGCATCTTCTTTGACTATTAATTTAGTATCAAGGTTCTCTGTCGCTTTCTCTGCCCGTTCTTGATTGTCATAGACACCCTCTTGTAAAAAATAAACAACATTGCGCTCTTTAAAGACAACTTGTTCCTCTTGTTGATATTTTTTAAATAGCGTATGTCCCAGCAAGGAACCTAACGTGATTGCGATAAGTACAGCAGCAAAGAATTTTTTATGCATTTTAATCACCGTATTTACTGTAACAAAAATGCCTTGATTATTTTGTCGAATTCTATGGTGAAAATTATTTTTTTATGGTAGAGTAATTAAAGGAGGAAATTATGAAAAAGAAAATTTTAGGAGTAACACTCGTTTTTGCCCTAATCCTTTTAGTAACAGGTTGTGGCAATACAAGTGAAAAAAGCATGACCTGTACAAGGACTATGAATCAAAATAATATGAAAACCAGTTTAAACTACAAAGTCTCTTATAAAGGAGATACCGTGACACAAGTGAAAAGTGTGGAAACTGTCGAAACGGAAAGTAGCAGTATTCTTGATAGTTATAAAAAGCAAATTGAACAAATTTATAGTCCCTATAAAGGAATTGAATATTACACTTACAAAGTCGAAGTAAAAGATAATAAGTTAACTTCAACAGTCGATATTAATTATGAAAAGATTGATACCAAAAAACTAATTGAAATTGATTCTGCTAACGGCTCTTTAATTAAAGACGGAAAAATCAAACTTAGTGATATGAAAAGTGCTTATGAACAATTAGGCGCTAGCTGTAAATAGAACTTTGCTAGTTCTTTTTATTTGTGCACGTTTATACTGTCATACTATAACTAAAGGAAAGATCTAAAGCCTCATAAAATTTTGTAACTACCATTAATGATAGTGACGACGAACATTTTTATAATCATCAACAAAAGACATAATTTAAAAACTAACACATAAGGTATAATGAGGTGATAACTAATGAAAAATGCCCTTTTCTATTATTATCACCTGTATCCGGAAACATTAATTAATCATCATAAAGAATATCATTTTATAATTCAAAAGCAACAATACCGACTTCTTCCCTACCTACGACCACTAGAAGAATTACCAGAAATCACCACTCTAAATAAACTACTAACACAGCAACTTCCTAAGTTACCACAAATCATAAAGAACCAAATGGGAGAGTATCTAACCCTAATTAATCATAAATTTTACATACTAATGAAAGATCCCCTACCCCAAACAAATCTTACTTTAGAACACGTATTAGATAGCCAAAATAATATTTTTTTACCAACAAGCTTTAAACTAATCAATCGGCAAGATTGGTCTAATTTATGGATGAAAAAAATTGATTATTTTGAATACCAAAAACATTATATTAAAAATAAATATCCACATTTGTATAATAGCTTAGATTACTACATTGGACTTGCCGAAAACGGCATTAGTCTACTGAATGACGCTCTCAATCATCCTAAACTCAATGAAAAAGAACCATTAATAGTTCAAAGAAGAAGGGTTTCCTCTGATATGAGCCTATTTGACTATTATTGTCCTTTAAATCTAGTCATCGATCATAAAGCCCGCGATGTAGCGGAATATTTAAAATCTTTATTTCTACATGACTACTATAAAGAAACAACTATTGAAAAAATTATAAAAACCCTGCCTTATAGTGCTTATCAATTTACCCTTCTGATGGCTAGACTCCTTTTCCCTAGCTTTTACTTTGATTGTTACGAAAAAATCGTCAACGACATTTTACCGGAAACAGAAATAATTCCTATCTTAGAAAAAAGTGACGATTATGAATATTTTTTACAATTCATCTATATAACGATTCAAAATAAAGTGACAATTCCTCGAATTGATTGGTTAGAACATCGGCATTAACTAAACAACGTTACGAACTTCCTTCACTTCCGGAACCTCATTCATAATCATTTGTTCAATGCCATCTTTTAAAGTAACATCCAAAAAATCACATTCCACACAAGCACCACTTAACTTCACATAAACAATGCCATCCTCAAAAGAGACAAATTCCAAATTGCCACCATCGCTTATCAAAAAAGGCCGTAACTGGTCAATAATTTCTAGGATTTTCTTTTCTACTTCCGTATCTTGTTTCATATTATCACCTAACTTCAGTATAGGCGATATTTTTATGGAAGTAAAGAAAAATCGTGCCCTTGTAAGAAATGCCAACCTTTGTTATAATAAAGCCATAAAGAAGGTGTACGAAATGGAAGAAGCCTATAAAATTGGCACAGTTGTCACCGGTTTTGTGACGGGAATTAAAGAGTATGGCATCTTTGTCCATTTAGATGAGTATCATAGTGGCCTTATCCATATTTCTGAAATTTCCACACATTTTGTAAGTAATATTCATAATTATGTAGCAATGGGAGAAATTATTAGAGTAAAGATAATTGGACAAGAAGATTCCAAACATTATCAGTTAAGTATTAAAGAAATTGACTACCGTATTATGAAACGACATGATAGCAAAATCAAAGAGACAAATTCTGGTTTTAAAAATTTAGCGACTAATTTAGATAACTGGATAAAATTAAAATTAAATACCTACTGTGAAGAGAACGGAAAATAATCAAAAAAATCGGAAATTTTATTGACAAGCCAACAATTAACTGGTATATTAAATGACGTCAAGTGTTATTTCGGGCGATTAGCTCAGTTGGTTAGAGCATCTGCCTTACAAGCAGAGGGTCTGGGGTTCGAGTCCCTAATCGCCCACCATATGTTGCCGAAATAGCTCAATTGGTAGAGCAACTGATTTGTAATCAGTAGGTTCCGGGTTCGATTCCTGGTTTCGGCACCATTTTATTATTTGGAGAGATAGCGAAGTGGCTAAACGCGACAGACTGTAAATCTGTTCCTTCGGGTTCGATGGTTCGAATCCATCTCTCTCCACCACTTAGATTGCCTCGTAGCCAAGTGGTAAGGCATCAGACTTTGACTCTGACATGCGTTAGTTCGAATCTAACCGAGGCAGCCATTTATTATTTGATCCGCTAGCTCAGTCGGTAGAGCATTTGACTTTTAATCAAAGGGTCATGAGTTCGAATCTCATGCGGGTCACCATTTATATGCCTGAGTGGCGGAATTGGTAGACGCCCGGGATTTAAAATCCCGTGGGTAGCAATACCCGTGCCGGTTCAAGTCCGGCCTTAGGCACCATCTACGGAGGAATACCCAAGTCTGGTTGAAGGGACCGGTCTTGAAAACCGGGAGGTCGCGCGAGCGGCGCAGGGGTTCGAATCCCTTTTCCTCCGCCAATTATTTATATCGCGGGATGGAGCAGTTGGTAGCTCGTCGGGCTCATAACCCGAAGGTCAGAGGTTCAAGTCCTCTTCCCGCAACCATGGTTCCGTGGTGCAGCTGGTTAACACGTCTGCCTGTCACGCAGAAGATCGCGGGTTCGAGCCCCGTCGGAACCGCCAATCATTTTGGCTTCATAGCTCAGTCGGTAGAGCAAGGGACTGAAAATCCCTGTGTCGCTGGTTCGATTCCCGCTGGAGCCACCATAGGAAATAACATTTATATTATATATAAGGAAAAAGCAGTATGCTTTTTCTTTTTTACTTATATATCTTGATTAGAATTTGCTAAAATAATTCTAGAGCTTTGAGCAGACAAATCATAACTACTACTAAAATCAACATCAAAAACAAATAAAAAAATACATATGAAAATAACAAAAATCTTATTTAAAAAAGCGCATTAATCAGAATAACTCATATAATAAAATAGGTGATACTATGAATAGAGAGGAAACAGCATATTACACTGTTCAAAAAGGTGATTCCCTTTACAAAATTGCGAAACAATTCAATACGACAGTAGATAAACTAATAGCATGGAACGGCTTACAGAACAATCTTATTTTAGTTGGTCAAACACTACAAGTAAATGAAACACTTTTTCCCATACCTGAGCATATTGGAGAAGATATTTGTGATAATATTCCTAGCTATCAAGAAGAAATAGAGCAACAAAAATATGATACTTATACAGTACAAAAAGGTGACTCCCTCTATAAAATTGCAAATACTTTTCATACGGATATAGCGACTCTTTCATACATTAATAATTTAACCAATACCCTGCTAATAATTGGACAAATATTAAAAATTCCAAAACTATCAACGACTAATAATATCTATACAATAAAAAAAGGCGACAGTTTATGGAAAATAGCAAATCAATATGGCGTCAGCATTGAAGCAATTAAACAAATAAATAACCTTTCCAGTAATCAATTAAACATAGGACAAACTCTAGAAATACCTAATATTCCCCCCGCTTCTAAAGATGTATATATTGTCAAGGCCGGTGATAGTTTATTTAGTATTGCACAAACTTACCACACCACTGTTAATGATTTAATACAAAAAAATCATTTATCTAATACTTTACTATCGATTGGACAAAAACTATATCTTTGAAAAAAGTTTCTTTACAACAAGAAACTCTTTTTACGTTATTCCCGCACCTGTCGTACAATTTCACGCCACTCCAAAGGACCTGTTCCACCAGTTTCTTCTAAATGCCACAAATGCTGTAAATATTTAATAGCTTCTTCTGTTGCTGTATCATAACAACCGGTGATCGTCACCTGTTTCAAAGAGGAATCCTTTATAGCTAATTGGCGCAGTAAACGTTGTAAATCACTAACATCATCCCCACGCATTCCTAAAGATAAATAGCGGCCTGGGTAAATCCATTCTTTTGTTGCTAGGGCTTCTTTCGGTAAATTAGAAAAAAGATCTTGATAGACTTGTCTTAGTTTATTCCAAGTTTCTATATTTAACACCCCTGTTCCAGGTAGACTATACGCAGCTTGAAACGCCAAAACCATCGCTTTCGTATTCTCATCATAAATTGTATCTAAGGGTAATTTAGGAATACTATCATCAAAATAAGCAATTACTGATAAATAATAATGCAAGGCTTGGACGTGTAATCCGCTATCACCTACCTCTATCTCTAAATCATACTTTAATTCAACATCCTCTAATAAAACCCCTTCTGAATATAAATCGCCTAATTTCTTGACACTTGTATATAAATACTTAACTTTATACCAAGTGGCTTTATCAATAATCCCTGTGCTAGTTAAATTAAAAATTTCCTGAAACTTTTTAACTGTACGCTCAGTGACTACATCATAATATTCATGAATAACTTCAAGTCTTGGAATAGCAGGATAATTAATAGCGATTCGATTTAACTGCCTTTTGATAATACGAATATGCTCACTTATATCCCCCAGTTTCAAAGGAGTACCAGGATAAGTAGCAATATGTTCCCCTATCTGTGCATCCTGAATAATCGTTATATCAGATCCATAATAAGCCTGCAAAATTTGTAATGGTGTTTTCCCTTGTTTGGCAAGATCAACCGTCCCCCACTGTGATAGTCCTTTACAAACGGTTGCTAAACCATCACAATAAGTACAAAAATACGGTTGGACTTGATCCCCTTTTACCACATAATTATTAAAAATTTCATCAACAATCTTAGAAATATTATCAAAAATATTACGTCCTTCAATAAATTTTTGATCATAACTAGTATGATTAGTAACATCAAAAAGATACCCCCGACTAGGATACCATTCACTATAAATACGATTCATAACAAATGAAATTTGTGCTAAAATATTAGCGCGAATAGCATTTTCTGGCCAAGTCGGATAAATTTCTGAACAAGCAACATTTTTTACATAGTCAATGAAAGAAATCGTGATATTTCTAGCAGCCACCTCGGGCGCACCCAAATGCACAATAATACTAGTCGGAATGACCGGTTTTCCTAGTTGTCTATCCATTCTTTTTATCTTCTTTCACTGCAAGTGGTACCATTTCTACTTTTTGAATACTCTTAATTCCATCATAAATATAAACAGAAGCAGGAAGTTCTTGTTGATAGGTTGGATGGCTTACTTCTACTGTATACTCTGTAAAATGAGGCAAATCCTTGTCTAGGGATATGACTGCTGGCAATTCGATAGTATCAATAAGTCCACTTTCTTCTGTCACTCCTTTAAAAAAAGTCTCTTTTTGTTGGTTGATAATCTTACTGACAACTACTTGACAGTCAGCTAATGGAAAAACTCCATAACCAGTAGAAACCTGTATCTTTAAATAACCTCGGCCTTGATTTTTTATTAAAAAGTCTTGGTAACTGTTATAAGAAGCTTCTTGATAACTTGGACTAGCTTCACTAATAGTTAGTATTTGTCCTGGTAATAACAAGTTATTTTTCAAATGATTTAACAAAATAATAGCATCAGGAGTCGTATTAAATTGCTGGGCAATTTTATAAAGAGAATCTCCCTTTGTTACTGTATAATAAAGTGGCTCTTTGTTTTCCATGCCTTTCACCTATGATAATATATGTAAAGCTTATGATAGTGTGCAAAAAACACATACCCTTGGGATATGTGTTAATAACTACTAACGATGACGACCATTCTCTAATGGCGTACTACCAGAGAAAATATGATTATCGCTCACATTAGTTTGCTCCATACCCACTACGGGTTGGACCCTACTAATCCCTGCTGCTTGTAATTTCTTCAACTCAGCACTAGCTTCTAACAATACTGCTGTATTAGCATTGATCTTTTCATCACTTTGTTCAATTGTCTGTTTGAATTGATTAGTCTGTTGAATTTCTTGACGAGCAGCAGCCTTAGTCCTCTGTACTTCTTGCTGCTCCTTTTGAATTCTACTATCCACTTCTCGAGCTGCCTCTTCTTCTCGAGCTGCTTTTGCTCTCAATTCATTAACTCGTTTAACAAGATCCATTTGAGCTTTTGCCTCCCGAGCGGCTTTCTCTGTTTCCTCTGCAAACTTTCTTTTTTCCTCCGCCTTACGAGCTAAAGCTTCTCTTTCCCGCCGTACTTTATCAAGTGTTTCCTTGACTTTGGCAGCTTCCATTTGAGCCTTTTGTAACTCTTGTTCTTTCGCCAAACGCATTTGTTCTTTTGCTTCTGCTTGCTTTGTGGCTTCTTCCAATTGTTTTTGTAACGATGTTAAATCACTATCGCCTAGTGCCATACTAGTTGCAGGTGTCTTCACCACCGGTTTTTCCGAAGAAGCACCAAAAATAGGCGTAGAAGAAACTTTAGGTTCCTTTTCAGGTGAAAGATGATCATTGGAAGGTTTTACCGCAGGTGCAACACTCTCTATATTTTCAAAAGCAAAATTCGGATCAGTAGCAAAAATAGGAGTTGTTTCCTTGACAGAAGGAGTCTCTTGTTCTACAAAGGAAGAAGTTGGTTTTGCTGCCATTTGTGGCCCCGCATCTTTTTTATCTAAATTTGCTAAAATTTCATCTGCAATTTTATACCCTGCACTATCTTTTATCGCATTATCATCCTTACTTGAATTTTTCATTGCTACATCAACCGCTTCTTTTACAGCATCTGATATATCTACTGGAATAGATTTTTGGATAAAATTATCAGCAATATTACGAGCTTCTAATTCTACCGTTGTATGAATATCACGATCACTTTTACCAGTAGCTTCTTCCATTGCATCATTAACTGCTTTTCTAACAGCTGTCGTATCTATCCCAGGAACAATATCTGTAAACTTATCTTCAGCACGAAGTGTTTCGTTCTCAAACTCTAGTCCGGGAGTCAATACACCTAGACTTGCACTTTTGTACATATCAATAAGCTTTTCTTTCGGTAATTTTAAAAGTTTCTTAGCAATACCTCGCACTCTCGCATAGTGAGTAATAAAATCATCATAATCTTCAGAAAAAATATTCAAACGCCTAGTTAACTCATCACGTTCTTCTTTGGTTCTTCGGGGAAATGAGAACAACCCTTTTTTCTTTTCTGGTTCCAAAGTACTTTTCTTTCTTTTTAAAAATTCATTTAGCACTTCAACATAAACCAACTGGGATTGCTCTTTCAATCTTAGTAATCGCGCCTGTTCTTCTGTTGCTGACGCTTTAGGCATAGAAGGTGCCAACACAATTTCAAACACCTCATTATCTAGTTTATAATCCATCAAAAATCGCCTCCACTACTAATCTTTTTTCGCTAGCTTTCTAAGTACATCTTTAACTCGATTCCACTCTTCCTCATCTTCAATGCCTAACAAACGTGGTCCATCACCACTACGATCAACATAGGAAACATAGACGGTAACATTTCCATTTTCATCCGTTTCATTTTTGGTATAGACAACATATTCCCTTTTTGTATCTTTAAATTCAAAAGCAATGACAACCTCAACTTCATCGATTGAACCATCTTCCTGCACAATTGACATCATTTTTTTATTTTCTGTATCCATAAATATCCTCCCTTTTACTATCTTATATATCACATGATAACATAAAAATAGAAAAATAGAAAGGTTATTTTTCCTTTTTCAATAAAAACAATTTAGCCCCATAAGCACAGTAGTCCCTAATATAGTCATCTAAAGAAGCAATATCATTAATAGCCGTTACCTTCGTATTCGTCGAATCATAAAAGCCTTTCAAACGTAATTTATCATAAGCAAAGTCGCCACAAATATAATCAAATGGCAAAAAATACTCTGTTACCTTTGCTTCCACCAAAGCAATATCAAAACAATTTTCATCATTTCGTATCAGTTGATAAGACTGTTCTAATAATTCAACCATATTATCACATCCTAATTAAATTATAGCATTAATTTTCCCCAAGGGGAAGAGACAAACTACTAGAATTTTTACTAAGTCCCTCTTGATAAAAGGAAGGAACCCGACCTTGTACTAATTCAACTGCTAAAGGAACCATTGACGTAACAGTAATATTTTCTGTGCTGTGAGGTAATGTTACTCGTTCCATAATTGTCACTTCAACCATAATTTCTACCAAAGCGTTATTTAACCCATAGGATGTCACCTTCGTCTTCATATTACTAGTAACTGTTCCCACAAAAGAAAAACGAATTGGTACGGGGGAAGAGACGTTAACGACCAGGGAATTACCTAATAAGACCCCTAAAGGAATTTCACAAACAACCCCATCTTTTAAATAAGAAAGTTTCGTTCCTTTCAAGCCATTAGATAGATCTAAATCTTTCGTATCGCCCCGTTCCAAAGCCAAAAGACGCTTTGTGGCCCGCTCATTAATAACTTTTAAAATATCATTTGTTACCTTTGTATTAAAGTCAATTAACTGAATATTTCCATCCTTATCTTTAGTAATAGTATATAAGGTATCACTAGACAATAGATTTTCGTTCCTAATGGTATCATTTAAAATCGCCGTAGCTATACGATTCGTTTCCGTGCTAGCATAACGAATAATAATATCCTGCAATTTTCTACCGGCAAAAGAAAGCAGCAAAAGCGTTGCTAAAAAAGAGGCTAACAGTGAATAGACGAAAAATAAAAAACAAGTTTGCCTGCGGGAGCGAGGTGAATGTTTACGAGGCTTTTTTAAATGAATTCTCCCACTTGTCATAGCTTTTCCTCCTTTAGTTCAAGCGAACCAAAATCACATCTTCCCCAATTCGTTCGATATTTTGCCAGGCTATCTCGGTATCAACTCCTCTACTCATAAAAGAAATCATCTTTTTTGAAGGCTCCACCACTAAAGCGACAATGGCCCCCGTTCTCTCATCAATTTTCACATCAATAATATTACCAATATTTCTACCATCCGTTGTATTAACAATATCCTTACTCTGTAAATCCGATAGTCGCATAGACACCACCTACTAGTTAATCATATGAAAAAAAGAAGCATCTATGCTTCTGTCGATGGCAATAACCAATTTCTCACTTTAAAATCTTTTTCAACTGCTTAATAGCATTTTTTTCAAGACGTGATACTTGTGCCTGACTAATTGACAACTCTTCTGCAATCTCCATTTGTGTTTTCCCAATCATAAATCGTTCATCTAGAATAAACTGTTCTCGTTCATTCAAAGTAGAAACCGCATCCTGCGTAGCAAGACGGCTTTCCATCTCTTTCCCTGTTTGCTTTTTATCTTCTATTTGATCATATAAATAAATTGTATCTCCACCATCACTATAAATTGGCTCAAACATGGAAACAGGATCCCGTAAGGCCTCTAGTGCATGGACCAATTCATAAGGAGTCACCTCTAACTTATTAGCGATTTCTTCCGTCGTTGGCTCTTGACCCGTTACAAGGGTTCCCTCTTCCTTCAATTTTAAAGCTTTATAGGCTAAATCTTTTGTCGAACGACTAACCCGCACACTATTATTATCCCGCAAATATCTTTTAATCTCCCCCACGATCATCGGTACTGCATAGGTAGAAAATTTCACCTCATGACTTAAGTCAAAATTATCAATTGCTTTCACTAATCCAACACAACCAACCTGAAACAAATCGTCCATATTCTCATCGTGGCCCTTAAAGCGTCTTAAAATACTAAGAACCAACTTTAAATTACCACTGACTAAATCATTGCGAGCAAAAGGATCATCTTCTTTCATCTTAAGAAATAAATCCGTCATCTCATCACTCGTTAAAACTTTTAAATCCGCCGTATTAACTCCACTAATTTCTACTTTATGTCGTGCCATCTCCATCTTCCTTTCACTTCTATAATGATTGGAAAATGTTTTTTTTATACAACCTAGATTTTTAGATAAAAAAGAGGTCTTACATTTATACCTCATCATAATGATCTAAAAAAGAAATTGTTTGTCCTTCTTGCTCGTAACTAAGAATTGTTTTTAAATTCACTTTCTCACTACTTTTAAAAATATTACGGTCTATCACAGCACTATTCTGCCGGAGGGAAGCAATAAGTCGTTTCATCTCTAAACGTTTAGAAGAAGTCGCCGCTTTACTAGAGGTAAAACGACAAGCACAATTTATAAACTGATACCCTTCTTTCTCCCAAAAAGAAACAATAGCATCTTCTTTCACTAAATACAAAGGACGAATTAACTCCATCTGAGAAAAATTAGTACTATGTAACTTAGGAAGCATTGTTTTAAACTCTCCGCCATAAAACATCGATAACAAAATCGTTTCAATAACATCATCAAAATGATGTCCTAAAGCAATTTTATTACAGCCCATTTCTTGTGCTTGTTGATATAAAAAGCCCCGGCGCATTCTAGCACACAGATAACAAGGATGCTCTTTATCTAATTTATTCGCTACCGCAAAGATA
This sequence comes from uncultured Bacillota bacterium, assembly GCA_958428295.1. GTDB lineage: Bacteria > Bacillota_I > Bacilli_A > RF39 > UBA660 > Onthousia. Next base: position 16,239 of record CAUAFL010000012.1, read on the forward strand.
TCAGAAGAAACAATTTGTATAGGTAACCCTAAGGATGCTGCATTGTCTTTTATTTTTTGTAAATGAGTTCCCTGGTAACCAGGATCCATCACCAAATAAACGAGTTCAAACGCTACCTTTCCATGACGCTGTAACTCCTCTAGACACTTAGCAAGCAAAAAAGAATCTTTACCACCAGAAATACAAACGGCAATGCGATCTCCCTTTTTAATCAGTTGATAATCCATCACCGCTTTCATAAAAGGACGCCAAATAGCTTTGCGATAACTAGTAATGAGACTATGCTCTACTTCTTGACAACTTTTCATTTTAACACTTATTATCATCGGTACACAATAAGCCTTGCACTTTTTTAATGCCACCAATTAATTCATTCTTTAATTCATTTGCTTGTTTATCACTTAGTTTCTGATAAGGATCCTTCTGACTATCAATTGTCCCCTCATGATAATCAACTACTTGACCATCTTTTACAAATACAACAGTCGGAAAATATAAACGTTTGATAGCCTCATTATTTAGCCCTTCATAACTATCCAAGTGATCCGCCAAACGACTCAAAATCTTTGCATAATTCTTACTACCTTTTTTATCCGTCACCACAGTACCCGTCTCATCTAAATGCTTACTATCGCGCTCTTCTAAAGCATTGCAGTAATATAATTTTTGATATTTGGCTTCCTCCATGGCTGAGAACAACACAGGGACCAAACTACGGCACCAAGGACATTCTGGAAAACCAAAATAAATAATTCCCGTACCATCTTCTAAAAGTTGTAAAACCTCATCAGTACTAGTATACTGTACCCAATTTTTCTCAGGGATTGTAACAGAAAGATATTTCCTATCTTCTCTACCTGTTGCCTTACCATTTAACTTCTCATATTCTTGTCGAAAATTACGCTCATCTTTATTAATAAACAAGGTATCATCTGTAAGGAATAAATAAATCACCCCACCAATTAAAAAAACAGCTAAAATGCCAAGAACAATTAACGACTTTTGCTTTTTCATTACTACCATCTCCCTAGCTATCATTATATAGTAAACAAGAAGAAGAAATCAATCCCTTTTTAGAAGTGCTTTCAAACTACCTAACAACTGTTGTTCTTCCTTTTTAGTACGCTTAGATTTTGTAAAATAATAACGATGCTATCGCATTTTACGATGAAATTCCCGATCAGCTAACAAATAGTCTATCGTCTCCTGCTGGTAAGAAACACCACAAGCATCTAAACACTGTGCCTTTTTCGCTAATACAATACATGCTAGGCCATAATCATTTGTCAAAACCAAGTCTTCCCTTTGGACAAAGTTCTGAATAGCCAAATCTACTTGTTGTGATCCCTGCGCAACTTAATGAACATGTGCTTTTTCTATGGTAAGTTCATGACTTGTATCAATAAAAATAGACACCTCTACTGAATAAGACTTGCAAAGAGCGACAATTTTTTTAAGATCCGGAAAGCCATCCCCGTCAATCAAAACCCGTCTCATAGACCAACTAACGCTTGAAAAGATGTTGGTAATTTACTGGTAAATGTATAAGTTTTCTTAGTAAGCGGATGTACAAGAACAATACAAGAAGCATGTAAATAAAGTCGTTTAGCTTTTTCTTTAAAAAGTTGATATTTGGTATCACCAACTAAGGGATAACCCAAATGAGAAAGAACCACTCTAATTTGATTTTTACGCCCTGTTTCAAGATGAATTTTTAGTAAACTGTAAGTGTCATTACTTCGCACTTTCTGAAAAGAAGTAATTGCTTTCTTTCCTTTGGTTTTATCATCTGTTACATAAACTTTATACTGACGATCTTCCTGTAAATAACAAACATAATGTTGCTGATCTTCTGGTTTTCCTCTTACAACTCCATAGTATTCACGTTCCTTGACAAACGTATCCCAGGATGCCTGAAAAGCAAGCTTTAACGCCTCCTTTTTAACAAACACTAACACTCCCGACGTATCCCGATCTAATCGATGTAAAATAAAAATTTTATCGTGCTGCCCTCTATTTTTAACAAACTCCCGCATCAAATGATAAGCGGTATGTTCCTTTTCTTTGCCCGTAGAAATCGTCAACAAACCGCTCGGTTTATCCACTACTAAGAAATCCTCATCTTCATACAAAATAGGCAAAAGACTATGTTGATGTGTCTTGTTTTGCTTTCTAATTTCCAGCTTATCCCCTTTTCTAACCAAATAATTATATTGTGTAATAACCTGTTGATTGACAAGAACAGCACCACCTGTTAAATAGCCTTTTAACTTTTTATGACTAAACTCCTTAAACAACGTTTGCAATACACTTAATAAAGGTCCTTCTTCGATAACGGTTTGTATCATTCAACTCATCTCATTTCTCGTCTCATTATACCAAAAAAAACTCTTCAAAACAAGTAAACTAAAGTATCCTTAACCCTCCGTAAATATTTTTTAGAAGGATCAAAAATTTTTGAAATATCTGTATGATTTTTTCTATAATACATATAATAAGATAAACTTGCTTATAAAGGTTTGTTTTGTAAAGTAATTAAATAATCAAGTAATAGCGTTCCTACGACCAAAATAGTTAGTATAATAACAATCTTAAAAAATAAAAGCCATCGTTGATGTAAGAAATTACTCATTTTAGGCATCTAGATCACACTCCTGTTCAATCATTAGCATAAAGAACATTTGTGATAAAAAGATGAAAAACAAATAGAATTTCTCTAAAAAAGTACTTGCATTAATGAATAAGATTTGTTATTCTAATATTGCTAATGCAGAAATTGACTAAAAAACCTTGCACTTTTAAGAATTTTAGTGTAAACTAATACCTGTCATTGAGCAATTCACAAATGGGCCTGTAGCTCAGTTGGTTAGAGCGCTCGCTTGATAAGCGAGAGGTCACAGGTTCAAGTCCTGTCAGGCCCACCATTATTTGCCTCAATAGCTCAGTTGGTTAGAGCACTTGACTGTTAATCAAGGGGTCCTAGGTTCAAGTCCTAGTTGAGGCGCCATTTATTTTGGCCAGTTGGTGAAGTGGCTTAACACACTGCCCTTTCACGGCAGCATTCACGGATTCGAATTCCGTACTGGTCACCATGTGAAGTTAATTTTTTATATACATCAAGGGAGAAACAACAATGTTTTTCTTTTTTACTCCCAAAATTACTCTCATTTTAACGATGTCGGAGTAATTTTTACCTATACTTCCATAATAAGAGGAAACACTTGACAAACCATAATAATTAAGATAATATTATAACTGCAATAAGCATTTTGGAGACATACTCAAGAGGCTGAAGAGGCGCCCCTGCTAAGGGTGTAGAGTGGGCAACTGCTGCGAGGGTTCAAATCCCTCTGTCTCCGCCATAAAGAAAACACCCCTTATTTAATAAGGGTTTTCTTATGCCTAAATATTTATTAGGTGCAAATTAGGTACTGTTTTCCAAAATTAAAATACACCTCCTTACGAAAATGTATTTTAATTTTTTTAACTGTTTTTATATTAGCGCACCCATTAGTGTAGCTCAAATTTTAACTAGTTTCTTTATAGTTAAATCTCTCTTCCGTTACTTTTTGATGATACTTAATAATTCCCTGACTGACTAACTTTTCAAACCATTGATATAATAAATGTGATAAATACATTAAAAGAAAGGTAATTGCAACCATTAGATTAGTAAAATGGGAAATAGAAAATAACGTTGTTAAATTAAAAATAGCATAAAGGAATAAGTAAAACATAAAGCTAAACAACAACAATCGAATACGATTAAATGGTTGACAAATTTTATAAAGAAGAATAAACGAGGTATACCCAGTTAACGTTAAACACAAAGTTGAAATTTTAGCATAACTTAAATCAAACATACTACCCACACAACAAATAAGTAAAATATTACAAATGATTGCTAAAGCTGGAGGTGCAGCTTTCTTTAAAACATTGGCCAAGAAGGCCCCTTGCACTCTTTCTTTATTAGGCTCCAAAGCTAAAATAAAGGATGGTATACCAATTGTTACAACACTTGATAAAGTCAATTGAATAGGGATAAACGGATAAGGCATTTCAATAAATAAGAAAATGAAAGCCAAAAGAGTTGCATAAATTGTCTTGACTAAAAATAACGAAGCAGAACGTTCCAAATTATTAATACTACGGCGGCCCTCTGCTACGACCTGTGGCATCGATGCAAAATTAGAATCTAGCAGTACTAATTGTGAAACACTACGAGCGGCATCAGTACCACTAGCCATGGCAATGGAACAATCAGCTTCTTTTAAGGCCAAACAATCATTCACTCCATCCCCTGTCATCGCAACGGTATGCCCGGCTTTCTTTAAAGCCTGAATTAAGATATGTTTTTCCTCTGGCCGTACTCGACCAAAGACATCATATTTGCAAGCAGCTTCTATTAATTCTTCTTCCGTTTCTAAAGTAGAGACATCTATTACCTTGACTTGACGAGATAAACCTGCCCGTTTAGCAATACTAGCAACCGTCACTGGGTTATCTCCAGAAATAATCTTAATAGCTACCCCCTGTTCCTCAAAATACGCTAAAGTAGCCTGTGCCTCTTTTCGAATTTTATCCTGAAGTAGAATAAACCCTAAAGCTTTCGCACCTTTTACACTTTTTTGAGGTTGATAATTTGCAACCTCTACCAAAGCAATTACCCGACTATCCGCTGACAAACTTGTTAATTGTGCTTGATACTTCCTGGCATGATCATCCAATAAAAATTCTGGTGCTCCCAATAAATAAGTCACACCACTCTCCAAGGTAACACCGGAATATTTGGTGTCAGAGGAAAAAGGAATTACTTTTTTTATTGCTTCTTTCTTTTTACTAAAGTAAGTAGCCTTTAAAGCCTGCGCCGTAGGATTATCCCCTTGTAAGGAGGACATGATCATTCCTACCAAATCACCAAGAACAGCCTTGCTATCATCACAAACAGGAATTAAATCCTTGACCTCCATCTTCCCTTCGGTAATCGTTCCTGTTTTATCAAGACAAATAACGTCAACCCTCGCTAATGTTTCAATACAATAAAGATCTTGAACCAACACTTTTCGTTTTGAAAGACGAACAATCGATACTGCAAACACTGTGCTTGTTAATAATACCAGCCCTTCAGGAATCATACCAATTAAAGCCGCAACAGTATTGACCACTGCCTTTTGAAAGGTATTATCTGCTAAGAACATTTGTCTTGCAAACAATAAAATTCCCAGTGGAACAATCACTACCGAAATCGTCTTCACTATTTTATTTAAAGAACGCATGATTTCCGAAGAAATCGGTTTAATATACTTCGTATCACCAGAAATCTTAGCGGTATAATTATCATAACCAATATGCTCAACTTGAGCATAACAACTACCACTGACAATAAAACTACCCGATAGTAATAACTCTCCTACCTTTTTTTCAATCGGATCCGCTTCCCCAGTAATAAAAGATTCATCAACCAACACACTTCCTTGACAAATAATAGAATCCGTTACTACTTGATTACCAAGACCCAAATGAACAATATCATCAAGTACTACTTCCGTTAATGAAATTTCTATTTCCTTTGCATCGCGTACCACCCGTACTTTACCTTCCGAAATAACGGATAGACGATCAATAACCTTTTTAGAATGTAACTCTTGTAAAGTACTAATTAACGTATTTAATACAATAATAATAATAAATGTTAAATTTTTAAATGAGCCTACCATAATAATGGCACATGCCAAAACTATATTTATTATATTAAATAAAGTTAGTGTGTTCTCCCTAATAATCTGCTTTACACTTTTCGTTTTAACATCAGTATCAAAGTTGACAAGCTGATCTTGAACGCGTTGTGCTACCTCATCACTACTAAGACCTTGCTGCCAATTAGGCTGATAACGTTTTATTTCTTTTTCACTCATATCATCAACTCTCTTCCTAAATACTATAACATAAATTTATATTTTCTGTTATAATATTGTGTAGAAAGAAGGGATTATTTTGCGCAAAGCAAGTACTATTATTATAAGTATTATTACCACTATAACCATTTTATTAATGATTGTAGTCTTCTCAGTGGATCATTTTGTATCTGAAAAATTTACCAAACGAATCATTGCTGAAGTAGATATCAATGATACCATTGAACAATTAAAAACAACCACTACCTTTTCTAATTTATATGAACAAGCAGAAACTTATGGTATTGACGCTAGTAAAATGGATGCCATTTTAAAATCGGAACAAGCGAAAGAATACGCGAATGATATTTTACAACAAATCATTACAGATCAACGACAAAACAAATCCGTGCTTTCACTTTCTATTACTGATGAAAAAACCAAAGAATTAGTAGATAACATTCAAAAGGAATTCAACCTAAATTTAACAGATGCTCAACAGAATAAAGTCATCGAATTAACTAGCCAAACCGTCAATCAAGAAACAAATCGACTACTAAAGAAAACGACAGATTACAATGGCAATAGTAAGCTTGCTAATTTTCTTCAAGAACTACAAAATAAAAACTTAAAAATTGGTCTTATCATAACCCTCCTAGTTGAATTAAGTCTAATTGTTATCCTAAGCTGGCCCCAAAAAAGCTTTGCTAGCTATTTTGCTGGCATTTGCTTAGCCTTAACCATTATTCTATTCCTTATTAGCGGCAGCTTACAATTAATTCTAAGCCTAGTAACCACCGATAACGATCACTTCTTAACCATCATTAAACCATTTATTAATGACAGTTATTTATTAACTATTGTTTTCTTAGGAATCACCATTATTCTCTTCATTCTTCATAAATTAATACAACGCAAAATAGAAGACAAAAAAGCTATTCCTTTTTAATAAAAGCCTAAAAAAATAAAATCATCACAAAAAAGCGTATTTTATGACCAAAATACACTTTTTTAATATTTAAAATCAAAAAGAAATTATAAAGTCTTTTAAAGGCTGACACAAAAAACATTTTTTTACCTTAGGACTAGATTTTTAAACAATTTATGATATAATAAATAAGAAACAACTAATAGATGATTAATCTAATTAATGCATCTAAGATTGACAACAATTATAAGAAGTCTTATAATAAAAGTACTTTCCGCTAAAGTAAAGTTTTAAATATAGCGTAATGGATACAACATGTATACCAAAACGAAAAAGGTGGTCATTTCACTTCTATATTTAATATAAATAATATATGGGCTGTTAGCTCAGTTGGTAGAGCAACTGACTCTTAATCAGTGGGTCTAGGGTTCGAATCCCTAACAGCCCACCATATAGGAAAATAAAAGACAACTTCCATAGTTGTTTTTTTCAGTATCAGAGATTGTAAAACAAAGGATATAACACTTTTATAAAGAAAAATAAAATATGTTTTCAATAAAGAAAGTTATTATTACAAAGATTTACTTTCTTTTTTTATTATATAAATATTAATCTTCATTCAAAAAAAGACTATATTTTTAAATAGTCTCTTTCCATTTGTTCATAAAATTTTCATAAAGTTGATGACAAGCCTCTACATCCATCGCCTCCACCTCTTTAAGAGGATTTATAATTCCTAACTGTTCATATTTAGGAAAACCCATATGATGGAATGGTAAAAATTCAACTTTTTCTATATTATTAATCCTACGTAAATAAGTTACTAAACTATCTATATAAGATTCATTGTCCATCATTCCCGGAACAATTACCTGGCGAATCCATACTGGTTTTCCACTCTCATTCATTGCCTCTATAAATTTAAGAGATTCTCCCATTTCACGCCCTGTTAATGTACGATATCCCTTTTTATCAGTATATTTAACATCAAATAAAACTAGATCTACTAACTCTAATATTTCTCGATACTTTCCAATCCCATAACCCGCTGTATCTAAAGCAATATGTATCTGCTCTTTTTTTAATTTGCGACAAACCTCTAATAAAAAATCAATTTGAAGTAATGGCTCTCCTCCAGAAAACGTCACACCACCATGGTTTCTTTTAAAATAAGGTTTGTTCCGTAAAATTTTCTGGACTAATTCATCACTAGTATAATTTTCTTTTCCTTTGACCCACATTTCCGGATTATGACAATACTGACAGCGTAAAGTACAACCACTGAAGAAGACGACAGTCCGAATACCCGGACCATCGACTAAACCAAAGGTTTCAATTGAATCGATCGCACCTTTCATATTACATCTTCTCATGGAAGGTTCTAGCAATCACTTCCTCCTGCTGTTTTCTTGTCAAACGATTAAATCTAACTGCATATCCAGAGACACGGATTGTTAGTAATGGATACTTATCTGGATGGTTCATTGCATCAATTAGCATTTCTCGTTGTAACACATTAACATTCAAATGATGCGCTCCCTGGGCAAAATAACCATCTAATAAACTAACTAAATTCTCAACTTGCTCTTTTTTAGAATGACCTAAAGAACTAGGAACGATAGAGAAAGTATTAGAAATACCATCTCGACAACAATCAGCATATTTTAATTTTGCTACCGAATTTAAAGAGGCAATAGCGCCACTAGCATCTCGACCATGCATAGGATTAGCACCTGGTGCAAAAGCCACAAATGCCTTACGACCATCTGGCGTTGCTCCCGTTTTAGAACCATATACTACATTAGAAGTAATCGTTAATACAGATAAAGTAGGATGTGCTCCTCGATAACACTCATGTTTCGCTAATTCTTGATACATCTTCTCTAAAATCTCTTGGGCAATACTATCCACTCGATCATCATCATTCCCATACTTTGGATAATCACCTTCAATTTCAAAATCAATCATAATTCCATCGGCATTACGAATAGGTTTTACCTTAGCGTATTTAATTGCTGCTAAACTATCACAAGCCACAGAAAGTCCTGCTACACCATATGCCATTAAACGATTGACTTGTGTATCATGAAGTGCCATCTGCCCTGCCTCATAAGCATATTTATCATGCATATAATGAATAATATTCATAGCGTTAGAATAAATAGAGGCAACTTGTTCAATAGCTTTAAAATAAGCCGTCTTCACTTTATCATAATCAAGTATTTCATCGGTCATCTTTTCAAAACCGACTAAGACTTGATCACCCTTTATTTCATCAATACCACCATTCATAGAATACAATAGCGCTTTCGCTAAATTACAGCGAGCACCAAAAAACTGCATATCTTTTCCTTCACGCATAGCGGAAACACAGCAAGCAATCGCATAATCATCTCCATAAATAGGACGCATCACATCATCACTTTCATATTGAATAGCATCCGTATCAATACTCATTTTAGCACAATACTTTTTGAAATTTTCAGGTAACTTTTCACTCCATAGAACTGTCATATTAGGCTCAGGAGCTGTATCTAGATTACTGAGTGTATGTAGAATTCGATAGCTAGTCTTAGTTACCATACTCTTGCCGTTTTCCCCGATTCCTCCAATAGCACAAGTCACCCAAGTAGGATCACCAGAAAATAACTCATCATAATCAGGTGTTCTAAGATGGCGAGCTAAGCGTAATTTTATGACAAATTGATCAATAATTTCCTGGATTTCGTCCTCCGTAATACTACCTTCTCCTAAATCTCGTTCAAAATAAATATCAAAGAAAGCATCGACTCTTCCCAAACTCATAGCCGCACCATTATTTTCTTTAATAGCAGCTAGATAACCAAAATAAGTCCATTGAACAGCCTCTTTAGCATTGTTAGCTGGCTTACCAATATCAAACCCATAACTTTTCGCCATTTTCTTAATTTCATCAAGAGCTCGATACTGCATGGATACTTCTTCCCGTAACTGAATTAAATCACTAGTCATAGGACCAACTAACTGATCCCAGTCTTTTCTTTTGGCAGCCATTAAGAAATCAATACCATATAGTGCAATACGCCTGTAATCACCAATAATACGCCCTCTTCCATAGGCATCAGGCAAACCAGTTAATAACCCAACATGTCTTGCTTTTCGAATATCCTCTGTATAAGCATCAAACACCCCTTGATTGTGTGTTTTCCGAAATTCATTAAAATACTTATCTACTTCTTGATTTAATTGATACCCATAAGCTTCTAACTCCTGATAAACCATCCGAATACCACCATAAGGATTGACAATTCTCTTCAGTGGTGCATCTGTTTGCAATCCGACAATAACATCATCGTCTTTACTAATATAACCAGGTGCAAAAGCATTAATAGCAGACATATGATCTACATCAATGGCTAATACATGCTTTTTTAACTCTTCTTTTAATAAATCCGTACAGGTTGTCCAAACTTTCTTTGTTTTATGAGTAGTCCCTACTAAAAAATCCTCAGTACCATCATATTTTTTATAATTTTTCTGAATAAAATCACGAACATTCACTTCCTTGGTCCATGATCCTGCAACAAAATTTCTCCATTCTTCTCTCATACTAATTCCTCCTATATTTTTTATTATACCACGAACAAAAACTTCTATGAAATAGACAAGCCTACTTTACATATTTTTTTATAAAAAAAGAACCAAAAGGTTCCTAAGCATACAAAAAGAGGATAATTATACTAGCAATCACCGCCAGTAATGCCAATACAATTCCCGTAATAAAAAGTCGTTTTGACTTTCTTCGTACGCCTAAAAAAATAATCCAAGCGATTCCTATAAACAACAAAACTAATAATAAAAGCATCCCTAAACGCATTTTACATCCTCCGTTAGCACTATAACATTGTTAGAATTGTTTGTAAAGATTATCTTTTAATAATACTTTTGGCTTGACATTAGGACAAGCTCCCAGTATGGTTTGCTCTTTAAACTGTAAAGGAACCTGGTCAATCTGTTTTACCTCCTGTGGGGAAAAATGATACCTTGCAATCTTTTGCTGTTTCTTTTCGCCACTTAATTCCCGTGCAACATCAAAAAGATAAAAATTCCGAATGGTTGAGGCACAATGTTTTGCCTCCTCAACGAACTTAGTATAGCAAGTATCCTCTAAATTTTTCTTAACAAACTCCAAAGAAGTAAGAACCTGGTCATCAATTTGACGATGACAAAGACTACTGACTACTTTTCGAAATGGTGCCTGCACTAAGCCTTGCATCTCTTGAGAAGAAAAATATTTTGCTAATGAAATCTCTATTAGAGCTTCTTCTAAGGGCACACTTTCTTGCTTCATAACAGATAAAACCGCTTCTTTATGATAATAATTCATCGTTAACAGATGACCCACTAACACTTCTGAGCCATATTGATCAGTGATCCAGTGCGCTTGATTCAACTGTCTATCTCTTTCCACCAATTTGACCAATGATGAAAGAGGTCGAGAAGACAAACCATTTTTTCTTAATGTCAAAGCTCGTAAAAATAATTCATAATCACAGGCACAATAATTACAAAAGGTCTTTAGTTGAACCTTTGTTATATTTTCTTTTTCTAAGGAAACACCAACAACATCACTAAGTTCTTGTAAATCGATAGCAAAAATTTCTAGTAAATCTTGCACCAAATAATTTGGTGCTTTCATTTTGACTTTTCTAGCAACAACCTGTTCAATTCCTATTGTCTCCAATAATAAAGCTTGTTGATGGTCTAGTCTACTTCCAGTAATCACTTCTTCACCACAATACTTTTTATAGGCCGTCTTTTGTGTTTGCCACCACTTTCTTAAAGAAAAAGTTTTATCATTTAAAGTATAAGTTAAGTAAGAAGGAATACTAAGATGACCATGCTCTTGATAAAATTGTTGTACTAAACGAAATTTTTGATACCAAACCTTTTTGCGTAGGTCCCATGTAAATTCCAGCTTATCTAACAACGAAACTTGCCAAGGATATATCTTTAATTTTGTAGCCGTATCTTGATAAATTCCTTGATAGGCCCGTCGTTGATTAATTACCCAATAACCTAAACGAACTTCCTTGTCATCATAAGAAACAACATAGTCACTAGGAACATCACTATGATAATGCTCCTGATAAAAGTTTTGTAATAATTGATAATGAAATAACCAATTTTCATCATGTTTCATAGTGATACCACCCCAAATCAGTTTCTTAGTATACCACAAAACAAAGAAAACGGCAACTTAAGGACGTAATTTAAAGGTTTTAGGAGCTCTTGTATAAGCTAAATATAAAGCAATCATACTATATAAAACTGTAAACACAAGCACAACTAGACCATAAATTAAAATAGGAACTTTCAATTGAAACGTATAATAACAAACTAAATAGGTAAGAGAATTAACAATTGTATAAGTACTACTTTTCATCTCTAAATTAACATTATAAGGCTGTAATAAATAATAAATAACCAAATGGTGAACCGAAAAGAAAACAGACATGGCCACAATTGTTATGATTAAAATAATATAGTGAATAGGCTGCTCAGTACCACCACTAACAGCTAATAAAACAGCAAGAGCCGAACCAATTAATAAAGCTGGTTGTAAATTAATAAGAATTAAGGTTTTTAAACGTTCACGAAACAAATCTAAAATAGCCTTTGGTTGCCGATAAAAATTATAAGCTAACATCGAATGATCACAATTCATAAACATGGCCTGCGTAATTGGTTGTCCACGATTAATAGCATACATAATAATAAGAAAATAGGGAACATACATCAATATCACCTGATTAACATTTTTACGAAGCGCAGGATTTATAAAAATAACGAGCAATAACATCAAAAAAATAGCTAAAATAACGTAACAAATTTTTTTCGTCGCCTTCGTTAAAATCTTACGATGACGTCTTGTAAATAGGTCATTAAAATAAGCATAACCCACTTTATTACTACTATCTTCAGTCATTTCAATACGCGCCAATGACAAATTCTGTTGAACCATAGAAGTACTCTGGTTATTTGTTATCATATTAGCATTTGAAAATAAACTTTTATAACTATAATAATAATTTTGATACTGAAAAAGATACAAAAAAGCTTTTATGTTAACGATAAAAATACTAACTACTAAAATCGTAAATAAAACAGGGTTCAAAGCGAAATTAAAATACGGTAACAAAAAAGCCAAAGCAGCTGATGCTAAAACGCCTATAATGGCAACTACCTGCAATTTATTCTCATTTTTAAGTACTTGTTTAGTAGCAAACTGATACAAATGAAAAGCATTCATATTATTTTTAATAGCAATCACTAGTAGTGGCAACAAAAGACAATACCCAAAGGAAAGACCAAGTGGCAAACCAAAAATGAAAGCAAACGGTAAAAGACCTACAAACTGAGTAATTAAAAAGTAAGTATAGTCAGTCAATACATACTTTTTGGCATCCATTCGCAATAAAAACATCGCATAGTATTTATCACGACTAGGATTAAATAAACTAGTATTTAAAAAAGCACCAATGATCGAAAAAAAGAAAAAGAGCGTTAAAAAATTATTCGCCTTAGAGCCTCCCATCATAGAAGCGCAAGGCACTAGTATCAATGAAAAGTAAACAAATTTCCACAAAAAAATACTCAAAAGCTCTTTGATAACATTAAAAATATACCCAATTATCTTCAATAATTTACTTTGATAAAGTCTTCCCGATAAATGTTTCCCAACTAACGGTAATTGTCGTAATGAATAAATAAAACCATTTACAAAATAAGTACTTTTTAAACGAAAGGAAATTTTAAATGTTTTAAACATTATTTTCTTCCTCCCTTAATAGAGCAATAATTTTATCTTTATACTCGCCTATTTCTAAATGTTCCTTTTTTATTTCCTCTAACTTACCATTTTTTAAAATCACTATTTCATCACATAGATCTAACGCCAACTCCATAATATGCGTAGAAAAAATTAAAATATGATCCTTCTTAATTTTTTTGAGCATTTTTTTCATCTCATCAGCTACTACTACATCAAAAGAAGTAAGGGGCTCATCCAATAATAAAATATTAGGATTAGCCATAATATTAACAAGCATTTGCATCTTATTTTTCATGCCATGGGAATAATCCTTCATTAACTTATCACGATCATCAGGAGCAATTTTCATAAACTCAAAGTACCAATCAAGATCCTTTACTTCGTCCATTTTATCACGATTAATATCAATAAAAAATTGTAAAAACTCTCGTCCTGTTAAAAACTCAGGTACTACCGGAGTTGACAAAACATAACCAACATCCTTGGTAACAACTTTTCTTGTTTTCTTCTCTTCTTCTATTAAAAACTGCCCCTTATCAACCATAATATCTTCATTAAGACAATTGAAAAAAGTTGTTTTCCCCGCACCATTTCTTCCTAAAAGACCATAAATTTTCCCTTTTTCAAAGGTAAAATCAATGCCTTTTAGAACCTCTTTTTCATCAAATTTTTTTACTATATTTTCCGCAATTAACTTCATTAGCTACCTCCATAAGTCTTATTTTAACATATCTAAAATTACCCGCCTAGTTTTTTATTAGGAAAATCTAGTTAATAGTAATAACCTAGTTGAAATATAATAATAAACTATTAGTAAAAGGAGGAAAATCATGTTTAACAATTGTGAAAATCAAAAACCATGTCAACCTAATTCCTATGGTTGCCGTTTTTGCTATATTCAAGGTCCGACAGGGCCAACCGGACCCGCGGGACCGACAACAATAGATGTTGGCATAACCACTACGGGAGAACCAGGAAGTGCCGCAACCGTTACAAATTCTGGTGATAATCAAAATGCCATTTTTGACTTCGTTATTCCAGCAGGAGCAACGGGCCCTACCGGGCCTCAAGGAATTACTGGTCCTACGGGCCCAACCGGGCCTCAAGGAATCGCTGGTTCTACGGGGCCAACAGGCTCTATTGGCCCTACGGGAGCAACTGGCGCCTCTATTACCGGGCCAACTGGTCCCACAGGCCCTCAAGGATTAACTGGATCTACGGGCCCAACTGGGCCTCAAGGAATTACTGGTCCTACGGG
>CAUAFL010000013.1 GCA_958428295.1 uncultured Bacillota bacterium
CTCAAACGTTTACGGCCCCTCAAACAGGAACATACAAAATAGAACTCTGGGGAGCTGAAGGGGGAAGTGGAATTGATAGTGATCATACAGTAAGAAAGGGAGGAACCGGGGCTTATACCACAGGAGAAATAAGTTTAACTAAAGGAGAAACACTTTATGTCTATGTGGGAGGAAAAGGAACAGATAGTGTTTTAGGAACCACAAGCCAAATAGGAGGCTACAATGGTGGTGGAGCTGGTTATGCTGGAGGAGGGGGAGCGACAGATATTCGCTTAACTTCAGGTACTTGGAATGACACCACATCACTTGCTAGTCGTCTAATGGTAGCTTCAGGCGGCGGAGGAAGTGGTCGTAACCGCTTAGCTAGTGATGGAAGTTTAGCCCTAGTAGGAGGCATAGGAGGTGCCGGAGGTAGTTTAAGTGGTAATGCAGCAACCCTATCTGACCCGACGTATTTATCTTATCAAGGAAACGGTGCTACTGCTATTTTAGGCGGACAAGGAGGTAATACGCCACAAATGGGAGTAGCCAATGGTTTAGATGGTAGCTTTGGAATCGGTGGAGCAGGAGGTAATGGAAATAATGCGGCTAATAGAAATAATGGTTCAGGAGGAGGAAGTGGTTATTATGGAGGCGGCGGCGGAACAGCTTGTCTCAACATATGTGCAGGGGGAGCAGGAAGTGGTTCTTCCTATATCTCAGGCTATACTGGTTGTGTAGCGATTACTTCTGCTACTTCCATCACTCCAAGAAATGATAGTAAAGGAGTAGCTTGTACTGATGGGACAACCGATGTCACTTGTTCTTATCACTACTCAGGCAAGAAGTTTGTAAGTTCTGTCATGAAAGCGGGAGATGAGGTGATGCCTACTTATGATGGGGCAGCTACGATGACGGGGAATCGTGGTCATGGTTTTGCCAAGATCACCTTAGTCAGTTAGTTTTTTCCTTGCCATGATGGCGAATGGAATATAAAATATTTAAAAGTGGAAACCTCTATTACCTCATTGGGGATTTCTTTAATAAAAAGTTTGTTTAAAGATATTTAGAAAAGAAAAAAAGATAAAGCTTTTTTCTCTTTTTGATTTGTAGTAAAATAAGGATAGGTGAAAAAGATGAAAAAGAATAACCAGGGATTTACACTAATCGAATTATTAGCGGCTATTACCATCATGGCTTTGATTTTGTTAATGATCGTCCCCGCCCTTGATCGTTTACAGAATAACAATAAAAATAAACCCTTTGAATATTATGGGGATAGTTTAGTAGAAGCTGCTAAGATTTATGTCAATAAAGAAAGCGAAGATATCACTAATCTAGGAACAAATTTTTGGACAGGCTGTGTTGATATTAGTTATCAAGATTTACTGAATGCCGGGTTAATAAAACCATATAGTGATGAGGCCTATAATTGTACTAGTGCCAAGGTTCGTTATTCCAGAGGTGTAAATAGTGCTAAGTATACATATAATCTTACTTGTACTAAAGCAGGAAAAAAGGTATTTGAGAAAGTGAATATTCCTAATCAAAGTTGTACGCAAGAGGATATGTGTAATAGAAATAAAGGTCAATTGTTAGGCTTACCCGTAAATGATAAAACTATTAAAGATTACCAAGCCGATTGTGCCGATAAAACAGCGATGTTTGTCTTTGAACATACTGGTGGTAGTCAACAGAATGGCTGGACAAAAGAACAGTTAACCGATTACCGATATATTGGTACTAGTCCTAACAACTATCTTACTTTTAACGAGGAACTGTGGCGCATTATTGGTGTTTTTACAGTAGAAGATGAAAATGGTACGAAACAACCACTAATAAAAATTACTCGCGATGAGTCCATTGGGCAGTTTGCCTGGGATGCTGAAACAGAACTTTATAGTTGGTCAGGAGTTAATTTTGGACAAGGAATCAACGAATGGAGTAATGCTAAATTAATGCATTTGTTAAATGATGGATATCAAGCTGAACGAAGAAATAGTAGCTTTTATTGGAGCAGAAAACGAGGGATTTGTTACCAATCGAACTACACCGTGGATGCCTCAGCAAATTCCGTTGGTTTTGTTGAATGTAATTTTAGTTTAAGTGGGACAATAAAGGGATTATCTGAAACTGCTAGAAGTCAAATTGCCAAAGTGAAATGGTACCTAGGTGGGAGTGACAAAGCTGCTTCGGGGGAAAATGCTTATATTTTTGAACGAAGTGATGCGAAAGTTACTTCGCAACATGTAACAAAAACGACCTCTTGGTTAGGGCAAGTAGCGCTTTTTTATCCTAGTGATTATGCCTATACTTTTGCTAATGGATTTAATGATACCTGTTTTGAAAATATGGCTAACTGTAACACTAGTAATGGAGGTAATCCGACCACTAGCTGGCTCTATAAAAATCAAAATATCTGGTTATTATCACCAAGTTCTAAAAATGAATACACATTATTTAGAATGAATAGTAACGGGATCGTAGATTTATATATGGATAGCGATACTGCTAGTAGTCTTGGCACTCAAAATGTGTATCCAACAGTATACTTAAAATCGTCTGTGACCATTACCGGTGGTGATGGCACCAAAAATAATCCCTACACCCTCAGTTAAGGAAGTGACAAGATGGAATTATTAGTACCCGCAGGTAATATGGAATCATTATATGCCGCCATTAATTATGGAGCGGATGCTGTCTATTTAGCGGGTAAAAACTTTGGTGCTCGTAGTTTTGCTCCTAATTTTAGTCAAGAAGAATTACGAAAAGCAATTCGGTTAGGAAAACTATATGGTGTGAAGATTTATATCACTATGAATACTTTAGTGAAAGAAACAGAAGTAGCTGCCTTTTTACAGCAAGTAGAATTTCTTTATCAAAATCATGTGGATGCCATTATTATGCAAGATTTCGGTATGATGTGCCTTTGCCGTACCAAATATCCCCAGCTAGAAATTCATGCTTCCACACAGTGTAACAGTAGTAGTATAGAAACAATTGAATTATTTCATAAACTAGGCATCAAACGAGTCGTATTACCTAGAGAGATGTCAATAGAAGAAATAAAACAAATAAAAGTTCCTATCGAGAAAGAAATTTTTATTCATGGGGCCTTATGTGTTAGTTACTCAGGGTGTTGTTTATTGAGTCAAGTGATAGGTGGTCGTAGTGGCAATCGGGGACAATGTGCGGGTCCTTGTCGCCTATTTTATCAACTTTATGAAGGAAAAGAAAAATTAAAAGAAGGATATTTATTATCTATGAAAGAGCTCAATACTTCGCACTTTTTAAAAAACTTGCCCCAAGATATCTGTTCTTTAAAAATTGAAGGACGTATGAAAAGTGCTACTTACGTTGGTTTTATAACTGCTTATTATCGTCGTCTATTAGATAACAAGCCTCTAGATGTAAAGTTAGAAGATACGCTAAAGAGTTTATTTTATCGGGGATTTACGAAAGGTCACCTATGGGATGATGCTCAACTAATTAATAGGGATAGCCCTAATCATATCGGTCTTAGGATTGGGCAAGTAATAAAAGTGACAAAAGAGCGAATTTATCTGCGCTTAACAAAGGAATTACAGCAAGGAGATGGGATAAGGTTTATGCCCAGTCAACAAGGTTTCATAGTTAATTTTCTGTATAATCAACAAGGAAAATTAATTCATCAGGCACAAGCCCAACAAGTGATTGAAGTAGATAATAAAATCGACTTACAAACACTGGATGCTGTCCATAAGACAAGTAATAGTGCCTTACCAATAGTGACGGATACCATCCTTAAAAAAATCCCGTTAACCATTACCTGTCATGCGCAAAAATACCGCCCCTTATCCATAGTATTCACTGATGATTTAGGAAATTGTGTTACGTATCAAGGACAAGAGGTAGCGAAAGCCACTACTAGTGCACTTAGTAAAGAACGAATTAGTCAGCAACTAACAAAATTAGGAACTAGTCCCTTTTGTTGTCAACACATCGAGATTACGAAAGATGAAGATATCTTTATTCGTATGGGAGAATTAAATATAGCAAGAAGAACACTCTGCGAACGCTTGCTTGGGAAGCGCAAAGAGAATGCTAACGACGTACCGATTATTACCCCTACCTTTAAAAAGATAACTTCAGCGAACAAACTAGAGATAAAAGACTATCAAAAAATTATACGTAATCCCCTCCATCTTGGGTGTCACTTACAGGAGAAAAGTTTAGTTAGTCAGGTCTTTGATGCCAGAGGCTATGATGTAATTGGTGGTTATGCTCTTAACGTTTACAATTCCTATACGGCCTATTATTTATATCAATTAGGTTTTCAAGCACTTACGTTATCTGTGGAACTAACGGCTAAGGAATTACAGGAAGTTATCACGGCTACAAGAGCTAAATTTGGTTTAATTCCATTGCTTATTAAAACGGAAGGAGTTATTGAAGTAATGATTATAAAAGGTAATATCTTAGAAATTAGCCCTCACAAAACCTATTCCTTAGTTAATCAAAAACAGACCTCTTTTCAAGTGATTTATGATGGATTTGTAACGCACCTTTATGCTCCTATGAAAGAAAAAATTGACCTTAATCAATTTCCTTTTGAAGAGCTTTATGCTAGTAGCGAAGTAGAAATTTCTTTATAGACAGGGTCTTTCTTGACAAACCTAGCATAATTTGTTATAATGAAGCCATAAAATTTAGTGATGGCACATTATTCTAGTCGACAACGTCTACTACGAAGGTGAGAGTAAAACATCACCCAAGAGCACATCTGTGAAACTTCTGGTGCTTGCTTTGAACGCCCAGTTTGGGGTGGGTGCTGGGAGGTAAGGTAAATGGGCAGGTTGTAATGGCATACAGCTGTGACCCACTTACCGTGGAGACCTAAACTTGTTCTTTGCCTATACAAGATAACTTTGACGGACAAAGGACGACTTAGGCTGAACCTACTAGGTGGGGAAACTTACGAGTAGCGTAGCTTGTCTTGCGTGAAGATTTGGGGATAAATGACAGATTATCACTTTCATGGCCAGGAAGGGATAATTATTGCTTTTTGAAACAGTCTTTGCAAAAAAGAATTAGTAGTAGATACTGTTGGGGAGGAAATCTCCTAGAGTGCAAAATAAGATAGGATTGCAGTGCGTACTCAGTGGTAATCAAGCCATACTTACGGAAACGAAGTATTCATTTCTCTAAGGGGGAACCACATAACTGGCAACGGTTATGTAGAAATGAGGGAAAACCTGCTTGACCTAAGGCGTAAAGTTTACTATGTTATTAGCCATTACCAAACAAAGGGATGTTTCATCCTTTTTTATTTTGCATTGCAATAAAAATATGATATGGTAAATAAGAGGTGAAATGATGGATAAAATCGATGAGAAGAAAAGTATTAAAAAAGAATTAAAACGCAAGAAAAAGGCGCTTGTCAACTATCACTGGATTGTAACAATTACCCTTAGTGCCTTTCTCATTTCCCTTCTTTTTTCCTCTTTATCAGAAATAACGATTCCCAAAGTACCGACTGTTATTGGAATTATGATTCTATTAGCTGTCATTGTATTAGGAATTGTCTTTGATGTGATTGGGGTTGCTGTCCAAGCGGCTGATGAAAAACCATTTCATTCAATGAATGCCCGGAAAATAAAAGGTGCCAAAACCGCTATTTATTTTAAGAAAAATGCCGATAAAGTCTCTTCCTTTTGCAATGATGTCATTGGTGATATTTGTGGTGTTATCTCAGGAAGTACCAGCAGTATTTTAGCACTTAGTATTTCCACTAGCTTACATAGTAATCAGTTTATAACAGTTCTTCTGATTACAGGCGTGATTTCGGCACTTACCATCGGTGGAAAAGCAATTGGCAAAAGCTATGCAATTAATAAGAGTAATGAGATTCTCTATCGGTTTGCGCGGTGTCTTAGTCACTTTATGTAAAAAACATACTTTTGTTTGTTTTGCTCTTAGGGCTTTAATTATTGTTAACAACTTTGTTGCCGCTAGTGATATGCTAACAAAATAAGAAATGAGAATATCAAAGTAGTACATTATGTAGATATATTGCCAAAAAGTAATTTTTCTACTACGATAAAATTTAATCATGAACGACAAATGTGCAGGAAAGATAATATTTAGCCACGAAATCTAGTTACAGTTGGAACACCACAGTCAAATTTAGGATAAAGAAGACACAATGAATAGCTCAAAAAACTATTGCTACTAACTATATGGAAAGCTGTTGTTAAAAAATCCATATCGGTATCTATTAAAATTAGTTTACCACCTAAATTTATAGGACAGTCTAGTAAAAACAAAATTGAATTATCTCATTCAACAAATCCCAAAAACATCACTTCACTATCACATTTTGCATTTTCAGAAAGTGTCGAGTTTTCTTTTCGTAAATTTATTGCCTAACTGGATATCTCATGGTATAGTTAGCACAAGAAAGGAAGAAAAATCATGAAAAAGAAAGTATTGTTTTTTGTTATGACGGTAGTAGCAAGTTTTTTGTTAATGCCGACTGTTTTTGCTCAAAGTGCACCGGTTTATGATACACCGGCAAATATGGATGGAAATCCGGTTGAATTATTCTTTGCTAATGGAACACCTATTACTATTAGTGAACGAACTGATGGCAAAGAAGGAGCACTTATTACTTGGGAAGGAGGAAGCCAAACCGTTGGTCCTAACGCCAATATCTTTGGTGCTTCCCATGAAGATGATACAAGATATGAAACGACCAGCATCACCATGAATGGTGGAACGGTTCGTAATATTATCGGTGGTGGGCTGCATAAGAGTAACGTGGGTACTACTAAGATAGTAGTGAATGGTGGAACGGTTGTTGCTATTCAAGGTGGTGGAGCAGCTTCTTTTAGTAACACTGCTTGTCATCGTCCTTGGCATAGTGGAGAACCAAAAAATTCACCTAACCGGGTAGATGTTGCTAATGTAACTATTAACCATGTCGATGGTACTGTTTATACTGTTTACGGTGGTGGAGAAGGTATCAGTTATACTGGCAAGACGACGGTCAATATCGTTGATGGCAGCTTTACCTATGTCATTGCAGGTGGTTCAAATGGTTATACTGGTGAAGCAACGATGAACATTCGTGGAGGAACCATTGGTACTTTACAAAGTGTGAATCGTGGTAGTATGGAAAAAGCTATGATGGAAGTCAGTGGTGGAACCATTACCAATGCTTACGTCGGTGGTGACGCTAGCGATAGTGACGTTACTGGAACTATTGATACTGCTAGTATGAATATTACCGCTGGAACTGTCAAAAAGGTCGCCGTTGGTAGTAATGGTGGACAAGCAACTTCTGCAAAAGATATTGCGAGTCTTACTTATAAAGAAGGAACCGTAGAAGCAATTGATGAAAGTACTTTTAAAGAAGAAAATCTTGTCGCAACCATTGAAATTACAATTTCTGCTAACGGAGTAAACGAAACAATAGAGGTACCCAAAGGTTCTGTCTTAACTGATGCTGAAATTGCTGAGTTAAAGAATTTAGATTTAAAGGCTTTAGGAATTGAAGGATTTACTTTTGGCGGTTATTATGCCGATGAAGCTATGACTAAGGAGTATGACTTTACGAAACCATTTACAGCAAATACAACGATTTATCTTAAACTAGTTCAAGAAGTCGCAGTAGAGGATGAAAATGTAGAAAAAGTCAAAAATCCTGATACAGCAGATTTGAATATGGGAGTAATCCTTGTTACGATGCTAGTCTCTAGTCTTGGTCTAGGATATGCTGTAAAAAGAATTAAAAGCAATTAATCATAACAAAAACAAAAATAAAGGATGATATTAACAGTATCATCTTTTTTGTGTTAAAAGACTTTATGGAAAGAAAGATGTGTGCTAAAATATAGAACAGAAAGGTGATGACAAATGGATAAATTAACAAAGGAAGAAGTCTTACATGTTGCCCATTTAGCACGAATCGCTCTTACAGAGGAAGAAATAGAAAAATTTCGTGGGCAGTTAAAAATATTATTGCAAGATGTGGAAAAAATCAATAATATCAAGGGGTATGATGAAGAATTATTGTTTACTCCTATTACAGATGCTTGTAAGTTACGTAACGACATTCCTAAGGATATGCTGACACCTGAAGAGGTATTAAAAAATGCGCCCAAGAAAAACGGAAATTTTGTGGAAGTGCCGGTGATGATACATGAGTAATTATTTAGAGTTAACCATAGCTGAAATTCATGATTTATTAGTTAAAAAAACAATTACCCCCGTTGATTTAGTAAGAGAAGCCTTGAAAAAAATTGCTGAGAATAAAGATTTAAATGCGTTTATTACAATCAATGAGCGAGCTGAAATGGAGGCTAAAGAATTAGGAGAAGTAGAAGTAGAGAATCTTTTTTTTGGGATTCCTATTGCTATTAAAGATAATATTATTACAAAAGAGTTAAGAACCACCTGTGCTTCTAAAATGCTAGAAAATTTTATTCCTATCTATGATGCAACAGTGGTTGACAAGTTAAAAGCACACAAAATGATTATTATTGGCAAAACAAATATGGATGAATTTGCTATGGGCTCTACAAGTCAAACCAGTTATTTTGGAGCTCCTCGTAATCCACATGATAAAACAAGAATTGCTGGTGGTAGTAGTGGAGGAAGTGCAAGTTGTGTGGGGGCTCATTTAGTGCCGCTAGCACTAGGTAGTGATACTGGTGGTAGTATTCGTCAGCCGGCTAGTTATACTGGTATTGTTGGTATGAAACCAACCTATGGACGTGTTTCCCGTTATGGGCTTGTAGCGTTCGCCTCTAGTCTCGATCAAATTGGTCCCATGACTAGAACCGTGAAGGAAAATGCAGCTTTACTATCCATTTTAGTAGGAGAAGATTCTAAGGATTTAACAACGATTACGGCACCCGAAGAGGACTTTACTGTGAATATTGGAAAGTCGATAAAAGGTCTTAATATTGCTATTCCTACCTATTTTATGAGTGAAATCGTTGATCCATCCATTAAAGCAGCAGTTGAAAGAGTAGTAACAGAATTACAAGCGCAAGGAGCTACTGTCACCTATATTGATATGAAATTTCTAGATGCAGCTGTAACGCTTTACCAGATTATCGCAATGGGGGAAGCCAGCAGTAATTTAGCTCGTTTCGATGGCGTTCGGTATGGTTTTCGTGTACCTGATGCCCAAAATGTAGAAGATATGTATAAAAGAAGTCGTCAATTAGGATTTGGAGATGAAGTAAAACGCCGTATTATGGTAGGTTCCTACTTATTGAGTGGTGAAAATGCCACCACGTATTATAATAAAGCCTTATCCATTCGCGATGATATAAAAAAGGAATTCGATCGTGTTTTTCAAGAGTATGATCTTATCATCGGTCCAACGACAACCGGCGTTGCTTATCCCCTAAAACAAGATTTAGATGATCCTCATAAAGCTTTTATGGACGATGTTTTAGTGATCCCTGTCAATATGGCAGGCCTACCAGCCTTAAGTTTACCTATTGGTAAAAACAAAGAACACTTGCCAATAGGATTACATATTATTGGGGCCCGTCTTTCAGAAGCTAAAATTTATCAACTGGCCGCTAGTATAGAAGGGAAGTGGGACAATGCGTAACTATCAACCTACTATTGGGATAGAAGTTCATGTGGAAGTAAAAAGTAAAAGTAAGTTATTTTCCAGTAGTGAAAATAATTATGGTTTGAAAACGAATGCCGGTACGAATGTTATCGATTTAGGTTATCCAGGAACACTGCCGACTGTCAATGAAGAGGTGATTAAGCAAGGTATTCGTGCTGCGCATGTTCTTCACTGTCAAATCACTAGGGAAATGCATTTCGATCGCAAAAATTATTTTTATCCTGATAACCCTAAAAATTATCAAATTACGCAAAATAGAACTCCTATTGGGCGAAACGGGTACCTTGATATTGTTGTAGATGGACTTTCTAAACGAATTGAAATTGAAGAGATGCATATAGAAGAGGATACTTGTAAAAGTGCTCATCGGGGCAATGTGAGTTTATTAGATTTTAATCGAGCAGGGGTTCCCTTAATAGAAATTGTTACAAAACCTTGTATTACTAGTAGTCAAGAGGCCATGGCCTATTTAGAAAAACTAAAAGAGCTCCTCTTTTATACAGACATTAGTGATTGTAAGATGGAAGAAGGAAGTATGCGCTGTGATGCCAATGTTTCCATCAGTACTAATGACGTATTAGGGATAAAGTGTGAAATCAAAAACATTGGCTCTATTCATAATGTTGGTCTTAGTATTGAAAAAGAAATAAAGCGGCAAGTAGCTGTTCTTGAACAAGGAGAGGTATTAAAAGAACAAACCAGACGGTTTGATGACAAATTACAGGAAACGGTCTTAATGCGATATAAGGAAACAGGGAATGATTATCGCTATTTTCCAGAACCGGATATCCCTTTTATTCGACTTACTGATGACTTTATTAACGAAGCGCTAAAATCACTGCCTATTTTACCAGACGCCTTACGAACAATATATCAAAGCCATGGATTAAGCCTACTGCAAAGTAATAAATTATTAGCGAACCGTTCTCTTAGCAATTACTTTACTCAATTGTTAGATGAGAAAACCAACTATGTAGCGGCTGCTAATTTACTTTTAGGTGATGTAGCTGCCTATTTGAATAAACACAATATAACCATTGATCAGACAATGTTAAGTATTCAAAAACTAACCGCTGTTCTCGCCTTACAGGAACAAGGACAACTTTCTAGTAAAAATATTAAAGAGTTATTAACAGACTTACTAGAAACTAATCAACCACTAGAAACGTTAATTGCCTCTAAAAATATTCAAAATATTAGTGATGATAACGTTATCTTGGAAGTAATTAACCGAGTATTAGCCACTAATGATGATAGTGTTAAAGACTATCATGCAGGAAAAGACCGGGCCTTTAAGTATTTAATGGGACAAGTAATGAAAGAGACCAAGGGAAGTATTAATCCTAAAATGGCTAGTGACTTATTAATTCAAGAATTAAAAAAGTAAACCTTGGTGATTAACAAAAATTGTCTAGTCACAACGATCAGCAAAAGTTGACTTGTAAGAAGGAAGAGATTGCTGTATAATAAATATACTAGGGATGTGAAAAAATGAAAAATGTAGGAAAGTTTATTAAAAAAAATAAAAGTACAGTCATTGTAGTAAGTTGTTGCTTGCTGTTAACCATTTTTGTCTTTACTATTAAATTAGTCTTTTTTCCTAATGAAGGTAGGGCAATTTATGGTGATCGCCTAGCTGACATAAAAGAAAGCAAAATCAAAGATAGTGAATTAGAACAAGTGAAAAGTAAATTAACAGAAAAAGAAGACATCGAGAAAGTTAGTACTCATATTTCTGGGCGTATTCTCAACATCTTAATTACCGTCTCTGAAAAGACCAGTATAGAAACTGCTAAAACCTTTACTGCTACGATTGATGAAGCTTTGTCGGAAGAGCAAAAGAAAGCATATGATATTCAAGTATTTGTGATGAAAACAACTGCCGACGATAAATTTCCTATCATTGGCTATCGTCATCAAAAAAGTGATCATTATTCTTGGACAAAAGATAGATAGGAGTTATCATGAAAAAGAAAACCATCATTTTTATCCCCCTTGTTGTTGTCCTCTTAGTATTTGTGGGTGTTTACTTTTATTATAATAAACAGGATGCTAAAACGGCATTAACGGTAACTGAAAAGAAATGGATTGAGCAAAATAAGGCGAAAGTCATCGATTTTGATGTTGTGAATGATTATCCACTTTATGGAATGAATGGAAGTGGGGTCTTCTTTAACTTTTTAGCTGATTTTGAAAAGGATGTTGGCTTAGAGTTCAATAAAACACCGTATTCAAAAAACAATAACAATGATAGTGCGAATTATCGTTTTCGTATTCTAAACAATGAAGAGTCTCTTACTTCTAAAGATTTGTTATTATTTACTGATGGCTATATTGCCATTGGCAAAGAATATACTAGAATCAATCATATCAAAGAGATGAATAATATTACTTTTGGAGTCTTTACCAAAGATGCTGCGGAAATTAGCTATTACTTAAAATCTGGCAATAACTTAGTATATAAATCGTATGAGACGATTGATGAATTATTTCAAGCACTAGATAACAATGAAGTCGGGATGATCATTATCCCTAATATTATGTATCTTGATAAGACCATTGGTAAAAATACGTATTCTATTAATTATTATTTTACGGAAATGTCTAAAAAGGTAGTTTTGACCTTAAGGGAAGACAATGACAAACTTAATGTTATTATGAAAAAGTATTTTGAAAAATGGAAAGCTAATCATTATGTAGAAGAATATAACGAGGCTTACTTAAATTACTATGTCGTAGAAAATAATTTAAATGCTAAGACAAAAGCTGATTTAATCTCTAAAAATTATATCTATGGTTATGTAGAAAATAACCCTTATGAAGTAGAAGTGGCTGGTAAAGTTGCAGGGATTGCTGGTGAGTATATCAATAGGGTTAGCCGCTTAACTGATATTTCCTTTAAGTATAAAAAATTTGCTAGTAAAGAGGCCTTAAAAAAGGCGATTGATAAAGGCGATGTTGATATTTATTTTGACTATTATAATTATGGGAATAGTAATCATGAATACTTGACCACTTTATCAACCTTTGTCGAAGAATACGTTGTATTAGGAAAGCAAAAGGATAACCATATTATTAACTCCTTTGAAAGTTTAAAAGGAGAACAAATTGTAATGTTGTCATCAGATTCGCTTTATCACTATTTTGAAAATAACAGTCGTTCTAATATTACGACTTATCATACACTAGATAATTTAGTTAAAAAAGCCCAAGATAAAATCGTAGTTGTTGATAAAGAAGTTTATAACAGTTATAAAAATAGTACTTTTAAAGAGTATGATGTTCTATATAGTGATACGATGATGAATGATTATAAGTTTATGGTAAAGAAGAATAATGCAGCCTTCTATAATTTATTTAACTACATTATTAATACCAATTCTTATTATAATTATCGCAATAGTGGATTAGACGATATTCATCGTTCTATTGTTGAGCGAACTACTTTTACGCAATTATTCTTTATCATTTTAATTGCTGTATCCATTCCCCTAATCTTATTAGCAATTGCCTTTCTATACTTTAAACGCAAACGTAAAATTAAAAAGGTTAAAAAAGAAGATCGCCATAAATATACCGATTTACTAACATCCTTGAAAAATCGCAATTACTTAAATAAAAAAGCTCCTGAATGGGAAGCTAGTCGGGTTTATCCTCAAGCAATTGTGATGATTGATTTAAATAACGTCAAATATATCAATGATAATTATGGCCATGAAGAGGGCGATAAACTAATTGTAAAAGCTGCGGCTATTCTAGTAAATACACAACTAGAAAACAGTGAGATTATTCGAACAGATGGTAATGAATTTTTGATTTATTTAGTTGGTTATAGTGAACAACAAGTGACAACATATGCTCAAAAACTAGAAAAAGAAATGAAAGAATTACCTCATGAATTTGGTGCCGGCGTTGGGTATAGTATGATTTTAGATGAAATAAAAACATTGGATGATGCTATTAATGAAGCTACATTAGAAATGATGACTAAGAAACAAGGATTAAAATAAAGGGAGTTAAGAATCATGAAGCGAGCTAGGGACTTTTTAAGAAAAGTAATATCAATTATAAGAAGACCCGAGATGAGGATTTTACCTGGTCAGCTTGCTTTTTTTCTTGTCTTATCTCTGATTCCGTTACTAGCCTTAGTTGGTGTTATTGGAAGTGGTTTTGGACTTTCTACTGCCACCATTAAAGAAATGCTGCAAACAAGTGTCCCAGATGCGGTTATTTCTATTCTCATTCCTAATAGTACTGGACAAGGCATCAATTTTAATATGATTGTTTTCTTTGGTGCTGCTTTCTTATTAGCTAGTAATGGTGCCTATTCTATGATTAATACTTCGAATGAAATCTATAAAGTAAAACCAGGTAAGGAACTAAGACGACGGGGAAAAGCCATTGTCATGACCCTTATTTTAGTATGCCTATTCCTTTTTCTAATGCTAGTACCTGCTTTTGGCGACACCTTAATGAAAACCCTCAGTGTTACCCTACATAATGAGGGTGTTTATGGTATTTTAGAAACTATCTACAATCTTTGTAAGTATCCCGTCTCTCTCATATTAATCTACTTTAATATTAAATTACTCTACACTTTAGCGCCTGATGCTGATATTAGTAGTAAAAGTACTATTCCAGGGGCTATTTTCACTACCTTTATGTGGTTACTTAGTTCTAAGATTTATGCTTTCTATGTAGAATTTTTCTCACACTATGACTTATTTTATGGAAGTGTTTCCAATATCTTAGTGTTATTATTCTGGGTTTATATTCTAGCCTATATCTTTACTCTGGGGATGAGCTTTAATGCCACAGGCGTCATTCAAGAAACATTACAACTAAAAACAAATGATATGAACAAGTCCCAATCGAAAGATTGAGACCTTTTTTTTCTTTTCACATATGATAAAGTACAAAGGAGGGATGAAATGGAATTTGATCAGGGGTATCAACAGCCGTTTCCTTATCAAATAACCCCAATTAATGGGGTCATTAAACGATTGTACTTGAGAGAAAATCTGGAATGTTTATACAATGTAGCAACCCAACAAAGCTCTCGTCAATATCATAAAATAGGGGAGTTTAAAGAATATCAGACAGCATCAGGTAGTTCGTTCTTGGCAGCTTATATGAATGAGCCTATCACAGCTTGTGACCAAACAACACACATTCACTTCTTTATTAATATAGATGGTAAAGTTATTTCGCCTATCTATTCTGAATATGATGCCCAAGTCACTTTCGTAGAAGATGATCATTATGAAGATTACTGTTATTTAATACAAGAAGATTTAAGATGTCAACCAACATATACCGTTAAGCAGTTTGAAAAACTATTACAAATGCAGCCCAAAGAAAAAAGAGATTAATTCTCTTCTTGAATGAAATGACGCATATAATATTCATCAAAGGTTAGGTTACTAGCCTTTATTTTAGGTGCTAAATCTTTCCCTACATAGCGATAATGCCATGACTCAAACTGATACCCTGTAATTTCTTCTTTATCCTTAGGAAAACGTAAAATAAATCCATACTTACTAGCATTTTCTAACATCCAAGGATATTCTTTACTCTCTTCAAATTGAGTATAAGGAAGACGAACATTATCAAGATCGACCACTAAACCAGTTTGATGTTCTGAATAACCAGGTCGTGCAGAATAGGTGTCAGCTGCTGTTTTACCATCTTGTTTTACATAATTATTATACAAGTTTACTTGATAATGATAACTGCGATACGCAGAAGTAACATGTAGGGTAAGACCCTCACTTTTGGCTGCTTCAATCATCTCTTCCAGGGCTTCTTTGGCCTCTTTTACTAAAGAAATTCCCGCTTTGGCATAAGAAGTACTAAGTGCTTCTAGATGTTCGGGCACATAATCTTCTCCTACCTGATAGTACTTGTTCACTAATAACTGATTGGTATTTAAAAAGGGCGCTTTTTTGGTACTTGTATAGAATGGTTGATCTAAGCCAATATTGACATAAGTTAATACTTCTTCATCACTAAGTTCAGGATGCTCCTTTTGATAAGTTAAATAACGTTGTTCTAAGGAAGACTGATAATAGGGATATTTCTTGGCCATTTTCATAGACCAAGTAAGCTCTTTATTCTCTTTATCGGTCCTTTCTGGTGCCTGTTTTTTCTCTTTCATTGGTAGGAAGACTAACAGACTAATTATCACTAATAATAAAATTGCTACAAAGGGTAGCCATGTTTTTTTCATTCAATACCTTCTTTCTAATTCTAGCTTATGTATTACTTTTTAATTATATCATGTCTAATAGCATAAAAGAAAACAAACTGCATAATTTTTTAATAGGAGTTGATAGGATGAAAAATGTAATCATTTATCTATGCGCATTCCTTTTATGTATGCCTACCGTTGTCTTTGCCGAGGAAGCCATAACAGAAAATAATACACCTCAAGAAGAAAAGACAAAAGAAATAGAAAATGATGGCCCCAATCAGGAAGAACAAAAGAATAATGAAGAGGAACCGACAACTAATCCCAACCAAGAAAGTGTAAAGGATAATAGTAATGATGCTAATCATAGTCTCATTGCGAATGCGAAAGCCGGTATTCTAATGGAAGCTTCAACGGGAAAAATTATTTTTGAAAAAAATAAAGATGAACAGCTAGCAGTTGCCTCCATGACGAAGATGGTAGCGCAAATTCTTATATTAGAAGCGATAGAAAGTGGCAAAATTAAATGGACTGATAAAGTGACGGCTAGTGAAAATGCCGCAGGGATGGGCGGTAGTCAAATTTTCTTATCCGTTGGTGAAACCTTATCAGTAGAAGAAATGATGAAAGGAATCAGTATGGCTAGCGCTAATGATGCGACAGTGGCCATGGCAGAATTTCTTGCAGGAACCGAAGTCGAATTTGTGAAAATGATGAATGATAAAGTAAAAAAATTAGGTCTTAAGAACACTCAATTTAAGAACTGTACTGGATTAGATGAACAAGATCATTATTCTTCCGCTTACGATATGGCTGTGATTGCAAGAGAATTACTAAAACATGAAGAAATTTTAAAATTTTCGTCTTTGTATGAAGACTATTTGCGGACGAATACGGAAAACAAGTTTTGGTTGGTAAATACTAATAAATTAGTTAGATTTTATGAGGGCGCTGATGGTCTTAAGACAGGACATACAGATGCTGCTAAATATTGTTTAGCTGCGACCGCTAAAAAAAGTGATATGCGTTTGATTGCCATTGTTCTAGGAGAAGAAGTAAGTAAAGTGCGAAACAGTGAAACGATGGCCTTATTAGATTATGGTTTTAACACATATCAAATGCAAGTAGTAAAGAAAAAGGGAGAACTAGTAAAAGAAATAAAGTTAGATAAAGCTACCACTAATCAAGTAACGTTAGTACCTTCCTTAGATATTGGTGTTCTCTCAAAAAAAGGGGAAGAAAAGAAAAAATATACCTATGAAGTAGATGCCAAAGACTTAAAATTGCCAGTTAAAAAAGGAGATATAGTAGGGAAAATAAAAGTCAAAGACGGTAATAATGTCATTAGTGAAGGAGACTTAATGGTCAATGAAAATAGTAAAGCGTTATCATTTCCTGCTCTCTTTAGTAAAACATTAAAAGATATAATGGTAGGAAATAGTAATGTTTCATAACAGATAGTAATTTTTAAAAATAGCATTAAATTTATGTGACTTAAAAACTTTATTAGAAAAAAGATAAAACCCGTTTCTTGGATAACCAAAACGAGTTTTTTTATTTTAAGAAATATAATGTTTAAAATAACATAAGGGGATTGCTTGTGATTTGCTAAAAGGCTTAGGAAAGGATATAATATAGTTACAACGTTAAAGAAGAGGTATTATTATGAACAGTAATGAAATATTAGCTAACATTAAAAACTTATCCAATGAAGAAAAAAGAAATTTAAAATATGATGATTTAGTAAATATAATGAATAAACTATCAGTTGATCAAATTATAGAGTTGAGTAATCTCATTGGCTATCCTGTATTTACTAGATTATGCATGGGTGCTTTACAACATAAATTTGTGTTATTACAAGATGGTGCAGCAGCAATTATTATCAATGATTGTGGTCAAATATTATTACAAAGTAGGGCTGATAGAGATAAATGGGGGTTACCGGGTGGTTGCCAAGAATTAGGGGAACGATTACAGGATACTATTATCAGAGAAGTCAAGGAAGAAACAAATTTAGATATCAAAGAGGAAGATTTAGAACTATTAACTATTGTATCTGGCAAAACAAGAAGAAATGACTATCCTAATGGGGATGTTGTGATAAATAATACCGCTTTATATTTTGTTAAAAATTATTCCGGTGAATTAAAGTGGGATACAGAATCAAAGGAAATGAAATTTTTTGATATAAATCATTTACCAACAAATCAAAATGATCCGGATTTAATAGCAATTTATAAAAAAATGAGGAACCATTAATTAGTAATTTTCATTTTGTGATAAGCGAATGATCTCTTCTATATCATCATCATTGGCCATGATGTTTTTGTGTTGTTGATGACATCGTTGACAACGATAGATAATTTTGTAAGTATCCTTAAATTTTTCAATACCACAAGGAAGTAGTAGACCCTGACAGTCATTGGCCCGATCACCTGGAGAAATATCCACATGTTTAGAGTATAGGCAATAAGGACAATGGTCACGCGCACTGTATTGTAATGGACTTACTTCCAAGTGACAATGGTCACAGACAAATGGTTCATCTTTCATTGTAAAACGTTTCATATTTTTCCCTCTTTCTTATTATAACAAGTCAAACATTGAAAAAAAAGAGAAAATTTGTTACAATATATAAGAAAGGTAAGGAAGGATCAATGGAATTTAAAGTTGGCACGTTTGAAGGACCACTTGATTTGCTCCTTCATTTAATAAAAGAGAATAAAATGGATATTTTAAATATTGAAGTCGGAAAAATTACGGAACAATATTTACAGTATATTCATCAATTACAACATCATAATTTGGAAGTTGCTTCTAATTATTTAGTAGTTGCTAGTGAATTAATTGAATTGAAAGCGAAGATGCTCCTACCTCACCCTGAACAAACAGAAACAGAAGAAGTAGAAGAAGATCCACGACAAACATTAGTAAGTCGGCTATTAGAATATCAAGCTTATAAAGAAATCAGTAAAACATTAAAAGCGAAAGAAGAGCAGCGACGCGAAATTCATACAAAACCGCAAGAAAATAGAAATTTATATCTTGAGGAAACCATTTCTTTTAAGGAAGAAGGCTCATTGGAGAATTTAATTGGCGCCTTCCAAAAGTTTTTAGCAAGAAAAGAAGAGGAAAAACCACTTAAGACAAAAGTAACAATGAAAGAAATTACAGTTTCTTCGCGAAAATTAGAAATAAGAAATCGTCTAAGGAAAGAAAAAAGAATTAGTTTTTTTCATTTATTTCCTGATCATTCTAAAGAATATATTGTGGCCACTTTCTTAGCCATTTTAGAAATGGCTCGTAGCAAAGAGTTACAAATTGAGCAAGATTCTTTATTTGCTGAAATCTTTTGTCAAGCAATCAACTAGGAGGAGGAAAGAACATGGATTTAAGAGCTGTTACAGAAGGTTTACTCTTTGTCATGGGTGAAGAAGGTTTATCACTTTCACAATTAGGAGCTATTTTAGAAGTAGACGATAATCAAATAAAAGAAATTATTCATCTTTTACAGGAGGATTATCGGCAAACTAAAAGAGGAATTCGATTAGAATTTTTAGGTAATAAACTAAAATTAACGACCAAAAAGGAACATCATCATTATTACCAAAAATTATTACTGAATGATCAAAGTAATATCTTAAGTCAGGCGGCCTTAGAAACATTAGCAATCATCGCTTATAATCAACCTTTGACTAGAATAGAAGTCGATCAATTAAGAGGTATTGCCAGTGCGCCTATGATTCGTAGATTAGTAGCCAAAGGATTAGTCAAAGAAACAGGGCGTAGTGAACTTCCAGGACGACCTATCATCTATGAAACAACGAGTGAATTTTTAGACTATTTTGGTCTTGCTACCTTGGAAGATTTGCCTGATATGCGATCATTTTTACAAAATGAAGAAGAAGGAAAGGAAGAAGTAGATCTATATGAGTCCAAATATAAGGAAGAATAGACAATTAGTGGCCCTGATCATTATTATTTTTTTAATAAGTATTGGTTTATTGTTGAGTTTGCCTAAAAAAGAAACGAAACTAGACAAGATATCGCACAAAGAACAAGAAGATAGAAAGACGGTTGCTACTAAAGTGCTATATGATTTTTTAGCATTGGGTATAGAAAATAATAGTATGCCACCTTTAAATGGGATTGATCTTAGCCAGGTTTTTTATAGTGAAAATAAGACCGATCATACTGAAAAATATATCTGTGCATCTTATCAACTAACCTTTGTTAATGGAAATCATCCCACTTGGGAAACCTGTTTTAAAACTACTAATAGCGAGGAATTGCCAGCTAATCATCAAACCATTGCTTATCTAGGAATGTTAACGAAGGCAGCCCTTCAGTATCAGGCGATAACAGAAAATAGTAAACGAGATAATACCTATCAAATAACAGTTCTTGATAAAGAAACGATTGAAAAAAATCTTAATAAAAAACTAACCACCTTAAAAGGACAAAATCAACAGGAACCCAAAACGGAAACACCGCTTTTACCAACCCTTTAGATGAAAAAACTATTGAAAGTAGAAAGATTTATGCTATAATAGTTTTGTACTTGCTCGTATGGCGGAATTGGTAGACGCGGTAGACTCAAAATCTACTTCTAGCAATAGAGTTCCGGTTCAAGTCCGGATACGAGCACCATTTGATGATTTAAAGTAGTTGTTATAACTGCTTTTTTTATATGCTAAATTTTATCTTATTTATTATCTTTCTATTTAAATCCGTATAAAAAATAGATTGAAACGTAAATTTTATCAAAAATGGCGTTTTAATGATAGAAGATAAGAAAAATTTCTATTCTTATTTAGCCCTCTTAAATGACACAATTAATCGAAAAGCATACAGTATAAAAGGAGGGAATTATGTATCAATTAGAGCCATTACCATATCTATATCAAGACTTAGAGCCTTTTATAGATACTCATACGGTAGGGTTACACTACCAAAAACATGCTAAAAACTATTTAAATCAATTAAATGGTTTATTAAAACAAAATCGTTATACGTTCCTAAGACCATTAAATGAGTTATATTTAGATCAACAACTATGGAATCCACAAGATGTAAAAGACATTTTATTTAATTGGGGAGGCGTAATAAATCATAATCTTTATTTTCGAAGTATGGGAACAACGAAAAAAGAACCCAGTGATAGTTTATTAGAAGCAATAAAACAAAAATATGGTAGCTATGAGGAGTTTGAACAAGAGTTTAAAAGAATTGCTTTATCACTAAAAGGATCAGGCTACACTTTTTTAGTAGCAGATGCTGCCCACCAAATAGAGATTATCAATCTTCCAAATCAGGATACGCCATTATTACATGGCTATCAACCATTATTTGCCCTTGATATGTGGGAACATGCCTATTATTTAAATGATCAAAACCGGAAAAAGGATTATTTAGATAATTTCTTTATGATTGCCGATTTCACTTATGCTAGTAATCAGTACTAAAATCATCTTGGCAGATGATTTTTCTTTTGCACTTGTGTTATAATAGCAACAGAAAAGGAGTGGTGGTTATGTTATGTGCCAATCATTGGAAAGAGTATGAATTAATAGATGCTTCGGATGGAGAAAAGTTAGAACGTTGGGGAAATGTTTTCTTATTGCGACCTGATCCGCAAATCCTTTGGCATCATGGCAATTTAAAAGAACGCTATCAAGATAAAATCGACGCTATTTATCATCGTAGTGCAAAAGGTGGTGGCTACTGGGAAAATAAACGGGATATTGCTTCCTCATGGGCAATTCACTACCAAGATTTAACCTTTCAAATCAAACAGATGGGTTTTAAACATACCGGTCTTTTTCCGGAACAAGCGGTCAATTGGGAGTACATGATTGATAAAATTAAACAAAGTAACCGCCCCATCAAAGTGCTCAATCTCTTCGCTTATACAGGGGGGGCTAGCGTGGCTTGTTTGCGAGCAGGCGCCAGTGTTACTCATGTTGACTCATCTAAAGGAATGGTTGATTGGTGTAAAGAAAATGTGAAGGCTAGCGGTTTAACAGACTGCTCCATTCGCTATTTAGTAGATGATGTTGTTAAATTTGTAAAACGAGAAATTAGACGGGGGAATCATTATGATGCGATTATCATGGATCCACCCAGTTATGGCCGTGGTACAGCGAAAGAGGTTTGGAATATTACAACAGATTTAAAGGATTTAATCATACTATGTAATGAACTCCTAAGTAGCCAGCCACTCTTTTTTCTAATTAATTCTTATACTACCAATTTTTCTCCTACAATTTTAGAAAATTTATTAACAACGATTGTTTTACCACATCATCAAGGGAGTATTCAGTGTGGAGAAATAGGAATTCCCATCACAGCTAATGATTTAGTTCTTCCGTGTGGTATCTATGGGCGGTGGGAAAGTGAAGAAGCTTAATATTCTTTATGAAGATAACCACCTCATAGTTGTAGAAAAGCCAAGCGGTATTTTAGCCCAGGCTGATAGTAGTCCAATAGAAGATATGTTGACAATTTTGAAAGCATACTTGAAAGAAAAGTATCATAAACCAGGAAATGTTTATTTAGGGTTAGTACATCGCCTCGATAAACCAGTTGGAGGCTTAATGGTATTTGCTAAAACCAGTAAAGCTGCCAGTCGTCTTTCTGAACAGATACGAACCCATCAATTACGTAAAACCTATATTGCCATAGTAGAAGGTTTACTAGCACCTAGGGGAGTGTTTGAAGATTATCTAAAAAAAGCAAACTACAAAGGTGTAGTTTGCTCAATGAAAGATGGCAAGTTAGCACGTTTAAGCTATGAAGTAAAACAAACGAAAAACAATCATAGTTTAGTAGAAATTCAGTTAGAAACAGGAAGATATCATCAAATAAGGGTTCAATTTGCTCATCGAGGGCATCCTTTGTTAGGTGATACTAAATATGGGACATCAGGGAAATATCCTATTGCCTTACTAGCAAGTGGTCTTAGTTTTATACACCCTGTTACAAGAGAGCAATTAACATTTCACTTACCGTTGCCTAAAAGAGATTATTGGACAGAGTTTAC
Organism: uncultured Bacillota bacterium; assembly: GCA_958428295.1. GTDB lineage: Bacteria > Bacillota_I > Bacilli_A > RF39 > UBA660 > Onthousia. The sequence continues at coordinate 22,849 of CAUAFL010000013.1, forward strand.
ATCGTAAACAATTGTAAAGACGAAGATAGTGTTTGCTTTTTTGGTCTTTTTTTGTTATCATTTTTATAGTATAAGATAAGGGAGATGGAAGTTATGATGTTAGCAGCAAGTTTTAGCCTACAATGGTTTACTACAATTCCAGGAATGCTCATTACTGGAGGCGTGCTGTTATTAATAATTGCATTAATTATTTTTATTGCCACAGGTAGTAAAAAGGAAAGTAAAGAAAATAAAGAAGTTAAGAAAGCACAAGAGATGAGTGCTCAACAAGCGATTGTAGCTAGTACGAAAGCAGTGGATACAACACTCACTCCACAAGAAGTACAACCAGGTGCAACACCACCGATGGCTGAAAAGGAACCTGCTGTTTTCACTAACCCCATTCCAATGGAACCAGTTTCAGTAACTCCTCCTGTGGAACCAGTTGGGACAGTAACAGCATCCCCTACCATAGAAGTGGTTGCGCCCAATCCTGTATTAGAAAAAACTAAAGAGACAGTACCACCAATTCCTAATGAAACAGTAACGATACCACCAAGGAATGAACCGCTATCTGGTCCCGTGCCTTCAGTTAATTTAGAACAGGCACCAATGGTAGAAATTGTTCCTACTCCTAAAGAATCAGTAGAACCACCTAAACCAACAGTAGTAGAACCTCCAGTGGATGTTAATCGTCCCATTTATGGGGGAACAAATCCTGTTGTACCAGATCTTGGTATGGAACAACCTCGTCCAATATATGGTGGTGCTAATCCATTAGAAAATACAGGTGTAATTCCTAAAATGGAACCCATAATAGAAACACCGACAGTTTCAGGAGAAGAAAAGACCGTTCCTTTAGAAGTGGAAAAAACAGCTTCCATAGAACCGACCCCCGTTTCACAAGAGGTTCCTGAGGTGGTTCCAAGAAAGGAGCAAGCGCCAGTGATAACACCAAATGAAGTACCATCACCAGCGAAACCATCGGAACCAGAAATTGAAAGTTTATTCTAATGTAGAGATATTTATTGAAAGGAAAATTTTCCTTTCTTTTTTTACGCTAGAAAATTGCTACTAATTTTCAGTTCTTTCTTTTTACTAGGCTTCATACAATATTCTAGATAAAGAAAGGATGGTAAAACACATGGAAACATTAAAAGTTTCATCAAAATCAAACCCAAACTCAGTAGCAGGAGCCCTAGCGAACGTTTTTCGTTCTAGTGGGAGTGTGGAAATTCAAGCAGTAGGAGCAGGAGCGCTCAATCAAGCGATTAAGGCAGTAGCAATAGCTCGAGGTTTTCTAGCACCATCTGGAAAAAACATTGTCTGCATTCCAGCCTTTACGGATATTTCGATTGATGGGGAAGAAAGAACGGCTATAAAATTAATTATTGAAACTAAATAAGTAGCACTCGCTACTTATTTTCATGTATAATAGCCTTAGGAAGGTAAGGTGAAAAGATGAAGACCTTAATTAAAAATGGTTTGGTCATCACCATGGATGAAAAAAGACTCACCCCATATGAATATTTAGATATTGTTATAGAAAATGATAAAATCTATTATATTGGAGATTGTTATCAAGAGGATTATGATAATAAAATTGATGCCACTGGTAAAATTATACTACCAGGACTAATTAATGCTCATACGCATTTAGGAATGAGTCTATTTCGCTCTAGCAATGATCAACTACCCCTGATGGATTGGCTGACCAAAAAAATATGGCCGAAAGAAGCCCAAATGACAGATGACGATATATACTATACAACCTTAGTCTCAGCTCTTGAAATGATTAAGACCGGTACCACTTGTGCCAATGATATGTATTTCGGTTGGCTAGGGGGGATCAAAGCTTTAGAACAGGCCAAACTACGATGTGTTTATTCTCGCTTTCTAATTGGTACTGGGGATGAGTCATCTCTTGAAAAAATGACTGATTTTGAAAACATGTTAGAGAAAAATCAGCACAGGGATTTGCTTACATTCAGTGTTAGTCCCCATGGTTTATATACATGTAGTAAAGAATATTTGATGACCTGTGAAGATTTGGCCACCATGTATCAACTCCCCCTACATTTGCATTTTTGTGAAAACCAAGAAGAGTTGAAAATCATTGAAGATACTTTTCACCAAAGCCCTGTTCAAGTATTAGAAGAACTTGGCTTTCTAAATCACCGGCTTATTTTAGCTCATGGAACTTTTATTAGCAAAGAAGATCAACAACGTTTAATAGGTAAAAATGTATCGATTATCACTAATCCAGTTAGCAATTTAAACTTAGGCTGTGGGATTGCTGATATTACTAGTTATTTACGTCATGGTATCAATGTTTGTTTAGGAACTGATGGCCAAGGCTCAGGAAATAATTTAAATTTGTTTAAGCATATGGCCTTTGCTTGTGATTTACAAAAAGCTCTTTATCAAGATCCTACTGTTATTTCTTCTTTGGATGTTTTAAAAATGGCTACCATAAATGGTGCGAAAGCTTTAGGACTTTCGGATAAAATTGGTTCTTTAGAAAAGGGAAAACAAGCAGATTTGATTATTTTGGATCTAAATAATATTGAACTAACACCTACCATTGACGTGTTAGCCCAAGTTGTTCACAATGTAGAAAGTAGTAATGTTGACACTACCATTATTAATGGTGAAATTTTAATGCAGCAACATCAGTTAACACACAATATTGATGAAGAACTTTTAAAAGAGAAATTAAGACAAATTAGTGAGCGGTTGCAGTTGTCATAAAAACGTATTACAGATAGTAATACGTTTTTAGCATTTCTTGATGCTTTAAGATAATTTGCGCACAGTAAGCGTTGCATTGGCATTATTATTAATAATGGCATCTAAATCATTAGGTAGGGTATTCAAAATCGAAATCACTAAATCTAACACATCACCACTATTAAGAGTTACGATACTAGTAGCCGATAAACGACCATCATAAGAAATTGTTGTCGTACTATCTAGCGCTAAAGTTTGGCTCCCACGAGTAGGGAGTAACACCGTACCATTTTGCCGTACAGCTACGGCTACATTGCAAGGTTGACTAGTAGATAGTAGAATATTATAAGTAATTTCATAATCGCCACTTTCATTAATCGTTAAAGTATTGTTAGTATTAGGCATTACATTCTGACTAGGTAGTGCATTACTTAAACTAATAACAACCTCACTATTGACAGCAGGGAACACAATAAATTGAACCCGCGGATGATAAAGGCCCCCATAGGCACTTGTTAATACACTGCCACTTGGACCCGTTGGCCCTGTCGGACCGATTAATCCGGTTGGCCCTGTTGGACCTACTAAATAACAATTTGGAGACAAACAATTTCTTTCTTTTTGACATTTCATATACTTCACCTACTATTAATATATGTTGATACGTTAAAAGAGTAAATGACAGTACTAATAAACATAGAAAAAGACAGTTGTAAAATACATCAAAGTAGCATATAATATAAATAAATCAGTGATTAGAGTCAATGTTTAGTAACGTTTTTTTAAAGAGACATTGTGGATGGTGCAAACAATGAAAACAACTAAACTATCTCCTCTATGAGATGGAAATTATCCCGGGGTGACACCCCGTTATCAAAAAAAAGAAGTAATGAGGATGGCACCACGAAAAAATTCGTTCCTTTGGAGGGCTATCTTTTTTTGTTAGGAGGAAGCATATGTTTGATGCCCATTATGATTTATTATCTATTGCTTTATTAGCGCACCATTACCAAAAACCAGCCTACTTACAAACTCTAAAAAATAATTTTAATGAGCAAAATATTCATGGCATATTTGCCAACTTATATTTTATGAATGAAGAGGAAATGCTAAAAGAAATGAACTTGCCAGTAGAAAAGATAAACGTCTTAACGATGTTCCAAGAAAGTAAAAGGCAAATTACGAAATTACAGTTACCAATAAAAATAATTTATAGTATTGAAGGTTGCGATTACATCAAAGATGAACAAGAATTACTAGCCTTAAAAGAAGCTGGTCTTGATAGTATTTTGTTAGTATGGAATAATAAGAATCGTTATGGATCGGGACCTCGTGATAGCAGTGGCTTAACTGATCTAGGACGCCGCTTTCTTAAGAAAGCCATTGAGTTAGGATTAGGAATCGATTTATCTCACGCTAATGAAGCCACTTTCTTTGATATGATAGAACTAATAAAAGATGCCAAGCGCCAAGGGAAAGAAGTAATTTGTTATGCTAGTCATTCAAATGCTCGATCCTTGAAAGATCATCCTCGTAACTTAACAGATAAACAGTTACAGGCTTTAAAAGAAGTAGATGGCTTTATTGGTGCTGTCAGTTATCCACCCTTTGTTGGACAGGATAGAAAGGATTATTTAGCTCATATCAAATATTTGGTAAAAATATTTGGTAGTGAGAAAGTAATGGTCGCCAGTGATGATATGAGTTTTGTTAATCTCTATGATGCCGAAATGGCAAAACAAAAACTAGGCTTTTATCCCTATCACAAGATAAAACAAGAACTAGAACAAGATCTATTACAAGAATTTTCTAAAGAAGACACAAGAAAAATATTAAAAGAAAATGCCACCGTACTCTATGAAAAATTGAAAGGAAAATAAAAGATGTTAGATATTAAATTCGTAAGAGAAAATAAAGAAATTGTAATTGCCAATATCAAAAAGAAATTTCAGGAGGAAAAGTTACCATTAGTTGACGAAGTGATTATCTTAGATGAAAAGATTCGCAAATTAAAGCAAGAGGGCGATCAACTGCGCCAAGAACGTAATCGTACTAGCCATGAAATTGGTAGTTTGATGAAAGAGAAAAAGCAAGAAGAAGCAGCAACCAAAAAACAACAAGTAATAAATATTAATAATCGTTTAACAGCTATTGAGAAAGAAGAACTTGAACTTTCTAGTGTGTTAAAAGACAAAATGCTCGTTATCCCTCAAATTATTGATGACAGTGTACCGATTGGTAAGGATGACAGTCAAAATGTTGAAATTGAAAGATTTGGAGAACCAGTGATTCCAGACTATGAAATTCCCTATCATGCCGATATTTGTGAAGCCTTAGAAGGTTTAGATAAAGAAAGTGCTGGACGTACTAGTGGAAATGGCTTTTATTACTTAATGGGGGATATTGCAAGACTTCATTCCGCTATGTTGAGCTATGCTAGAGATTTTATGATTAACAAGGGCTTTACCTACTGTGTACCACCATTTATGATTCATAGTGATGTCGTCACTGGTGTCATGTCATTTAAAGAAATGGATGCCATGATGTATAAAATCGAGAATGAAGATTTATACTTAATTGGTACAAGTGAACACTCTATGATAGGTAAATTTAAAGGACAAATAATAAAAGAAGAAGAATTACCTATTGCTATGACATCATATAGTCCATGTTTTCGGAAAGAAGTTGGAGCTCATGGATTAGAAGAACGTGGCCTTTATCGTGTTCATCAATTTGAAAAACAAGAAATGGTCGTTTTATGTAAGCCGGAAGATGCCATGGATTGGTATAATAAAATGTGGAGTTATACAGTAGAATTTTTTAGAAGTTTAGATGTTCCAGTTAGAACCCTAGAGTGTTGCAGTGGAGATCTCGCCGATTTAAAGGTTAAATCTTGTGATGTTGAGGCTTGGAGCCCAAGACAAAAGAAATACTTTGAAGTAGGATCATGTTCTACTTTAGGAGATGCACAGGCAAGAAGACTAAGTATTAGGGCTAAAGGGGAAAACGGCAACTTTCTACTTTCTACTTTAAATAATACTGTCATTGCTTCTCCACGAGGTATGATTGCTGTTATTGAAAATAATGTAAATAAGGATGGGTCTATAAGAGTTCCTAAAGTTTTACAACCATATATGGGCGGTATAGAAGTCATTCGTATTAAATAACTTTGATTAGAAAATGTATTTGCATTTTCTTTTTAGTAACTGGAAAAATTCTTTTCATTCCCAAAAAGTTGTATTATACTAATAAAGAAAGCAAAGGAAGATCGTATGGAAGTAGAAAATCAATATCGTTATTTAATCGGTGGTTATTATGGTATTCAAAGTATGGATAATTATGATTTAAAGGTTTATATTTTAAAAGACATTGAAAATTATATTCGCTTCTTTGTTGAACAAAATCCCTTATTAGATTTTAATTACCAGGAAGAGGCTCAAAAAGTAGAAAAGGCATCCTCTTTAATCACTAAATTACAAGATAGTTTGCTAGTGTTAAATAAGATTGATGCTCCTATGGAACTAGTCTTATTAGTGAAAGCAAAACTAAAGCATATAAAGGAAGAAGAAAGGCACAATCAATGAATATATTGTTCTATTAGATTGATAGTAGGGAAAAATGGAAAAAAAATATCAGATTGTAAAAATAGCGTTAGGTATTTTTATAGCAGTATTAATCTTATTAGTAGTATTGTTATCAGTAACTCGTGGTTCGAAAAAAGAAAGTTATCTTGGGAATTACCGAATGGTTAAAAGTGCCAAATATGAGGTTGCAGATATCACTACTATTACATTGGATGTCAAAGAGGCAGAAGTAGAGTTTGCTACGGGTTTCACAACAGAGTTAGAAGTAAAACAATATGAAAATAAATATCGTAGTAGTAAAACATTTCGAACGACTATGACCAATCATCATCTTGCCATTATTGATGATTATCAACGACACCATGGAGGCATTTTTAGTAAAAAAGAAAAGGTAAAATATGTGATTACACTACCGCAAACATATAATCAGAGTTTATTACTACGAGCCAATGTTACCGATGTGACAATCAAAGATAAATTAGAAGTGCAAAATTTAGAGATAGACACACAGGTAGGAGCAATAGAAATTAATCAATTAGTATCTAGTAAAGCGACAATAAAAAATAATATTGGTGATATTGCTATCAATCAGATAGAAGGGGCACTTATTATTAACAGTGATATTGGAGATGTTGATATCGAGCATTTCCTCGTGAAAGGTAATTCTCAAATTTTGGTTAATACAGGAGATATTGATATACAGATAGCAGACTCATCAAATTGTATCATTCGGGCTAAAAGTAAATTGGGAAATAACAATCAAACAGTTCCTAAAACCCTAAATCAAGGCCTCTATACATTATCTGTTACTAGTAATATTGGTGATATAGATATTGAAACTTAAGTATAAAAACGCTAAAATAGGAAACACTGTTACTAGAAGAATTTGACAAAAGACCGTGATTTTGGTATAATAAATGCCGTCACGTAAAAAAGATGAGGTGTTTTAAATGTTTTACGCGGAAGAACAAGCCCTACTTGCTTGTGAAGAAGAACCATCCCTGATTTTTGAATTAATGAAGGAAGGGCACTTTACTTTAGTGGATCAAGTTCTAAGAAAAAAATTAGTTAGTATTGCTGAAGTAGACACAGAGGGAAATACTGTACTAATGAAATTACTAAAATTAAAACAATACGATTTAGTGTCTAAATATATGAATCATAGTGACTTTGAAGTCAATCACCAAAATAAAGAGGGAAATACCTTTGCCCACATTTTAGCAACAAAGAACTATGTACATGCCGCACCACTGATAAAAAAACTAAAGAAAAATACAGAGTTTTCACCAAATTTGAAAAATAATGAAGGAAAAACGATTTTAGATCTATCTATTCAAAGTGGTAACTTATGTACTACCCTAAAGTTTTTAGAAGATAAACGCTTTTCTAATATAGATGTTGTTTCTTTTGAACATTTATATAAAACCTTTATTCGCAATAATGCTTATGGGAAATACACAAGACTGACCAATTTAGAAGTAGTTCTTTCTAACTTAGAAAAAAAACATAATTTATTACCTAGAATGGAACGATTAGTTAATTTATTAGCCAGTGAATTTGAAGTCATTAAAGAAGAATTATTAAGTAATAAATTAACTTCCCTTGATAATATTATTGAAACAGTATTAGTAGAAAGCAATGCTTAACGGCAGCTTTCTTTTTTGCCCAATATTATAAATTGTTTAAATACTTTTTATTAACGAAACTTTACAAAAAAAGCGTACAGTAAAATAGAATAACAAAACTAAATATATCTTTCCTAGTTGTTATAAGAAAGGATAAATTATGAACGATAAAATACAAGAAATAAATAAATTATTAAAAAATAGACCAAATTTAAAAACTGAGTGTGCATACAGAAGGGATATTAATTTCATAAGTTCCATTTTAAAGATGCCGGAGTGGAATGATGAGAAATTTAGCGGTCTATTAACTCCAAATATTTGGCATAG
>CAUAFL010000014.1 GCA_958428295.1 uncultured Bacillota bacterium
TTTTTGTTGTCACATGTGAAAAAGAACAATTAGTTAGATAATCGTACCCCCCCCCCAGGTTAACATTAGGCTATCTATCTTTTTCACTCTGTTCACCTCACTAATTTTATATTACTAATATAACAAATTATTTCTTTTAAGACAATTCCTTATCAATTACTCTGATACATACTAGCTCACTAAAGTTATCTTGGCAAACCCATGACCAGGATTACCTGTCATTGTACTACTTCCATCATAAGTAGGCATTGTATCATTTCCGGCTTTCATGATAGTATTCATAAACTTCTTTCCTGAGTAATGATAAGAACAAGTGACATCGGTCGTTCCATCAGCACAGGCTGTCCCACTACTATCACCTCTTGGAGTAAGCGAGGAAGCTGACGTAATCGCCACACAGCCAGTATAGCCAGAGATATAAGAAGAGCCTCCTCCTCCTGCATTATGCCCCCTAGTTGAAGAGCCACCACCATAATAACCAGCACCGCCGCCATTTCCACCACAGCAAGTTGGCTTTATGGTTGCATCTCCCCCATATCCAAAGCCTCCAGTAATGTAATCATTTTCTACTTGCTTTCCCCCTATGGTTTGACTACCACCAGTACCACTATAAGTAATTCCAAATGATGAGGCTACTGTCGTCGCTCCGGTTTCCCCAATTAAACCGCCACCAGCACCTAAACGGGAAGGTGCATAAAAAGAACGGCCATCTCCTTGGCCAGCTCCTCCACCTGCACCAGCTACCATAATACGGCTGGCTAGTGATGCTGTGTCATTCCAAGTACCAGAAGTTAAACGAATATCTGTCGCTCCTCCTCCTCCGGTACTTGGTTGTGTTCTTACAACTTTCATACCACCACCATTATAGCCTCCAGCGGTATCACTTCCTTCTCCTCCGACATAGACATATAAAGTTTCTCCTTTGGTAAGATTTATTTCTCCTGCGGTATAACCACCCTTTCCTCCAATAACTGTATTGTAACTTCCTCCTTGTGCTCCCCATAATTCGATTTTGTAGGTTCCATTTTGAGGTGCCGTAAAGGTTTGGACATCTCCCGTATAGCCATATAAGCTTCCAACAACTACTCTACTACTTCCATAGACATTTACTTTTACTTTAAAACTTAGATTTCCTCCATCTCCTTGCGGATTATAATTATCCTTTACCCACATCCGTAACCGATAGTTTCTAGTTACATTACTATTGGTAGTGCCAATATATAAACTCATTTCCCCCTCAGGTCGTCCCGTATAACTATTCGCGGTAGTCTCTTCCCTATATACCCTTGGAACCATTACTTCGGTTTCGGTTCCATCACTATTTTTCTCGGTTAGATATAACTTGATATTATTTTCATCTATTGTATTACCACTTTGTTTTTTCGCTCCTATTTCATAACTAATCAAGGCTTGTCCCTGAACCGTAGAAGCCACACTAAAATCAAAGTATTCCCCACTTTTCGATAATTTCTTACCAGTGGCATCGGTTGTTGGAAGAGCATTAGTAATACTAATGACATTACTACTTTCGGTATAACTCATTACCATCACTCCTGTGGTAATGGTATTGACTTTTTCTCCTGCTTTACTATAACTAAAAGCCGCATAGGTAATTCCCATCATCGCTATTAATAAGAAGATTAACCCAACAATAATCAACACTAATTCTTTTCTCTTCGTCATGACCTTACACCTCTATTATCTCTATTATACCCTATTTCTTGATTTTTTCTACTGTTTCTTTGACCACTAGAAAAACAAGATTTCAGTTAAATAATTTCAGTATCTTCTTTATAATAATTTTGCATTTTCTGATGAATTTCTAGCATCTTGCGGTCTAGTTTATCAATGTCTAAAGCACAAGTATACATACTCTCCTGGACTTCTTCGGGCACTTTGCCAGAAAATTTGTAGCGAATTTTATGATCAAGACTAGCCCAAAAGTCCATGGCTAGGGTTCTTATCTGTACTTCTGCCTCGACCATTTTAACCCCTTCTATTAGATAGACCGGTACATAGACAATTAAATGGTAGCTAGAGTAGCCACTATCCTTCGGATTAGCAATATAGTCTTTTTTGGCATGAACCACAATTTGTTCACTATTTTCTAGCATTTCGACAATTTTATAAACATCTGATAAAAAGGCGCAGACAATACGAACACCAATCATATCATGAACATGTTCTTCAATGTTCTGCGTCGTTACTTCATAGCCACGTTCTGTTAATTTTTTCACCATGCTGTGATAAGATTTAATTCTAGTCTTTACATGTTCAACAGGCATATAATGATTTTTAAATTCAAAATCTTGTAATAAAATATTCAACTGTGTTTCTAACATTTTTAAAGCGGCTGTATATTTTAGTAATAGTTCATCTAACCCTGTTATCTCTTGCTCTTCAATCATAATTTCTCCTTCCCATAGTGAAAACTAGACTTATTCTTCTAAGTCTAGCAATTCTATTTCTTCCACTACGGCCAACTGCTGTTCTACAATGATTTTTAATTTGCGCTTAAATATTTTGACATTTTTCTCTAATAAGTCCGCCTCATTCTCAATTTTTTCAGCCTTTAATAAGGCTTCATTAACAATTCTTGAAGCGTTATGTTTAGCATCACTAATGACAGTATCCGCTTCTTCTCGTGCTAAACGTTTGATATTATCGCCCGTTTTCTCCGCATTAATTAAGGATTGCTTTAAGGTATTTTCTAATTGTTCATAATGCGCTAATTTATCTTTCAATTGCATAATTTCTTGTTTTTGTTGTTGACACTTTTGGATAATACCTTCTGTTTCCCGAATGACGTCGGTTACAAATTTATTTACCTCTATTTTATTATAGCCATTGGCTTCATAATTAAATTTGTCCATGTTTTCATCCCCTTTATGGGTTTAATCTACCAGTCAAATTCATCATCATCTTGGCTTTTACTTTTACTCTTACTAGGTTTTGTTGGCGCCGCATCATCACTGATCTTTCCTTCAACATTAACATTATTAGGAGTACATAAAAAGATCCCTCCCCCTAATTTTTGTAAATCACCACCGATGGCATAGAGTGTACCACTTAAAAAATCAACAATTCGTTTTGCTTGATCCGGTGTGACACGTTTTAAGTTCACCACTACGGCATTACGCTCCTTTAAGTGATCAGCAATTTGTTGAGATTCTGAATAAGCACGGGGTTCTAGCAGCATCATTTTACTACCAGCAACACCATTTTCATAGCTATATTCTTCTTTACTCACTTTATAATACTCCTCCTCTTTGACATCTTCTTCCTCTTCTGCTTCTTGTCCCATTAGTTTTTTTAATTTATCTAAAGCCATATAATATGCATCCTCCCTTTTATCTTATATATCATCTTATCATAAATTTACAAAAAGGAAAAGTCCTTAAATACAACAACTTAACCAATGACATCTTGTTGATACCACAGTTTTTCAACATTGACATTGTTAGATAATGGTTCCGGGTCAGGTCTTGGAAAATACATATTGACAGGAATTTTAAATGCATTTCCAAAAGCAATACAGTTTCCTGGTTTTAAGTTTTTCAGCTGTTGGGCTATCTCACTAGAAATATTAGGCACCATATCACGAATGTAATTTAAATCTTTGGGGTGCAGTGTTCGTAAAATAATAAAATTAGAACACTGTGAAATCGCCGTATCGGAAAGTTCACTAGGCCGTTGCGTAATGAGCCCCAACAGAACACCATATTTACGTCCCTCTTTAGTAATACGATCAAAAATATTATAGCCTAAGATGTCCGTATCCCGATCCTTTTGAACATAGCGATGAGCTTCTTCAATGATAATGTGAAAAGGAATACTCCCTCGTTGTTCATTTTCAACGGCTAAGTCAAAAATGAGTTTTGATAGTACCTTGGTAAGTACCTTGGCCAATCGATCATCAATATAACTGATGTTAAAATTAATAACTTGACACTTTTGCCCATCGGTTGTACTAAAAAGACGATGAATATAAGATTGTCGTGACATATACGAACGGCAATTAAAGAAAGCACTTTCCTTACTATTCACTAAGGTATGGAGCCGTACACCTAAGACATTCATTTCGTCATACACTTTATCACTTTTTAAAATTCCTTCCGAAATTAAAGCAAAATCCATAGCTGTTTCTAGGTCTTCAAGATTATAGGTAATCATCTTTTGAGGTAAACTTTCCAAGGCATCACTTTCTAAAATAAATTGTTTTACAAAATTAACTACTAATTCAATTTCTTGTAATTTTCCCGTTTTATCTATATAAAGACATTGTTTTAGTGTCCTTGTATAACCAGGTTGAACAAGGAGACTTTCAAGACTTAACTCCTCCGTATGAAATTTTGTCAATACGGCTATCACTTGATCACGAATTTTAGTCGATTGAGCGCCACTTAGTAAGATATCTTCTAGTGCTCTAGCAATAATATCATTTTTATACTTTTGTACATCTTCAGGAGCTCCCGCTAAAATAGGCACTAAATGCAGTGCTTTTTCAATAATTGGTAACTGATTAGGCGTTGTTACATCCAGTAATAAGGCAATATCATCTACATCTAATAACCAAAGTGGAATGTTAATTAATTCACTATCGACACTACTGGTACTAGTCGTATAACTTTTATAATTCATCAGCGGATGAGCATCATGCATATGATTGAGTGCTTTTGTGTATTCTCCATAGGCGTCAAATAAAATGACATTAGCGGCAATAGGACTATGCTGATTATTAATAAAGATGTTTTGTAAAATTCTGCTGACTGAAAATGACTTCCCGCTACCACTATTGCCAAGGATAGCAAAATGATTGCTAAAAAAATCATTAATATTGACATTAATTTGATAATTTTGGTAAATATTTGAATAGCCCAGAGTCACTTCATTGTCTTTGGGTTGTTGATGTCCTAAGACCAATTCCAACTCAGACATAGTAATTATTCGAACAGTACTGCGAAAAGAAGGTTTCATGCTAATGCCAGGTAAAAAGGTGGTCTCTTTCAATTCACCAATGACATTGACCTTTAAGGTTGTGCGAGTACTGCTGACAATTTCGCCAACGATTTTTTTAATCTCATCTTCGAAGATAACATGTAAACCAATTAAGTTCGTCTGTTTACACATATCAATTGCTAGATCGACGATGACACTATTGTCTACTATTTCTTGAATTGTTCCTAGCATAATTACACCCTCTTACTCTATTATGTTCATTATACTATTTTCTTTGAGAAATGTAAATCCAGGAATTTTAAAGAGCATAGAAAGCTTACAGGAGGCTATAAAGTCGATAAAATGAGTATTACTTGAGTATTACCGTTAAGAACGCATGAGTTCTCACACAAACTAAAAGCCTTGTATATCAATACTTTCATTGCTATACAAAGCTCTTAAAATTATTCATCAAAAAAGTCATCAAAGAAGTCGTCTTCTTTTTCTTCTTCTAAGTCCAACACCATTTCCTGAGGTACCTTTTCTTTAGGAGGGGGTGGTACGGAAGAAGCTGCGGTTTTTGATCCTTGGGAAAAGAACGTAGATGTTTCAGGGACTTTTGGTGAAGCAGCTACGGCTGATGGCGGAGCGGAAGCCGGTGGTTTGTTTTTCGCTTCTTCAGCTTCCAATTCTGCAATTTTTGCATCTATTTTTCGTACTAGATCATCTACATCGAAGGTAGGAACTTCTTGTTGAGGGGAATTATCGGGCGGTAAAAATGAGGGAAGTGGCTTTTCAGTAGGAATTACTGGTGGTACCTGTGAAGTAGGCATAGAATTAGATTCTTTTGCTAATAAATTGGGCGGTAAAAATGGGGGCAGCCCTAGTGGCATGGTCTCTGTCCCTCCTGTGCTATTAGGAGGCGTACTACCATTCATCATCTCGATTAATTTACGTTTCTTTTCTTCCTTGACAAATGCTTTAATATCAAACACATGAACAGTTTGTTTTTCCCGCTCTGGGAATAGAGCCTTAGGGTATTTATGACCCCAATCAATTTTAAAGTCAGGGGTGAATTTCGTTTTAAATGGCTGTTTGCGCATTCGCATAATAATGACTTCAAATTGACTCATTCGTTGTAAATCAGACACTGTCACGAGTGGGGTACTGGCTGTTTTATCATCTTTTTTACTTTTGACCTCTCCGCACATTTTAGAAATTTCTTCGAGTGCTGCTAATTCGGTAGAAATCAAATAAATAATATTTCCACAGTTACCACGAATCGTTTCAGCATTTTCTTTACCGTAAACTTGATTTAATTGGGCATAGTTTTGAATAATCATCGTAAAGCGAATATGCCGACTTCTAGCAGCTGTAATCATCGTCGTAACATCTTTGAGGGGTGGCATATTAGCAAACTCATCTAATAGAAAGTTGGTTCGAACAGGAAGAAAACCACCATTTTCTTGTGCTACATCGATTAAGGTTTCATAACACTGTTTTAACAGAATGGTCACCAGTGGATGATAGGTCTTTTTTTCATCTTGCACAACAATGAAAAGTGCCGTTTTTTTTCGCCCAATATCCGCTAGTTCGATATCACTATGACTTAACATCTCACTTAAGTTTTCTCGTGAAGCAAATAGTTTGATTTTTTGTTTAAAAACTGCTAAAATACTTCCTTTCGTCTCCGTAGGAGCCATAATGGTACTAGAAGCATTAATGGCTGCAGCACTAGCTGGATTCTTATTTTCAAAGTATTCTTTAATATACGTAGAGCCACCAAATTTTTCTTCACCAACCGTTGTCATTAAGCTGATGCTATTGATATTAATTTCCTCTTCTTTGGCATCTTCAAATAGCCCTAGCGCTACACCTGAGAAATAATCAGCTGATGTTTTTTCCCAAAAGGGGTCAGCATTGGTATTAGATTCATCATACAAAATATTTAAGGCAAGATCATCTAATAATTCAATTGCTTTATCTTGATTCCCATGTTGATACATTCGATAAGGCATTGATAAAGGATTCCAACCACTTCCCATTTGAGGATCCCGAAAGTTTAGTACTTGAACATCATAACCTTTACTACGCAACATTTCAGCGCTACTTTCATAAATTTCCCCTTTAGGATCGGTAATAATCATACTCTCGCCTTTTTTAGCTAATAATTGTACGGTTGGTTTAATCACCGTCTGCGTTTTACCAGAACCGGTCGCCCCAATGACTAAGGTATGATACTCGCCATCATCTACCCAAGCTTGTGTATCTTTTAAAATAAGGGGAACCCCAGCGGCTTCACTAGTTTCTGCCTGGGGACTAACCATCTTTAATTCAGCTTGAATTTCTTTATCCTTTGCCCATCTAGAATACCCTTTATCTTTTTTTTCAGTAGTAAGACCAAACCCTTTTTCCATTTCAAAAAAATAAGATTTTACACTTACTAACATTCCTACTAAAGCAAAGAAATAGATAATTAAAGTAATCCATAGAAAATCGGGAGTAAAAGCTGGGAAAGGATTGAGACCACTAAAATAGCCTTCACTAGCAAAACTATGTAGATTGACAATTCCAATTGCCACCACATATAGAAGAAAGACGGCAAAGACGGCAAAGATAATTAAATCTTCTTTTTCTGCTCTAAACTTTAATTTCATTCTGTTCCACCTTCTTGTAATTCATATTTTACGGTGTAAACCATAATACCTTCACATGAAAATGTATAATGTACGCCACTTTTGGTTATTATATCATAGATTGTGCGATTTTGGGAACCTTTTAACTTTTGTTTGGTAATGGTTGTAGAATTTTCATCAGCAAGAACAGAAGCTACAAAAACTTTGAATTGATCGAAGGTGATAGTTTGCTTTTCAACAAATGTTTTATCCAGTAATTGATAGGCTGCTTGCGGATCACTAGTCATTATATTATAAAAATCTTTGACATAGATTCTCCCCATCTGACTCGCATTCATATCGACATTTACATATTCGTTAACACCATACACTTTGGCCTTTGCTTCAATATTTGCTCCTTGCGCTCCTTTAGAAGCTTCCCCTTTTATTTGTTTTAAATAAAGATTTCTTCCTAGTAAAAAAAGGCCGGGCAAAGAAAATAGCAAAACCAGTGCCAAAAAAACTTTTAGTTCTTTTTTTTTCATTTATTTTACCCCCTGTCCAAATATCTCTTTAGTGCTTGGTTCAATAGAGAAGGTTAATTCTTCTTCATATAATGTAACGACAAAGTAGGATTCGACGCTGGTTCCTATTTCACCAAAAAGGTTCTGTTCAACATAGCCTGCAACAAAATATTGATGTACTGTTTCTGATATTTTTTTCTCATACATTTTTCTGGCATTGATAGTGAAAAGACCATTTCCATAATTTTTTAGGTGTTCTAATACATTTTGTTCGTTGAGAATATTTTTTTCAATGTACTCCTGATTTAATAGCGTATAAAGATTTTTAGCATTTTGATTTTCTAAGTATAGTAGATATTTATCAATACAAGAAGTGACGGTATAAAAGCGGGAGGGATTGGTTACTAGTGTTTTACTAGCAGAAGAGGAAATAGGCTCATTAAGTGCATCACGAATACTAATAATAGCAAAAAAGACACCTAAGACAATGATAACTGCGATAATACGAACGATGTTTTTTGATAAGTAAACCCCATTTTCCATCTTTTCTCCTCCTATAAACCAAAAATTTCTTGTCTTAACTTATGTTTACTTTTTAATTGGTATGCGGTGTAATCATTTTGTTCACATACTGTCATTAACGTAGCATCAGGACAAACTTTATTTTCATAGTTATACTGATCATCCATTGTATAGCTAGTGCAGGAAGGCTTCTTACTACAATAGTTACTATCTGGATAGACATAACCATTTAAATAGACACAGCCCCCCAAGCCATTAGTACCAGGGTTATAGCGATAATATCCGGGCCAAGAGTATACTGATTGCCACCCTTCTAAAGTGCCAGGTAAGCCATGCCCCGCCTTATCACAGCCAGCTTTTTCTCTATCATCATAACGAGATCTGATGAAGGCATCTCGTTTGCCACCTGGTAAAAAGTCTACCAATGTGCCAGCAAAACCAACAATTCCTTCCTCTAAAGATTGATAATGAGGGCCCACTTCACAACCGGCACCATTGCCAATTCCAATTCCCCAGAAGTTATAATAACCACCACATTTTTGAAATCCTTCTTCGGTTCCTGCTGTTACTACTACTAATTCAGGATTGACCCTATTTTTTACAGACAGTTCATAGACTAATTCAGCATGGGCGCTAAACTCATTACAAAAGTGCTGATTACCGCTGCGCTTACAGTAGTTATCCATTTTGGCAACAAACTCTGCTTTGGTAAATGTTGTTGTTGTTAAAGAAAAGTTGCCACTACTACTAGCAGGTCTTGGGTCTTTTGGATCGACATAGTTAAGAGGATCTACGGCGTTTTTAATATTATTTGCACCTTCTCGTACTTCAAAATGTAAATGCGGACCGGTTGATCTACCACTACTTCCTACTTTGGCAATTACTTGCCCTTGCCTTACTGTATCCCCTGCTTTGACAGTGATGGTTCCTTTTTCTAAATGGGCATATACGGTAAAATTACCATCACTATGTTGAATAATGACCATATTACCATTGCCTCCATTACAGTTATCTTCTTGGTTATTAGAAGGACATTTATTAGAATTTTTCTTTTCGGGATAGACAACAGTTCCTGCTTGGGCAGCAATGACATGGTCAACACCTGCAACTCCTGTACTACTGGCTATATCTAATCCCGTGTGAGATTCTGTTGAGCCGCTACCAAATGGATCTTCTCGAAGGGTAAAGCCACTATTTATTTTGGTAGAAGTAGGCTGGCCGCTCGCCAAGGTAACGCCATTTTCTTTACTGGTAGTACTACTACCAATAGGCCACCAATAAAGATTTTGCGAAACATCTGTATAGGTGTCTCCTCCCCCTTCTTCTGCACCGATACTTTGATGATAATTTTCAATGTAATCAAAGATTTCATTGGCTACTTTCTCATAAAAAGCACGAGAGTGATTGGGTAATTTATCTGGTAAATAATCGTTAATTAAATTTTCTTTAAACTTTTCTTCATTATATGTATAGGAAGTGTTTTCCCCTTCTTCCTTGGTTTCAATCATCATATCGGCTAACTTTTCCATTTCCTTTTCGGTCATATCATCATAGGAAAAAGAACGGTCATACATACTAATAATGGCATAGGTGGCAGCGATGACTTCCCCGGAAATTTCCTTATCTTCCCCCTCATATTTCTCTTGCACACTCTTGACACGTTCGGCAAATGCCTTTTCTTCTTCCGTTGCAGGAGTATATTCTACGCCGCCATTTCCTAATCCTAAAGCATTTCTAGCAGCCGCTAGTGGGTTAAAATGATTTATTGTAGAAACAACTATCATAATTAATAAAACAAACATTATCAAACTAAAAAGAGCCCCAATAATAATACCATAACGTTTTATCTTCATACTACCGGTTAAGATTGCTTCTGCAGGATTGGTACTTTTTTTACGTTTTCCACCAAAAAGAGAACGCATTCGATTGCCAGTACTTTCCTTTTGTTCTTCTTCTTGGTTTTCTTCTTGTTCATCTTCCTCTAATAAATTTGGCTTAGAGGGCGTTGTTGTTTGTTTCTTAATTCCACTTTCATTGGTAGTACTCTTTGGATTGTTTGTCGAAGAAGTAGCCTTAGGTGTTTGTGGTGCTATCATATTAGGTAATACTGGACCTTGTTTCGCACGAATATTTTTTAAGAGGTCATTTCCTTTATCAAGGGTATTTTTAGCCATCTTTAACATGCGAAGTTGTGGGTTTACTTTGGCCCCTACATCTAAGGCTTTATCAACAACGCCTTTTTTAGGTTTCTTTGTATCATTATCATCATTAAAAGAAGCTTGAGGGGTTGTTTTTTTTCCTTCTTTAAAAACAGAAGGAACCTCTTTTAAGGCATCAGTAAAAGACCCCACCCCGGCATTGGGTTGGGGCGGCATTGGCTGAGAATTGTTGGCAAGTGATGAAGCCATATCAGGTTGTTCTTTCGCTGTTTGTTGTTCTTTTTCTTGCCTTGGATCCATCTTTCCACCACCTTTACTACATTATCTTACTAGAAGCCACCGCCACTACCAAAGGATTCTAATTCTTCCTTGGTCACAACTACATTAATACGCATTCTGCGGTTACCACAAACAAAGAGAGCTTCTCCTTGGGAATAACGCTTAATACTGTCTTTTTCATTATCGTTTAGATCTATTAACAAAGACAGATCTTCTACTGCTTGTTTCTTTAACCCCATAACCAGATAATAAGAAGAGTTATCAAAAATAGCTTTTCCTTGGGTAATAACTGCGGGATCTGAGAAATCACTTGGTTGTTGGGTAATGACAATGGTTCCTGTATTATACTTTCGTGCCCGGCGTTGTACTTGGGCTAGAAAATCAGCACCTAAGACGTTATTCGCTCCCAATAAGACATGTGCTTCATCTACCATTAAAATCGTATTGACATTAACATCCAAACATAAGCCCCAAGCATATTTTAAAACATTAAAGAATAAAGCATTTCGTACATTACTATCAGAGTTCATTAATTCTTTAATATTAAATACCATAAAATCGCTATTCGCACGAATAGTTGTCTTACCGTCAAAATAAAAACGTAACTCTTTTGTCAAAGGTCGCACTTTTAACTCAAGGCGTTGCATGATATCTTTTTCATGTGTTTGCTCCGTCATGGATAGTAAGCGACCTTTAATCGTTGCATAAACATCGGTAAAGGTTGGATAATCTTGCGATGTGAAAGTGGAAAAATCAGTGTTAAAGTCAATACCAAATCGTTTATAGGTATCTTGAACAATTTCACTGAACATCGTTAAGACATCTTCTTCAATGGAAGGATCATAATAACGCATAAAGGCTTTTAAGGATTGTAAGGTTCTTGTTAAAACGGTATAGCCTAAGCCTTGTTTAATCTCTTCTTCATCCGCATCAATAATCACTTCTAAGGGATTAATAAGTCCAAATTCCCCTCCTTTACCGATATCGATTGTATCGCCACCAAAGGTCCGTGTAATTTCTTCTAATTCATTCTCAGGATCAATGGCTACAATTTGACAGCCATTACGAATATGACTTCGTAGGACTAATTTAGCAGCGGTACTTTTACCACTACCTGAGGTTCCTAGAATAATCATGTTAGCATTATTACGATTACTTTCTTTACGAATTTGAAATAAAAATTGATTAAAGAGAATGACCCCACCGGAGAAGTCAACGCCTAATAAAACAGACAACCCAGGATCTTTGATACTATCGAAAATAAAAGGATACATCGCCGCAATGGTTGGGGAAGGAATCGGTGTTCCCACTCGTTCTTCAATATCTTGTTTTGGGAAAATTGGTAAAATACTTTTTAACACTTTTGCTTGTTCAAAGCGTAAAGAAATGGCTCTCAATTCCATCGCATCTAAATAATTTTTAACATTTACCTTCTTTAATTCCAACTCCTCTTTGGTATCTGCTGTAATATAAATATGCATTTGGAAATCGAAGATACGCGCCTGACTAGAGGCTAACATAGAAACAAAATACTCTAGACTCTCTGCATCTTGGCGAATACGCTCTTTTGCCGTTTGGTCTTTTTCTTGACGATATTTTTCCCGTAGATCAGCAATTTGACGGTTAATCATTTTTGACATATTAGAAAATGGAATGGGAATGTGTTTAATAACAATCTTAATACCACTCATAGAAGTTAGGGTAGATAAATATCCTGGTGCAATATATTTAGGATAAGAAATCACCGTTAAAATGGTGGCATATTTATCACTGATAAAGAAATCACTGGGACCAAAACTAAGTCCCTTTGGCGCTAATTGACTTTTTAAACTTATACTCATACTGGCATCACCGTCCCAAACTCAGTGGATGTCCCACCATTTAAGAAATTCTCTAAAATTAAGCGTAAATCATCATTACTTACTTGTGAAGCATTTAAGCCACAGCTAGCTAATCCATTAATCAAAAGACGCACACGCTTCTGGAGAACATCATCACTCCGATCTTTAAAAAGTATGTAGTACTCTGTATCGACAATATTATTATTAATAAAGGTATTGCCTTTTTCGATATCTTGCATAATAACTTTGCGAATTGCTGGAGAAGTTGTATCGTTATATAGTAATTGCAATTGTGACATGTAAACTGAAATATCTACTGGACGATCAGCAACCACTAGCCAAAATTCAAACTCAATCATATTATAAAAATTCTTTAAACTAATTAAGACATTATCTTGAGCCTGTGGGTCAAGAATGAAAATATTGCGAGGTGCGATTTTGACTCCCGTTACTTTTTGTTTATCGGCACAGAAAATCATGCCATTTTGAATGGATTCAACAGGCACCCAATCTTCTGTGTAGGGACTACTGCTTAATTTCTTTGACATCTTTCACACACCATCCTTTCCAGATAAACTTCTGAGTGGTTGTTACATATTCATATGCCTCCACGATAATTGTTAACATATTATGATAGTTTGGTACTGGGATTACTAAAAACCCACAGATAGCTGCTGGCAAAATAACAATAATTACTTGCCAAGTTGTTCCCATTGGCATAATTGCTAACAAAACGAGCGTAATGAGTACGCCTGTTCCAAACAGAATTAAATCAAAGGGACGAAAAACCCCCAAAATTAAATTTCCTCTTTTGGTATTGGCGGGTATTAAATAATTATGCACAAATATCACACCTTCCTTTGTTATTCTTATTTATATTGACTTAATGGAAATGTGGACCTCCCGGACCCGTTCCCGGACTGCCACCAATTTCGCCTCCAAAACGATCACGGCCAGTATCATCGACGTTACCTGCCGGTTCACTTCCAGCTCTTCTAAAGTCCTGATATGGATTAAAGCGGGCATGATGCGCTCCAGCTCGATAACCAGCTGGGGTATATTCATCAATTTGTCGCGGATCAACACCACTCGCACTACGCATCTCGCCGATTTTTTTCATGTTCTTCTCTTTTTTGGCTAAAATTGTCTGCTCTTCTCCTAAAGTTCTATCTTTCGTTTGAAAATCCTTCCAAGCTTTTTCTTGAGCAGCACGATTCTGTACTTGTCGTTCATAATCCTTCTTAGCTTCACGTCTAGCAATTTCAAATTCCCTTGTATAACCTCCATACTCGTGTGGAGTTGGTTCTATCAATACTGGCTCAGGTACGTTGGTAGGATCTCCCCCTAAATTTTTAACTTTTTCGTAAGCTAAATCTCTGGCTGTTTGAGCGGCATGAACAACATCCTGTTGTTTGTAGAATTCATCCTTAGCCAATTCGGCATTTTCACTGGTTAGGCCACGTCTTGCTAATTGTCTTTCACGGGTATTATAAAGAGCTCTATCCATCGTTCTTCCTACAATACCGCCACGTGCATCTTTGTCACCTGTTCGAATTTTTGCCATCTGATCTCTATTTTGAGCCCAAGCTTGTCCAGGACCAAATGATTTTCCCTGAGCCGTGGCTTCAGCAGAGGTATTCATTCCTTGCATAGCACCAAGAGCAAATCCGGATAGACCGCCGCCACCGATTGCCATCGCAGCACCACCAAGCATACCAGATAAGCCAACATTGCCCATCGTTCCCTTGAGACCTAGCATATCTTTAAAGAATTTAGGGGCTTGCTTAGCAAAGAATAATATACCAATAATAATGGCTACTACGGATAAGGTGTCAACCACAATATCTCCACTGCTAGAAATAATATCAATTCCTCCAGAAGCCACAATTTGCACTAGTAAGGCCGCAAAATAAACAATTGCTAAGCGTAAGAACAAATCAATATAGGTTGAAATTAAAGTTTTGGTCCAATTTCCAAAAGCACCATCTTTCTCACTCTTCGGATCGATATAACTGATAATAGGAATGGGCGCTACTAAGCGGAGGATTGCTAATTTAATAGAGCGAATCGCAATATCAATGATAAATCCTACAATAATAAAGGCCATAATACCACTGGTAAGTAATCCTAAAATAGGCGTATAGACAAAGGCATAGCGATCTTCACATGTCTCATTGACATAATTTAATAGGTCATCGGCTGATCGATTGCGGGTATACCCAGAATTGTAAACTTCTTCCGGACAAAGAACATTAGGACAAGGTTCATTTTCATCATACGTATCACCGTATTTAGCAGCTTCTTCTTTACTGGTATAACAGTAGGGCTTGCTATTATCGTTTGGATCTGTGCGATTTGGCCTCATAAAAGCCCGTACGACAGTCGCTGCCATACTTCCCCCAACATCACTCAAGTTATTAATATCCCCATTATTGTCACTAGCATCCACTGTGGTTCCTAATACCAGTTTTCCAATAATGTTTTCCTTCATCATACTATCCTGAAATTTATAAAGATAACCAAATAAAATTCCGTGATCATTAATATACTGATTAATGGAACCACTTTTGGCATCCGGAATACTAATCGGTACTACCAAAGTCAGCATGAATAAAGACATCACCACACGAATGACTATTTTTCCAGGACCTGACTTTTGATCTTTCACTGAGTCCGGATTAATAATAATCGTTAAGATTGTCATAGATAATTTAAAAACCATTAAAATTCCTAGAATTAATTGAATTCTTGAATAAAAGGTCTTTACGACATCGCCTGTGATAATCGTAGAATTGGCTACCACATAAAATATTTTATAAACGAAGGCTAATAGTGCATAACCAATAGAATCAATCATTGCTACGGCACTTCTTAAAATATCAAAATACCATGTTTGATTGGTGGTAGAACTCATATGCATTACCTCTTTCTTAATAGTAACCAGAAAACTACAATTCTATTTCATTGTTCTTATTGTAGCAGATATTGTGATAAATAGCAATTTCAGAAGCTCTATTTTCATAAATTTTTTTTGGCAAACAAAAACAATGCATAATGGCATTGTTAACAATCAGACTTACTTCTCAGCGGCGTTCCAACACTCTATCCAGTCGGTTATTCCTCCTGCTTCTTTTGGAGCAATTCTTCCAATCATAGATAACAATAAATTTACAATTGTTACAATGAAGAATACCAACACGGCATAAACACACCGTTTTATTAGTTTTCCTTGGGCTTCTTTCACTTGCTTATCGTCAGAAGCGATAACAGCCTTTCCTAAATCTAGGGTACCTAAAACAATTAAGACAATAGGAACACCAATTTGTAAAATGGGAAAAACACCATTTCTAATGATCTTCACTAGGAATAATAAACCACCACAATCATCTTTCTCAGCTACTTCAATTAATAATTGCGTGAAACCCGTTAATGTCATCATATTCATTTTCTCTAATCTCCTTCACTACCATAATCATATATAATTTCTCTTTATTTGTCAATTCTCTATCTCTTAAATAGACCAAATATTTTATTTTCTTCTTTCGCCTCTGTTTTATTAATCAGTCCCATCCGTGATAAAAAGTCATTCAGGACATCATTTCTTTCGCGATCATTTAAGGGGGGAATATTATAAAATACTTTCGTTTTTCCTTCATATTCAAAATCCATAATATCACTATTAGATAATAAGCTTTGATTTAAAATAATTTTCTTCCCACGTAACTCCTCAAAAATCCGCCGGTTACGGCGCATTAACTTATTTAATTTAATGCTCGATGGTTCAATTAAATAAAGGACATCCCCACAAATTCCATCATTATCAGAATCATTTAAATCAATTAAAATAATAGAGGCATCTTTATGTTTGACAATTTCACTCATCACTTCTTGATCGGTTACGGAAATCATATTTTTATCATTAAAATAAGAAAAGTCATGACGATTAATTTCAATGGCTAAGACACTTAACCCATAGACTTGTTCCAACTCTTTTTTTAGCATATAAATTAAGGTGGTCGAACCAGCATGATCCGTAATATTTTTAATACCAATAATTCTAGAACCACCCACGACTTTCTCATTAATGGTACTAGATAGATCATTTAACTGCTGAATATGCGCAACATCCTTATAGGTGTTAGGATGCTCTAAAAAATATTTTATCCCATCTAAATTCGTAGTAAAATTGTAAATTCCCATGGAAATAATTTTAGATAAATAACTACTAGATGTCGAAGTTTCATTATTAGGTAATAATAAAATAATCTTATCAGCATCGAGTCCCATCGATATTTTTTGTAAATTGGTAATATCGGTATAATTTTCGATGGCTGTTACATCCAAAATCATGCGGGCATAAAAGAAATTACGAAACATTTCCACAATTTCATCAGCAGAATGTATACCATCAAGACTTTTTATAACATCAATATCTAGCTGGGCTAATAAGTCTTTTGCCTCATTGGCAATTATGACATTCATCTTTTATCCCCTTTCGTTGTTCTTTATTTTATTGAGGAACATAAATTGATCTCGTTTCTCCTTTTACTTGCAAAAGGTTACTTAGTGGTAAAAATTTGTTAAGTACGGGTATATCAATATTCACAAAAGTGACTACTTCATAATATTTAAGAGCATAGCTATCATCTGGGGTATCTTCTTTTTTAACCGCAGTTTTCTCCAAGATACAATACCCTTTTGTCTCCCGACAATTCCAATTTTCATTCTTTGCCTTCAAGCTATTTACTGTTTGTACTGGTACTGTATACCGCATATCCGTAATATACTTAGCAATTTGATCCTCAGCATCTGTGGTATAGCCTTCTTGTTCTTCAATAATGTTAACAATCTTGTTCTTCACACGGAATGCTCTCGTGTAGTTCACCGAATAAGCCATATAGCCGCTGATCAGCAACACAAACGCTAAAATAATTTGTAAGGAAAATACGCCACCTATCGCATCCCGCATGCTTCTTCATCCCCTTTTATTACCAGGTCATTGTATATGTTGTCTCTTGATTGGTAACTGTTAACTTCTGCTCCTCAGAATAGTGATATGCTGGTATTTTCCCATCTATTTCTTTCTCTGTTTCCTGATTGACCTTACCCCATTGTTGACCAAGCGTTCCTTTAATTTGATCCCAAAAAAACCAAAAAAAGGCTAATACTGCACCAATCATAATGATTGTGATAACAGTCATATTTAATTCACCAGTTGCTTCTTTCATTTTTTTTCCTCCTTTATTCTTAATTAACATTATACCAAATTATTAGAAAATTGTAACTATTTTTATGATAATTTTAAGCGAACATCGTAAACATAGAGCTTAAAATGACCACCATAGCACTGACTCCTGTGACTACTAACATGATCATTGTTTGACTCTCCATATGGTTTAGACGTTCTTTATACTTCGTTTCCCTTGCTTTTGATTGTAAATTAGAAACTGTTTTAGAAAACATCAATAGTCGTTCTTGTTTCTTTTCTTGTCCCCCAATTCCAAGACGATATAATAGACGCATCATTCGCATGGAATCTCTTACTGGGTATTCATTAGCAAACTCCATATAAGGATCAATACTACTATCGCCAGAGTTAATTTTTTCAATTAAATCCTTAAGACCCGGTTTGAAAATGTCGGGTGCATCATTAATACTTTTTCCAATTGCCACAGGGACAGTATAATGCTGAATTAATATTTCTAAACTCTTTAAATAGTATGGCAACATTAAGTCTATTTCATGCAGATGGTTTTTATAGTACTTCTTTAACTTTTGATATTGAGATTTAAAAACAACAAAACCAATCACACAGGCTAATACGACGTTAATGAGACTTGGTTCATCGAGAAATAAAAACATAAAGACAAAGATGGTGACAATGCCATAGACAATTCTTTTTTCAAATAGGACATTAGGATCGGCAGTTTCGCCATATTTAGCATATACCAAGAAATCGAAATCATCTTCTTTTAAGCCATTAAAATATTTTTTGTTGTCCTGAATAAATTTACGTTGATCAATGGTCTTATTATAGACTAATACAAATAGCAATAAGACGCCAATAATAATTATTTCCATCGCTATTCCACCCCCAAATTCTCATTATAATATTTTTCACCTCTAAGTAAGAAGTAAGCATTAAAGATGATAATAAAGTGGAGAATTATTTTGACATAGAGCTCATCTAAAAGGGCAATGTAGCTATCACTTCCCAACATATACTGTATGAGCATGACTAATAGATAGAGCATTACTCCATAGCGTAGAAATTTTTTATGAAAACTAGCTCGATCAATGCGGTCTCGATAAACACTTTCAATTAGGGTATCAATATCTAATTGCATGTTTTCTAAACTTTCTCCAGCATCTTTTGCGCCTTCTTTTGTAATTTGTAAAAATAACTGATGCATGTTTTTAACAATATAATAAGGATATTTACTATTCATATATTCTATTGAGCTATCAATGGAACCATTTTCATAGGCCATATCAATCATGTGATTGACATCAGTTAAGACAGGATCCTCTAGCACCCCTGAATCTCTTACCCCTTCTAGGGCTTTTACAAAGCTTTGAGTCGTAGCAAATTCCATAATAACATTGGTTGTATACACTTGTACTTGTTCAAAAATAAATTCACTATATACTCTTTTACAGCGTAGAAAGGATAAATAAGGAATAAAGGCAATTGTTGCAATGACATAAAACAAAGTAACAACCAAGTTATAGAAGTATAAGTAAGAGACAATAAACGCAAAACCGCCCATGATAACCATTTGGATGATATATTGTTTAATGGAATATTCCTGACCTAGTTCTTTGGTTTTTTCACGAACTACTTTATAGGAATAGGGGGCAAAACGATTATAGATACTTCTTGATTGTTCAATGATGTATTTATGCAAGTTTTGACCTTTATAATTTCGATATAATAGTATTCCAATACCAATGATGAGGAGTAGAAAAAGTACCATCTATGTTTCCTCCTTTCTATAATAATTCATCAGGAAATATGCTCGTAGTGATAGATCCTCCCTGGGCTGGTGAAGATACAGGTGGTGGTTGTAAAGATTCCATTTCTTGATTTACCATGGTCATGGAATCACCTTTGGTGAACAGATGGGAAACATCAATATTTTGGTTTTCCAAATATTCGATTAAATACTTGCTCGGTAGGTTTTGAACAGGAGCTTTGCCAAAGGTCTTTTGATATAACACATGCGTTTTAGGTTGATTATTTTCATCTACATAAAATTCTACCACTTCATCTACTTCTCGGTGAAATTTTCCATATTCTTTACTGTAATAAGCCTTGATATGCACACCTAATTGAATGTAGCGATAAATCGTCGCTAAAAACTGATTGACATCAATATCGGTTTCTAGTAAAGAATACATTCGATACGGAATGGCACTAGCCTTATCAGCATGAATCGTCGATAAAATATTATGACCTGAAGAAATAGAATTTCGAACTGCCGTGACCGCTTCTGCACTACGGACTTCAGAGAGTAAAATCCATTTAGGATTTTGTCGCATACAAGTGACCAGTACTTCAGTATAACTTGCCACATTATTTGTTTTCATAGCAACAATATCACGATGAGGAAAAATTTTGTCTAGATGTAATTCTAAGGTATCCTCTATCGTAATAATTTTTTCATTCTCTTTGGTATGACTTGCTAAATATTTAACAAATTCAGTTTTACCAGAACCGGTTTCACCACTAACAATAATATTACAGTGCCCTTCGACGCATTTCATTAAGAGGTCATGGATATTCACCGTAAAGTAATCTTCAGCTAATAGTTTATCCTTCGATAAACGAATTTTAGCTGGTGTTTTACGAATCACCGCCGCAATACCATTGGTCGCAATAGAATCATGGATAAAATTAAGGCGTAATTCACTACTTTCAGCATCTAAAAATGGTTTGGCATTATTGAAAGTGGTTCCCATGACATTAGAGCACTGAAAGGCTAGTTTTTCGACGAAGGCATCATTTAATCCTGGGATATCCAGTCGTCTAGAGCCTTGGCTCAGTGAACGAATCCACACTTGACCGTGATTACAATAGGATATATCGGTAATATCATCATCATCAATTAGCGGTTTAAATAATCCAAAATCTAATTTATCAAAAATTGCTTCATTCATTCACTTGCACATCCTTTTTATTCTTATGATTGTAAATCTGCTTCTGTCATGGCCGTTACCCTGTTAATGAAGTTTTTCAAATCCTCATTAGAAATCTTTACATCCCCTGGATTTTCTTCTAAACTCTCGGCAGTTGGTACAGGAATAATTTCTGATTCATAGGCTCTTAGATAACTCGCTTTTCTTAAGAGAATATGATATTCTTCAGGAACTGCAAAGATCACTTGGGTTGGTACTTTCTTTTCTTCCACATTCGCAAAGACGCTATCCCCATTACTATCAAAGACACCTAAGACTTTGACATTTTCTAGTAGTTTCCCTACCATTATTTTATCTGTCTGACCAGGATTACTCTCATCATAGCGATTCATTACTTTTAAGTAAATATCAATATAGTTTCCTGGGAAAATAGAGTTACTGTAACTCGTTGTCATATTAACAGGTAAGTTATAAAGCACATAGTTCTTAGGATAGTCTAGTAAAATACTAGTTGGTAGTTGTTCCTTTGTCACGACACTTCTTGAATAGAAAAGACTGCCAGCGGGAATGACGCTATCTGATTGAGCATACATATCGACAATGGCTGCTTTATTTCTTAAAACATCTCCTTGCAACATCGCTGGGGGAACATCTATCATTCCGATCATATCTTCCGTAATCTGCGTGCTAGGATTAATATCCTTAATAGCATAAGGAACACTGATGGGAGTAATGGCTTGTTTGACACGCATATTATACCCAACGTATAATACGACGATCGCTAATAAGACCCCTACTACTGTTACGGTGTTCTTATTAGTAAAGAATTTTTTAATTCCAACAATTAGGTTATTCATGTTTCTCCTCCTTTTTATTTTTCCACTACTGATTTGGTAATTTTATCATAAGAGAGCTCCCCTTTATCAACCAAATCTGTAATAAATTTATTACTTTTATATTTTGACTCTAAGACAGCATCAATTTTATTGGTAATCTCAATATTGGTTCCTTGAAAGGTAGCATTGGTGGCTGAGTCTACCTTGACACTGACCTTAGGAGGGGTTTCATTGATATCATAAATTCGAATGCGATAATTACGGTTATTCGCTACGTTTTGAGCAAATCTTCTGACGAAATTTTCCGTAAAGACCTCTTTATCAATGCGTAAGAGGCCGGTAAGGCGATAAAACCCAATATCTACGGAATCAGTCATCGCCGCCTCGGTTGTTTCTTTTAATAAGTAGTAGTCTAATTCATTTCCTGTTTGATAATTTTGTACTACATTAATTACACCAAAGGTAAAGAGAGCTAGGGTAATAATGCCGATTAATAAAGTTGCTTTACTCATAAATTAGTGCCCTCCCTTCGGTACTATGACTGTTTTACAACTGGTCGCACTCGTTTGATTATTACAGCCGATAAGGCCACGTTTTTTAACCGCATTAGAGATGGTTTTACTTAAGAAATCGCTCGTATAGGCAGTCACTCCAGCAGGAACAGAGTCTTTCTTTTCCGCACTGGTAGTAGGATTATAATAACTTCCTTGTGCACTGTTATAAGATCTAATTTGGTTAATCGTTGCTTTATCTAGAATAATTTCATAATCTAGAAATTCATCTTTTTTATCTTCATCATAGATGCTATCACCATTCTTCTCAATATCGACAATTAAGCTTTCTGGATCGACTGGATATAAACTTTTATTATTGTTATCCACTTCGTAGATTAAGTTTTTACTATTGGCATTCCAGTTAAAACCAGCTTCTCGATTCGGGAATAGGTTAGTAAGAGAAACGGTCCTAAAAATGAAATCATTCACGGGCGTTTTCCCATCGTCGTCATTATATTCTTCTGGTGGCTTGCAGTTATCTCCACAATCAGGTGTTGGATTATCTGGTGAGTTTGGTGGATCTTGATTGGTTGGTTTTTTAATTTGAGCAAACCAGCAACCGATATCGAAGTTCCAGCCTAAATATCCATAATTGCGAATCGTTGAGTGAATGTTCGTAATGGTTTCTTTTTCAATTTGGGTATTTAAACTTCCCGTAGCAGGAGTCGTACCTCCTAGATCTACTTTCCAGTAATACCAAGCGGTATTGACCGGTCCAGAATTAGTAGCAGTACAGAAATTTTCTCCGGCATAAACATAGTGTTCTTCGATGATTCCTTCGAACCATGGCGTATGACGTCCCGTTTTCATATTTTGATATAGTTTTGGAAAGCTAATCTTAGTATGATAATCTTCTTGCCAAGGTGATTTCTCTCCACCCATACAAGTACCACTGGTTTGCTTTACTATTCCTCGTTCATCCTCTAAGGGATCCTTTTGATTTAGTTTTTGATTTGCCGTATAGTTATGCGTTTTATCCTTACCATTAACGGTTTCCGTAGCAGAAATTGTATAGACGGTTTCCTCTGTCGTACATTCAGGTTTGGAACCTTCACACCGATCTTTAGCAGCAATATATTCTTTCACTGCTTCTTGAAATTCTTGATCAGCTTGTTCTTTTGTAAGCGTGGTTATTTTTCCATCTTTACCCGTACAACCTAACCAATTGTGGAAAGCACATTTATCTGTACAGTCCGCATCATCAACACTGGTGGCATCAGGAGAAGATTTTTGTTTATCCTTCATTAAAATACCATCACCAGAAGTACTAGCTTTATATTTCTTATACCCAAATTGATCTTGATAATCAAAGGTATTTAATAACATTAAGGTCGTTTGAGTCACTCTTGGACTACGGAAATAGAATTGGGCGATATCAGAATGATAGCTTTTTACACCATTGACTTTTTTACTTGATTGTACCCATTTCCACGTACCACTTGTCTTTTGATAATAACCACTTGGATTTTGTTGGCGACGATTATAAACAGCTAACACATCATCCCAATCTTTATAATTACATTTACTAATATTATTAGGACATCCTTGACTTGCTACTTTTAAGACTTCACTATCTTCATAGCTAACCAACTCATCACTTAATTGACGAAAGGCATATTTTGTATTTTCCATCTTTTTAGTAGCTTCTTCAATGGTCGTATCATAAATTTCTTCATAACACTGATTAATACACTTTTGGCTATATTCACCACCATCACATTTTTGAACACAGCTATCAAATTCTTCTAATGGTCCCCCATGTGTTCCATCCGTATACCCATTGACACACCATGGAACAATGTTACAAACTTCTGGTCGTTTAGGAACTCTAAGTTTTCCCGTATACTGTGCTTTACATTCTACTTTAGATTTTATATCCACCACATATTGGAAGCACATCCCTGCCTGCGTCGCAACAGGTGGACTAAATTCAACGGTTAGTACTTCGCGACATTCTTTACGACAATCCCCTTCACTCATATCTTTAATTTGTGTATAGGTATGACTATTGGTATTGGGATTATAGTATTCACATTTTAATGTCTCTGTACCATTACTTTGCGTAGCGCCTGGAACAGGATCCCAAACAATTTGATCACTACTACTAGTTACGCTAGCCATCTGATCAATCAAATTTACCCAACTTCTAATGGTCTCATTACCATAAGTACTATATGGCTCGGTAGTTCTTACCTGCGTACAAGCCGGTAGGGAATTTTCAAAGACAGTGCCTGTATATTTACTACGGAAATCTTGACAGGGTTTACTATCATAAACACTTTGATTATTAAAGGTAGTTTCTGGTTGAATTTCTACTTCCGCGATACTCGCCTTCGCCACCCGACCACTGGAATTAGTTTTACAACCTTTTTTGACAAGTGCGCTATTCACACCATTATCGCCAGTATTAAATTTAAATTCTACACTATAAGATTTATCTTCGGTCGAAGGGGCGGTAAAACTGAATGATTTTTGATCAGGACAAACCCAATCACCAGAACCAAGGCGATAGCAGAGCATTTTAATTAAGTTTGAGGTAGCACTTTTATTAGATTTCAACTGAAAGTTATAAGTGTTATTTTTTGTCACTTCATAACTATCGGTAATTAAATTGCGCAGTGTATCTCTCGCACTAGTACATTCTCTTCCCTCATCGTTATTAGCGGCTTTTACCGCTATCGTATTACCAATAAATAATAAAGTAAATATGAGGATACCGACTACTATTTTTTTATATTTCGGCATTTTCTTCACCTTCTCCCATTCGTTCCTGTATTGGTTGATAATTATTAGTAGTTTTTACTTTCGCTAGCGTTTGTTGTTCACCTTTTCGTAATTTACGAGCATCGACTCGGAAGGAATAACTAGTACTGTTGCCATAAAAACGAGTGCAGGTAAATAACGTTAATAGCGAATCTTTGGCACTAACATCTGTTTTTATATTATAAAGGCTTTCTTTTTTGGACTTTTTTAAATAGGCTTGTTGTTCTTTTACGGTATAAGTATCCATAAAAGAAGCTTTTTGATCATCTTCTAACAAGGCAACCGCATAAATGCGATACAAGGCACTTGTTCCTTGTTCATCGGTATATTGAATATATTGATATTTCCTTATAAAATCAGGATAGATAAACGACATTAATTGTTCAAAACGCCGCATACTCTTATCTCCCACCACCGGATTACGAGAAACATTGCGAATATTGTGAGAGACGAAAGCAGGTCTATTTTTATTTTGATCAGGAAAAGAGTTTGTCCAAGCAAAATCATAATCATTTCTATTGAGATTGGTATCCTCATCTACTTCGATTAATGGTAGATCAATATTGGTTCCTTCTACCCGTAACCAGCCGACTACCTTATCCCCATATTCCTTCGCTTCTGTTATCTTTGCTTGTACTTCTTCTAGCATAAAGTTACTTCGTTTTAATTTTGAGTGCCAAAAAACAAATAACAGACTAACGATCAAAATCAAGATAAAGATGACAATTGTTAATAATTTCGTCTTTTCCTTCATGTTACTTCTCCTTTAATCAGCAATTGTATAAGGATTCGAAAGGGTCCCATTACCGCCTGTGATATAGACATCACTTTTTAAGTACGCCCGAATTTTAACGCCCGCACTACGACCATCATTAGCTTCTCCTAAAGGAGTGGTTCCTAACGGAAAAACAAACGCTTTGGTATTTTTTTGTTTAGAAGAATCTAAGTACCAAAAACCACTACCTGTTGTATTTTTTCCTTTCGCACTGAAAATTTGGAAAGTGGAAGGGGCACTTAATTTTACACTGTATGTTTGGGTCGTTTTCTTTCCTTCATAAGTAATATTTTTATCATAGATAGGAACGGTAATATTCCGTTTTTTAAATAGGTCTGATTGAATATATTTTGTCATATCATGATTAATTTGATAACCTATATTTCCTTTGGTTTTCGGATTATACTGACGATAACCCTCTTTCCCTTCCTCTTCGTAACGGATTTCTGGGGAAGTTCCCGATCCATCTTTTAAAGTGTCCGTCATTACTATTTGCGTGGTATCATCTTCTTCTTTTCCAATAATTCTAAAATTATAACCTGAGTAACTGATATATTCTCCTAATTTTCTACGATTAATTAACTCATTCTTTTTACCAGAGGTTTCTTTTACTAAAACATAAGGGTCCGTCTGTGTTCCGCTACCAGAGAGAATTTTTATATCCTTCACTAAAGTAAGTGCTGGACGAACATTTAGCAAATAATGCTGTTCTTGACTTCCTTCGCCTTCCTCTCCTGGATAAACGGAAGAAATAGCAAATGGTTTTTTATTTTTATCGAAGTTCGCATACCAGGTATGATTTCTTAATTCCAGGTAACTTTCGCCATCAACTAGGGAACGATAATAATCTTGTAAAGAAAGAAGTCCTACTTTCCTTTTTTTAGAGGTACGACTACATTCGGTGGTAGTCATTGTCTCTTTGGTCAAGATATCGTCACACCAAGCCGTATTAACTAATAATTTTTGATTTTCTTCCTCTAACAGTTGGTAAAAGTACTCATTCAACCACTTATCAAGACTACTATTTTCGAAGCGACCCGTACTACTGGTGTAATCAACATTACTTAAGGGATCATCACTCACCATGGTAATCGTTCCATCACTATTGACTCTTACGATTCTAAATAGTAGCCGATTAAACAATACATAATTGTCTTCTACATTACCAGCAAAATATCCATCAGGAGCACTTTCTTTGACCCTTTTGGCTAAGCTTTCTTGCACTTTTACGGTTCTTACTACAACCGTTTTATTATTTAGGCTATCCGTTACTGTGTAGGAAATTTGATAAGTACCGATGGTATTACTATCAACAGTTCCTTGAATTGTGACCTTTTTAGGACTTATATTTCCATCAACATCATCTACAACCCTCTTAATGCCTGGTTCTTGATAACTCTCCCCTACATTAAGGCTCATTTTTTGTTTACCATTTAAGGTAATCACTGGTCCAGTATGATCAGTTTTTGATTCATATTTTCCACATTTTAAGTAAGTATAAAAATGATTTTGTCCTTTTTTTTTCACTAAACGTACCGTTGATTTTTGCATATCACATAAATTTTTACTATAAGGAATATACACGTCTTCTACATATTTTTGTTTGGCTAACGTTTCTAAGGTGACTGATTGCACCCTTCCTTCTTCTTTGGGTAAATAATTTGCATTTACTTGGAAGTAACGTTTTCCCGCTTTCTCTAGAAGGGCTTCATTTTTTTGAAATGTACTTCTAGGGTAGAGGAAAGTAAACCAAAAAAGAAGAAAAGCAAGTAGAATAACGGCCATCACAATCCCTATTTTGATGATTTTCTGTTTATTCATACATACCCTTCTTTCTAATTTACCTGATAGATATATCTTTTATTTCTAAACGTAAAAATTAGTTTAACATTTTCAAGCTTGCTGTCACCTGGTAATTTTAAATAAGCAACATTTCCCGTATAGTCCCGATTGATAGCATTTTGGGCGACAATTTCCTTTATCTTACCATCCTTATCTTCATATTTAATTTTAACATACTTCAGGAGAATGTCAATAAAACTTTTTGTTTCCAAGTGGTCACTAGCAAAGGAAAGTTCTAAAATATAGCCACCTTCATTTTTTACCATTTGGTTCGTAATACCACAACCGTCTCTTCCACATTTATAGGTACTATACTCTCGTTCTAAAGCGATGGTACTACTAGTAATCGTGAGATCTTCTTCCGTAGGTAAAATCATTTCCTGCCCCAGTTTTTTCTCGGCTATGGTTTCAATCTGTCGTACGTCTTGCATATTCAATTTGGTTTTTTTAATTAAGAAAGAAGCATTTAAATCTTGATAATAAAGAACATATTTATTAGGATCAAGGGTTTTATCTACTCGGTAAACAAGGGAAAAAGTGCGACTTTCTGAAGGGAGTATATCCTTTGCTTCATAGGCTGTGCCTAAGTCCGTAAAATAAGAATAGTACTTCATCGTATTTAGAAATTGTTTATTTTTATTCATCAGGCGAAAACGATCCACATTTATCGTACGGCGACTGCCATTATTTTTGACAGTCATATTGATGATGACATAGGCGTATTTGCTATGGGGATCAATCATATCTCCTTGTGTTGTACGATCTGTTAGATAACTATTATTAATTTTGATTTGATAGGAATTAGCATTTATTATACTTCCCTCTCGATACGTTTTATGTAGGATCCCAAAGTAGTAATAAGTATAAAAGAGCCCGCCTGCAAAAAATAATATCACCAGTGTGTTACAGACAAAACGATGTTCTAAATAAACATAGCGAGCATTACGCCAGAACTTTTTAAAAGTACGGATCGTTTTCTCTTTATCAAATTCAATATTTACTTCAAATTCTTCACGGTCTTCCTCTTTGATATCTAAATATTCAGCATCTTCCTTAAAGCCAAACTTTTTAAGATCAATTCCCAGTGCCCTAATTCCTAAGATAATAAATACTACATATTGAGGAATATAACATAATAATAGTAAATCCCGTCCGGCCAAAATTCCCTTTAAGGTAGAATACTCATCAAAATTGTAAAAGTAACTATTGATATATAAGAAAACAGCCAAAACAAACACATATTCTAACAGGACAACAAGATAGATTTTCCAAGGTTTTTTCTTATAATTTAGAAGAATTACTAACACAATGGTAATCACTAGTACTAGAAAAATAGCAAGAAAGGTCAAAAAGCCTGTATAATTACTAATTGGTTCCAAATATTCATTGTAGCTTTGCGTAAGTAAAAAGTCTTTAACGAAACTTCTTAGCATCGTTGTTTTATAAAATAAGTAAATACAAAGCGCTAATAAAACGATATGAATACGTTGGAAATAACGAATTAACAATGCATAGGGTTTTCTTAATATCACTATGAGCCACCTCACCTATTCTAGTAACAGTATACCCTATTTTTATTTATTTGCAAAGAACTTGTCGTAAAACTTTTGGGCATGATATAATAAAAAAAGAGGTGACAAAATGAAAAAAAAATTAGGCATGATAGCTATACTATTGTGCAGTTTATTAGTACTTGCTGGTTGTAGTAGCAAGCAAACCATCACAGAAATTGACTACCAAACATTAAAAGAAAAAATCAACCAAAAGGAAACCTTTATTTTAGAAGTGATGCAGACAGGATGCTCCCACTGTGAAGAGTTCTCACCTAGGTTACGAAGTATTCTAAACGACCATGACTTACATGCTTACTCGCTGAATTTGGCGAACCTAAATAGTGAAGAAAAAGCTGCTTTCAAAGAAATTACTTATATTTCTGGTACACCAACTACTGTCTTTTTTACCAAAGGAGAAGAAGAGACAGCTCATAAAATTGTAGGTGCTGTTCCTAATAGCGAAGTAAGCAGTCATCTAAAAGATTTAGGGTATCTAAAGTAAGATAATATTAGCTAAAAAAATAGTACCTTTTTTTGCAAAGAAGTACTATTTTTTTATTGGTATTATTTTTAACTTAGCAACCTAATTTTAGCAAAACCATGACCACTATTCCCCGTCATCGTAGCTGCCCCATCATAAGTAGGCATCACCTCATCCCCTGCTTTCATAATAGAACTGGCAAACTTCTTGCCTGAATAATGATAAGAGCAGGTGATATCAGTTGTTCCATCAGTACAAGTAGCGCCACTACTATTCTTTCGCGGGGTGATGGAAGTAGCACTCATAATTGCCACACAGCCAGTGTAGCCAGAGATGTAGGAAGATCCGCCTCCTCCTGTTCGACCATTGCCTGTTGCTCCTCCGTAATAACCAGAGCCTCCTCCTCCGCCCCAACTATTACTTATTACTTGTGTAGCATAACCAAAACTTCCTGTTTTACTACTGTTAACAGCACGCCCCGCACTCGTTTGCGTTCCTCCTCCTGCTGGCCATTGATCTGTGGCAAACACTGAATTACTAGTCGTTCCTTCAGCACCAACTAAAGCTCCCCCTGCTCCTCCTGAGGTCGTACTACCAGTTACAGCTCCTCCGCCACCTGAAGCTACCATCAAGCGACTGGCAAGTGAGGTAGTATCATTCCAAGTTCCAGAGGTTAACCGTATATCTGTCGCTCCTCCACCTCCATAGGACTTAGCACCACCATTATTGCCTGAATAACCTCCTCCATTATAGCCCCCTATATTGGTAACGGTATTATTTGCTTCTCCTTGACTTCCTACATATACATATAGCATTTCTCCTTTGCTTAAACTTATCTCTCCTGTGGTATAGGCTCCTTTTCCTCCAATATAAGAACCACTCGTTCCTCCTTGTGCTCCCCAGAGTTCTATTTTATAAGTTCCTGTTTGCGGAGCCGTAAACGTTTGAGCTGTTCCGGTGTAACCATAGGTCATCGTGGCCATCGAATTACTACCAC
>CAUAFL010000015.1 GCA_958428295.1 uncultured Bacillota bacterium
GAAACTGGTATCACTTTGGACAGTTATCAGGTCAACTAAAGAGAGGTTGGAGTGCCACCACCGATTGGAAATACTACTATTCTAATGCTGAAGGAGTGATTCAAACAGGATTGCAATATATTGATAATAATTGGTATCGATTCGATGACACAGGGATTCTACAAACAGGTTGGCAAACAATTGATGGTAAAGAATACTATTTTTACGCAGATGGAACGAAGGCACAATATGTAACAAAAATAGCGGGTACTCGTTATGAGTTTTCTGCGGAGGGAGTATTACAGCATCGGGATGTGAAGTTAATTATTGATGTATCAGCACACCAAGAGAATATCGATTGGGATACTTTATGGAAAAGTGGAGAAATCGATGGAGTAATTTTACGTATTGCCGCTGGAGCAGAAGTAGAAGATAAAATGCTTGCTTATAATATAGCTGCTGTAAAACGCTTAGCGATTCCCTATGGAATTTATATTTATAGTTATGCAGAAAACTATGATGAGGGAGTATTTTATGCTAATTTTACAAAAAATATAATTCAAAAGTACAACATGGAACCAACACTGGGTATTTATTTAGATTTAGAATCCAACTCTGTAACTAGTTATATGGGAGTAACTAATTATGAAGAAGTAGTAAAAGGCTATTTGTCTGTTCTTCCCGAAGCAAAAATTTACACTTATACGTATTATCAAAATACTGCTTTAAATTCAGCATATCTAAAATCTTATATTACCTGGATTGCAAATTATGATGTAAGCGATTGCCCAGGAAATTATAGAGGTTGGCAATACAGTTCAAAAGAAAAAGTTTCGGGCATTATTGGTGACGTAGATATGAGTATTTTCTATTATTAGAGGACTTAGAAATATTGTTGTCAAATTAACTATGATATAATATAAAACATAAGGAAGTGGAACCATGCAGAAACAAAATGAAAAAGACATAGTAGGAGTAGTTGGTTTAGGTTACGTTGGCATTCCTCTAGCTGTGGCGTTTGCCAAAAAGTTTAAAGTAATAGGTTATGACTTTAATGAAGTTAAAATAAATGAGTATTTAAAAGGAATTGATATTACAAAAGAGATGGGAAATCAGGCAATAAAAGAAGCTAATATAGTATTTACTACAAATCCTCAACAACTAGCACAATGTGATTATATCATCGTTGCAGTGCCTACCCCAGTAGATCAGGAAAATAATCCAGATACAAGCCCTTTAGAGTTATCCTCTAAGACAATAGGAGAAAACATGAAAAGAGGATGCATTGTCATTTATGAGTCGACGGTTTATCCAGGTCTTACAGAGGAGATTTGTTTACCTATTCTAGAAGAAAGCTCTAAAATGAAATGTGGTCTCGATTTCAAAATTGCCTATTCTCCAGAACGAATAAATCCTGGTGATAAAATCAACACTTTTGAAAAGATTACGAAAATTGTCTCTGGAATGGATGAAGAAACACTTGCCCTGGTAACGCAACTTTATACTAGCATACTAGAAAATGGTGTGTATCAGGCAAGTTCTATCCGTGTTGCTGAGGCTGCTAAGGTTATCGAAAATACACAGCGTGATGTGAATATTGCTTTTATGAATGAATTGTCCAAAATCTTTCATACGATGGGGATTGATACAAGCGAGGTTTTAAAGGCGGCAGGAAGTAAATGGAACTTTCTAAAGTTTAATCCTGGTTTAGTAGGAGGCCATTGTATTGGGGTAGATCCTTTCTATTTAATAAAAAAATCTGAAGAGATGGGTTATCAGCCTCAGCTTTTAAAAACTTGCCGAAAAATTAATGACAGTATGGGTCTTTACGTAGCTGATAGTGTGATGAAATACTTATTAGACAGAAAAATCATTTTTTCAACAGCGAAAGTTTTGGTGTATGGAATTTCTTTCAAAGAGAATGTTTCTGATATACGAAACAGCAAAGTGATTGACATTGTAAAGCGCCTCCAAATGAGTGGTATTACAGTCATCGTCAAGGATTATATGGTAAATAAAGACGAGGTTAGACAAGAACTGGGCATTGAAATAGATAATGATAATCAAGAAAAAGTAGATGTTATTGTATTTGCAGTTAATCATAAAAAGTATCGAGCATTAACTATACCTCAACTTAAATCATCCTTTAAAGATCAACTTTCTATATTTGATATAAAAGCGGCTTTAAATAAGAATGAATTATTAAAACAGGGATTTTATTATTGGAGTTTATAAAAAGAGCAGTTATGATAGGGGAATAATATACTATGAAAAAAATATGTGTTTATACTTGTATTGTTGGAGATTATGATGTTTTAAAAGAAATAGCACCTCTTGTTTATGAACCGGAAATAGACTATTATTGTTTTACAACCAATAAAAATATTCTTTCTAAAACATGGAAGGTAATTTATATTGATAATGAAAATTTAACAAATGTTTATTTAGCCAGAAAATATAAAATATTAGGCTGTGATTTACTGACAGCAAATTATGATATCAGTGTGTGGTTAGATGGAACTTTTGAATTAAGACAAAAAATTACATCTTTTCTAACTAAAGAATGTGATATGACAAAGTATGACTTAGTAACTTTTAAACACAGTAAGAGAAAGTGCCTATACCAAGAAGCAAAAGCCTGCATTCAACTGCGTAAAAGTGATCCTAATATGATAAAAAACCAAATTAGTTATTATAAAGAACAAGGTTATCCAGAAAATAATGGATTAGCAGAAACTGGAATTATAGTACGAAATGTAAAAAGTGACAAAGTTAAAAAATTTACAGAGGCGTGGTTTGCTCAATTGTTAAAATTTAGCCCTCGTGATCAACTCAGTTTTTCTTTTTGCTTGTATAACAATTCTCTGAATGTTTATTTATTACCTTATTCTATTTATGATAACCCCTATTTTCTATATGAAAGTCATGCCAATGACTCTTTATCCCTAAGATCTTATCGCGTATATTTTGACAACTATGATGACTATACAGACGAACATGATTTTTCTTCGGACTTTGAAGTAAAAGATGATCAATATTTGATTAACCTAACAGTTCCCTGTGATTGTTCCAAAACCGTTATTGAATTACCACATATTGCGTTTTTATATTTAAAAAAAATTTTTCTTAATGGGAGTTACTATGATAAGAAAATCACCTATTTTAATTATCTACCCTGTAAGGAGGATATTTTATTCTATAACCGAAGTGGAGGTATGGAAATTTATGAACAATTTAAAAAAGGTGATACCTTTACCTTTTCATTAGAAATGAAAGCCTTATCTAATAAAGAATTAAGCTGCTGCCTAGAAAAAATTTATGAGGATATGACAAAAACAAACGAGACTCTAAAATTATTACAACAGGAAAACAGCTACTTAAAGGATAAAAATAAAGAGCTAAACACCATGATAACAGACATTACTTCTAGTAAAAGTTGGAAATTTATTCGATCATTTGATAAGATAAGAAGTAGAAAGTGAAAGGAAATTACAATATGGATTTTAATATTGATGAATATAAAATTAACAACAATAAACTTTATTTAAATGGTTGGGCTCATTTTGATAATTATCAAATAAAGGTTGTTTCCGGGGAGGAAACAAAGTACATTGATCACTTTTTTTCACGATATGATATTTGTATGACATTTCATGAAAAAATTCAAGATAATTCCTATGGCTTTAAAGAAGAATTAACATTTTCTAAAAAACTTAAGAAAGTGAAAATTTATTTAATACAGCATGAAAAGGAAGTTTTATTGCTAAACTTGGATAATCGAAAGGTCATCATTATTCTAAAAAAAGTTAGAAAAACTTTGGGGAAAGTAAAACGAGGTCTAGGTTTTTTATGGAAAGAATATCACTTTTTAGTTCCTCCTACAATGATGAAAAAATATTTAGGAATGGTTTTCAAAAAGAAACCAAACATAGAATTATATAATCCAGAAATAATAAGTGAATATAACATATGGTTAAAGAAACAATCATTATCCCAAGATAATGAAACCAACAAAATGACTTTTATTAGTAATCATGATTATGGTAACCATAGTCTTGTTGTAACTCCCAAAACAAACTTTGGGAAAGCCATCGCTAAAGTTAAAACAGATTATGTTTGTCTTATAGATGGTAAAGTTGATCTTCTTCCTGGTTTTTTTAGTGAAATCAATCAACTCTTAAATAAAGAGTATGATCTTATTTATTTTGATAATGATATGGTAATCAATGGAACCTTTTGTAAGCCTAATTTAAAGCCTGAATGGGCACCAGATACATTGCTAGGGGTGAATTATATTGGGCATTGTTATGTCATTAAAACATCCTTATTAAAACAGTTAGCTCCCTCTAATTTTGATTTGTATGCCCTGTTATTAAAGTTAATTGATCGCCAAAGTAATATTTTTCACTTAGCTAAAGTGTTATATCACGATTATAATGAGTTAAAAAATGAGCAAGTACTAGTTAAAAAATATTTAAAAGAACATAACCTTTCAGCAACCGTAGTTAAAAATCCAGATAGTATTAGTAATACCGTAGTATATCAAACAGGAACCAAGGATCTTATTTCTATTATTATTCCAACCAAAGATCATGCAGATATTTTAGAACAGTGTCTAATATCTATTTATGAAAAAACAACCTATAAAAATTATGAAATCATTGTTATTGATAATAATAGTGAAGAAGCAGAAACTTTTACCTTATTAAAAAAATATAGTAAAAAGAAAAATTTTCGTTTTAAACGTATAGAATGT
Source organism: uncultured Bacillota bacterium (assembly GCA_958428295.1). GTDB lineage: Bacteria > Bacillota_I > Bacilli_A > RF39 > UBA660 > Onthousia. The sequence goes on from CAUAFL010000015.1 coordinate 4,736, forward strand.
GAATTCAACTACTCCTATTTAAATAATGAAGGAAGTAAATTAGCAAAAGGAGAATATCTTCTTTTACTGAATAATGATATAGAAGTGATAACCCCACAGTGGCTTGAGCTCATGTTAGGTTATGCTCAAAGAAATCATGTTGGGGCTGTCGGGGCAAAGCTCCTATTTCCTGATGATACGATTCAACATGCTGGAATTATCATGGGAAAAGGTGGCTTGGCAGGGCATGCTTATTATGGTAAAAAACGTCAAACAATATCTTCCTTATATGAACTTAAGATACCTTACAATGTAAGCGCTTGTACGGCTGCTTGTCTTATGTTTTCTAAGAAAAAATTTGAACAAGTAGGGGGCTTAGAAGAAACATTAAAAGTTGCCTTTAATGATGTAGACTTTAATTTAAAGCTAAAAAAAGAAGGGTATTATAATATTTTCCTTCCCAATGTTGAATTATACCACTATGAATCTAAATCAAGAGGACTTGATACAACAAGTGAAAAACAAAAAAGATTTGTTCAGGAATGGTCTTTTATATCTGAAAAATGGTCAAAAGAAATTGCTCACGATCCTTTTTATAATGACAATTATAGTAAAAATGAAGACTACATGTTAAAATAGAAGAAATGGAAGTGAAAAAATGCAAAAAGGTGAAAAACTAAATATCTATGAAGAAACCTATCCCAAAGTGACAGATTCTATAAAAAAAGTATCGGTCATTATCCCTAATTATAATTATCAGGATTATATTATTGAGAGAATTGACTCTGTTTTAAAACAAACCTATCCTATTCATGAATTAATTATATTAGATGATAAATCAACAGATAAGAGTGTTGAAGTTATTAAAAAGAAAATAAAAGAGATAAAGAACATTCCTGTTAATTTGATCGTCAATCAAAGAAATAGTGGTTGTGTTTTTAAACAGTGGAAAAAAGGTATTAAGGAAGTTACGGGTGATTACTTCTGGATTGCTGAAGCCGATGATAGCAGTGATCCGCGTTTCCTAGAAACTGTTATGAAGGGGTTTGAACAAGACTCTGTTGTCTTGTCCTATACAGAATCAGCACGTATGGATGAGAATAACATCATTACTCATAATAATTCTCAGGATTTATATAATATTTACGATACAGATCGTTGGGACAGTCCTTATATCAATAAAGGTGAGGATGAAATTAAAGAATATTTGAGTATCACTAATACCATTTTAAATGTTTCCAGTGTTGTTTGGAAAAAAAATAACTATGATAAAATCCTGGAAGAAGCTAAAAATTTCGTTGTCGCAGGAGATTGGTTTATTTATTACAAGGTTTTAGAAATGGGTGATATTGCATTTTCTCCCAAAGCATATAACTACTTTAGAAAACACAGCAAGTCTGTTTCGACGGTTGTCAAAGCTGATCTTGAATATAAAGAAATTTGCATGTTACAAGAAGAAATTGCCGCTAAATATCAACTTTCTATGGATACTTACAAAGCTCAAAGAAGAAGGCGTCACTATATGGACCAGGCCGTGTCAAAAGAGGCTAGAAAAAAACGTCTTGCTTGGGTTATTCCACATCCTGGAAAAGGTTCAGGCGGTCACCGAACAATCATCCAAAATATTAATGCTTTAATTAAAGCTGGTTATGAATGCGATATTTATGTGGAAGAAGACTATTTGTCAACAGATCAAATGGTGGCGGATAAAATTGACAGTTATTATGAAAAGTGTGCCGCAAATGTTTATGTCGGAATTATATTACGTCAGGAATATGATATGATTTTTGCGACTGGCTGGACCACAGTTGATTTTGTAAAAAAATTAAAATGCGCTAACAAGGCTTATTTTATTCAAGATTATGAGCCATGGTTTTTACCGATGGGAGACGGTTATATTAAAACAGAAAATTCTTATCGCTTAGGTTATCACCCAATTACCATTGGTAAATGGTTATCTCATAAAATGATTCACGATTTTGGTCTTAATTCCCAATATTTTGACTTTTGTGCTGATTTAAATGTATATAAACCATTAAAAGATATACCAAAAGAAAATGCAATTTGTTATATTTATCAACCAGAAAAACCACGTCGTTGTGATGAGATTGGTCTAAAAGCATTAAAACTTGTCAAAGAACTACGAAAAGATGTGAAAATTTATTTATATGGGTCTAATACTAAAAATCCTGTCGATTTTGATGCAGAGCGTTTGGGTATTATCCCCATTGAAAAGTGTAATGAGTTATATAATAAATGTAAATTAGGATTTTGTATTAGTGCATCCAATCCTTCCCGTATTCCATTTGAAATGATGGCAGCAGGACTACCGGTTGTAGAAATTTATAAAGAAAATAATTTATATGATTTTCCAGAAGGGGGAGTAAAGTTAGCAGAACCTTCCCCAGAAGCAATTGCTAGTACTATTTTAGAGCTCTTAGAGAATGATAAAGAATTAGCAAAAATGTCCAAAATCGGTCAAACATATATGAAGGATTATCCATTAGAAAAAGGCTTTGAACAGTTTGTTGGAGCTGTTAATCGCTTGTTTGAGAGTACTGCTAAAATTGAAACAAAAATTACCTTATCTTATACGAAAGAGCCCTCAAAGGCAACAAAAGAAGTAGAAACAAAAGCGGGAGAAATTTTGGACATTAATAATCAAATTGCATCAGGTGGTCCAACTAGAAGAAAACTACGCCGCGCTAAACGAAAATGTAAAAATTTAATGCAAGCGATTTGTTATAAAATGATTCGCTGGATTGAAAAAATATAGAAAGAGGTGACTTATGAAAAAGTCTGATAATCTCGCTATTAAAGTGGAAGACATGACAAAAGAGTTTAAACTTTTTTATGATAAACCAAGTACTCTCAAAGAGCGGCTTGTCTTTTGGAATCATAAAAAGGCTGCTAGTAGGATGGTATTGAAGAATATAAATCTAGAAATAAAAAAAGGAGAGACCGTAGCTTTAATTGGTGTCAATGGTAGTGGAAAAAGTACTCTTTTAAAGTTGATGACTAAAATTATTTATCCCACAAGGGGAAAAATCATTACTAATGGAAAATTAACATCACTTTTAGAACTAGGAGCTGGATTTCATCCAGATTTTACAGGACGAGAAAATATTTATTTTAATGCCTCGATCTTTGGTTTAACCAAAGGAGAAATTGAAAAGAGAATCGAGCAAATTATTGCTTTTTCGGAATTAGGCGAATTTATCGATAGTCCCGTACGCACTTATTCATCTGGAATGTATATGCGACTTGCATTCTCAGTTGCTATTAATGTAGATGCTGACATTTTACTAATTGATGAAATTTTAGCCGTAGGGGATCAACATTTTCAAGATAAATGCTTTGAAAAGTTGGAAGAGCTTAAAAACAGTGATAAAACAATTGTGATCGTCAGTCATAGTTTAGGTTCTATTAAAAAACTTTGTGATCGTGCTATTTGGATTTACGATGGAAAAGTAAGAATGGATGGAAAAACTGATAAAGTGGTAGATGAGTATTTGAAAGTTTGTGGGTGATAAAAAATGATGAAAAATTTATATCAGTATCGAGAACTGTTAAAGAGTAATATTAAAAAAGAAATTCGTGGAAAATATAAAGGTTCTTTCCTAGGTATTTTGTGGTCTTTTGTTAATCCGCTCTTAATGACTTTAGTGTATGCCATTGTCTTTCCCTTTATTTTAAAATCAGGTCCAGACCATTATGTTACTTATATCGTTATTGGTATTTTGCCATGGAATTTCTTTACAACCGTTATTTCACAAGGTACATTTACGATACTCGGAAATGCTGGAATTATAAAAAAGGTTTATTTTCCGCGCGAGATCTTACCAATTTCCGTAGCTACTAGTGGCTTAGTCAATTTTCTTATTTCCATTCCTATAATTTTCTTGTTTCTTTTATTTAGTGGTATTGGTTTTAGTTGGTATTTAGTTTTTTTACCACTTGTTATTTTAATTCAGTACATCTTGTTATTAGGTATAATTTTTATTACAAGTGCTGTCAATGTTTTTATTAGAGATGCTGAATATATTATTAACTTCTTAGTTACTATGTTATTTTATGCTACTCCCATTCTCTATTCCAGTGATTTATTTGGAAGTAAAGCCTGGATCTTAAATTTAAATCCTATGACCACTATTATCAATTCTTATCGTGATATTTTATATAGTGGTACAATGCCAAATTTAGTATCTTTATTACTAGTAGGATTAGGGTCGGTTTTATTATTATTTATTGGTATTTTAATATTTAGAAAATTAGAAAAAGGTTTTGCTGAGGAAGTGTAAGATGAAAAAAATTATTAAAAATAAATATTTCCCTTTTTTTCTTCTATTTTTGATTTTATTAATTCTTCATGTCTTTATGAATTTTGGAGGTGATGATCTTTGGTTCGGAAAACAACTAGAAAAACTATCACTGCCTTCTTACCTACAAATGCGGTATCAAACTTGGTCGAGTCGTGTTATCATCGAAAGCATTTTAGTTTTTATAACAAAATTTGATATTTTTATTTGGCGTATTCTTGACTGTCTATTGTATACTTTAGCTTGCTTTGTTTCGGTAAAACTTGTTAATCGTAAAGGGAAAAGAGAAATAAACTACCTTGGCTGTTGCTTATTCCTAATATATCCCTATTATGAAATGTCTAGTGCCGGCTGGGGTGCGACGACACTTAATTACATGTGGTGTTTTAGCTTTGGGATGCTTTCCTTTCTACCTTTAATTTATAAGGAATATAGTAAAAAAATTCCCAAATGGCTTTACGTTATTGCCGGGGTAGGACTTTTATATGCTACTAACCAAGAGCAAATGTGTGCTTTAGTTTTAGGATTTAACTTTCTTTACTTTATCCGTAAGGCATATCGTAAAGAAAAGTTAAATAGCTATAATGTCATTTGCTTAGGATTATCATTGATTAGCCTAATTTTCATTCTAACTTGCCCAGGAAATAATATAAGAACGCTTTCTGAAATAACGAAGTGGTACCCAGCTTTTGCTGATTTTAATCTGCTTCACAAAGTTTATTTGGGTGTTGTACCAACAATGGGAGTCCTTTTAAACAATAAAGTAGTTTTAGGGGTTACTTTTATGTTACTTTCCTTAGGAACATTTCTATATGGAAAGAAGAGTATTACAAAAGGCTTAGCTATTTTCAACTTTAGTTTAATATTAGGATTGACATTTTTTGAAGTAAATCTTATTCAAGTTTTTCCATTTTTAAAGAATATTATTAGCATCTTTCAATATCAAGGAATTCCATCATTTGATAAAGTATCTGTTTTTGCCTTTATATTCAGTATTGTACTTGTTATCGATATGGTCTTCATGCTATTGGTGATCTTTAAAGGAAAACAGTGGTTGCCCATCTTTGTTTTATTAGCTGGTTTTGCGAGTCGCTTTTTAATTGGCTTTTCCCCAACAATTTTCGTATCTGGGGCAAGAACAGCATTCTTTCTTTATATGTCGTTGCTTATTGTTGGGATGTTCGTTTTAGTAAAAATGTATGAAGACAAGAAAATAAGCCAAAACTATAATCTTCTTTTAAAATCAATACTTACCTTGCTAGCATTTGCTGTGCTCATAAACACCTTTGTCTATATTTAAAATTCAGTTTGGAGTGAGAGGATGAAAAACGCAAAAAAATATCTAAAACCAATTCTTTTCTGTGTGATGATAAGTTTGTTTTTGGAAGTGATTATTTTTAATTATAAAGCAATTACTAGTTTTCAAAGGAAAGGAGAGGTCCTTGATAACTTTTCTTTTTCAAAAGGAATTACTATTCAAGAAGATCATATTAAAGTAAAGAATAATGATTATATAGAATTAACAAATATTAATCAAAAAGTAAAAACACTCAATTTAGCTATGGATATTGTAGGAGAAAGGAAATATTTTACTTATCAAATAGAAGCAATTGATGAAGGAAGTAGTTTATATTATGCTTTACCAGAAAGGTATTTTTATCCTTACATTGAGAAAAGTAAATACGTTTCTTTAAACTTAAGTGGTAAAGCTTTAAAACTAAAAATTAACTTTATTCTACCCGAGAAGGAAGAGTTAACTCTGAAATTAAATAGTTTTACTATTAATCCCAGAATTCCCTTCCACTTATCTATCACGCGTTTTTGTTTGGTGTTTTTAAGCCTTTTAGTTCTATACATTATTCGCCCAAAATCAGAACTATATCGATACCAGTTTAATTTGAAAAGTAAAAAACAAAGGATCATTATTGGAGGCGTTTTTATTGCTGCTAGTTGTATTTTCCTTTTTGCCTTAAAATCAAACGATATTATGAATCGCTTGCAAGGCTACTCAAATCATTTTCAATATCAAGATTTAGCTGTTTCCTTAGCCAAGGGCAAACCTTATTTGGAAATAGAACCGAGTAAAGAAATAAAACAGATGAAAAATCCTTATGACTTTAATTATAGACAAAAATTAATTGAAGAAAAAAATGCTGCCTTTGAGTGGGATCGAGCCTATCATGAAGGTAAATATTATGTTTATTTTGGAATTGTACCAGCTGTACTCAGTTATTTACCTTATTATTTAATAACAGGGATGCCTCTTTCTAATGCAGCGGTTATATTTATAGTGAGCATCCTTACCATGCTTGGGATCTTCTTATTTTTGAAAGAAGTAGTAAAGCGTTATTTTCCCAAGACTTCCTTGTTACTTTTTTTGCTATTATTCTTGTTTATTACTATGGGCAGTGGCCTGTTAGGAATTTTAAGCTACGCAACACTTTATAATGTTCCCATTGTCTTTGCACTAGCATTTACTTTCTTTGGACTTTACTTTATACTTTCCTCAATTCAGAAAGAAAAACTTTGTTGGTGGAGAATTTTATTAGGCTCTTGCTGCATGGCCTTAGTAGTTGGTTGCCGTCCACAGCTTTTTGTTGGTTCTTTCCTTCTTATTCCGCTTCTTTGGGAAGAAGTATTTAAAAAGCGAACCTTATTTTCTAAAAAATCAATCGGACAAACTTTCTGTTTTATTCTTCCTTATTTAATTGTAGCGATTCTTTTAATGTATTACAATAAAATTAGATTTGGGTCTGTATTTGACTTTGGTGCTAACTATAATATTACAGGAAATGATATGACAAGACGAGGTTTTATATTTGATCGTATAGGGTTGGGTGTCTTTTCTTATTTGTTACAACCAATGAGTATCAAAGCTACCTTTCCGTTTCTAACAAAAGTTCTTTTTAATACTAACTATATGGGAATTACAATTCATGAACCTTTATTTGGCGGTTTGTTAACTTGCAGCCCATTATTATTCTTAGGGGTCTTCTTTTTCAAATTTAAATATTATATGCCTTCTAAGAAATTATATTACTTTAATATGGGATGCATTATCAGTGCCTTTTTGTTAGTTATATTAGATACTCAAATGGCAGGTATATTACAACGCTATTTTAGTGATTTTGCTTGGCTTTTCTATCTACCAACGATTTTTATCATTTTATCGATAGCTAATAAAAAAATAGATAAAAAGTACCTAAAACTCTTTTTAACCTTAGTTGTCGTATTTATTACTGTATCATTTGCTTATCAATTTCTTTTACTTTTTGAAGATCAATTTTTACATGATCTAGTAAATAGTAGTACAGACTTTTTCTTTAAATGGTATTATCTATTACAATGGTGGTTATAGTTGTTAGTTATAAGTATGTACTTTTTAGCAATTGTTTTGTATAATAAAGTTAAGTTTAGGAGTGAAGTTGGATGAAAAAAGAAGAAAAGAAAAAAATAGCAGTTTTAATTCCCTGTTATAATGAAAGCAAAACCATAGAAAAAGTAATTAAAGACTACCAAAAAGTCTTACCTGAGGCTGATATTTATGTCTATGATAACAATTCAAATGATGAGACCGATAAGATAGCCAAAAAGGCTGGTGCCATTGTTTGTTATGAGTATAAACAAGGCAAGGGAAATGTAATTCGTAGTATGTTTAAACAAATTGATGCCGATTGTTATTTAATGATTGATGGAGATGACACTTATCCTGCCGAAAATGCTCTTGAGATGTGTGAATACATATTAGAGGGAAAGGCAGATATGGTAATTGGTGATCGTTTGTCTTCTACCTATTTTACTGAAAATAAAAGACCATTTCATAATATTGGCAATCGTCTAGTTCGTGGTTTAATTAATACACTTTTTCAAAGCAAAGTACGTGATATTATGACTGGTTATCGTGCCTTTAGCTATGATTTTGTAAAAACATTTCCTGTGCTATCAAAAGGCTTCGAAATTGAAACAGAAATGACAATTCATGCATTAGATAAGAATTTTTTACTGAAAGAAATTCCCGTTGAGTATCGTGATCGACCCGCCGGAAGTGTCTCAAAATTAAATACCTATCGTGATGGCTTTCGAGTTTTAAAGACAATAGGCCGATTGTTCAAAGAATATAAGCCAACGATTTTCTTCGGTTTAATTAGTCTAATCTTATTTATTATCTCTTTATGCTTTGGTATTCCAGTCTTTATTGAATACTTTAAAACAGGTTTGGTGCCACGGTTTCCAACACTTATTTTTGCGGGCTTCATGTTAGTAATTGCTATGTTGATGATAATGTGTGGCATTATTTTGGAAGTTGTTGTTAAGAAACACCACCAATTATTTGAATTAATGTTAATTAGTACAAAGAAGGAGAGGTAGTAAGGTGGAAAAGATATCAGTTATTGTACCAAGCTATAATGAAGAAAAAGCAATTCCTCTTTTTTATCAAGAACTTGACAAAGTAACTAAGAAAATGAAAAAAGTGACCTTTGAAATTATTTTTGTCGATGATGGTTCAAAAGATAAAACTCTAGAGATATGTCAAGGGTTAGCTAAAAAGGATAACCGAGTAAAATATATCTCCTTTTCTAGAAATTTTGGTAAAGAAGCAGCGATTTATGCTGGATTAGAAATGTCAAGTGGCGATTACGTTACTTTAATGGACGCTGATTTACAAGATCCTCCTGCTTTGCTGATTGATATGTATCAGGGAATAAAAGAAGAGGGGTATGATTCTGTTGGTACAAGAAGAGTATCAAGAAAAGGAGAACCACCAATTCGTAGTTTTTTTGCTCGACGCTTTTATAAATTTATTAATAAAATTAGTAAAACAGAAATGGTAGATGGCGCTAGAGACTATCGTCTCATGACAAGACAAATGGTAAACTCTATTTTATCAATGAAAGAATATAACCGCTATTCTAAAGGACTTTTTAGTTTTGTTGGTTTTAAAACAAAATGGTTAGAATACGAAAATGTTGAACGGGTGGCGGGAGAAACTAAGTGGAGTTTTTGGAAATTATTAATTTATGCTTTAGATGGCATTATTGCTTTTTCAACAGCACCACTTTGGATAGCTGTCTTTATTGGCGTTTTCTTTTGCATTATTTCTTTCATTGCCATTTTATTTATTATCATTAAAACGTTATGTTTTGGTGATCCAGTAGGAGGGTGGCCATCCACTGTTTGTATCATTTTCTTTGTCAGTGGTATTCAACTTTTTTGTGTTGGAATTATTGGAGCATATTTATCAAAGACGTATTTAGAAACTAAAAATCGACCTATTTATATTATTAAAGAAAGTAGTATAAAAAACGAAAGAAGCAATTAATACAAATATTTAAAAAATAAATATAGCCATTTCTTCTATGCTGGAATAGTATCTAGATTGCAAAGAAAGTTGCCAATTTAATCACTTTCTGTTATGATGAAATAAAAATATGGTATTAACTATATGAATTATTATTAACAAGTATGGTTCAGAACAAGAAAATAGAAGAAGAATAACAAACTCCATTTTATTCTTCATCCAATCTTGAGGTGTTATATGAAAGAATTTTTCAAAAAGAACCAACAGCAAGGATTGTTTTTGCTCTTTGCTTGTTTAATCTCTATTGTTATTTTAGCGGTCTGCTCAAAAAATTCTCCTCTTTATCCTTTCAATGATTGGGTGGATGAAAATGCTTTTTTTACCGTTGGCAAAGGATGGGGACAAGGATTAATTCCCTATCGTGATTTATTTGAACAAAAAGGGCCCTTATTATATTTTATTTTCATGATTGGCTCTTTTTTTAGCGCCACTAATTTTCATGGAATATTCCTTTTAGAAATACTTGCCATGACTGTCTTTGCTTATTACAGTGGCAAGCTTAGTGATTTATTTTTACCAGAGCGTGGTAAATACCTAATTGTTCCAATATTTGTTAGTATGATCTGTGCTTCACCTTGTTTTGTTCATGGTGGTAGCGCCGAAGAATTTTGCTTACCTTTATTAATGCTAAGTCTTTATCACTTTGTAAAATTTGTAACAGCCAAAAAACCAACCATTTCCTACCTAACACTTTTCTTAAATGGTCTATTAGCCGGTATGATTGCGATGATAAAATTTAACTTATTAGGCTTCCATTTTATTTTTATGGCTGTGATCTTTTTTATGTTACTATTTCAAAAGCACTATTCGCGAGCCTTTTTATCATGTTTAGTATTTGTTGGTGGTATGTTAATAATACCCGGATTATTCTTAATTTATTTTAATTCCGTTGGCACTTTGAATGAGTTTATTAACGTCTATTTTCTTTATAATACCACTGGCTACTTGACAGTTGGCAAGATAACGATCATCGAGCGGCTTGGAAAAATACTCCTGATGGTTTTGGGTTATCTTTATCATAATCCTTACCTTTTATTATTTATACCATTCGCCTATCTAGCCCTCTATTTTGATCCTCTTAAGATGTACTCTAAAAGATTAAGATTAGGAGTACTCTTACTTTCGCTTTGTTTATTAATTGGTATTTGTTATGGCTTAGTAGGTTATACATATTATATTCTTCCCTTGACCATTTTTACTATTTTTGCCCTACTTCCCCTTGGCTATTTTCTGCAAGCTAACAAGACTCTTTCCTCCTTTTCAATGGGAGGGTGTTTGCTAGTAGCAGCTACTATTCTGATGACTAGTCCTAATCTTACTTTCATGGCAAAGAAAAAAGAAGATTTAGTGCAGTATCAGTTTAGTAATATAATAAAACAGCATAAAGAGCCAACTCTTTTAAATTATGGCTTTTTAGATGGAGGCTTTTACTTGGCTTCTGATATTGTCCCCAATGTACGTTATTTTGAAATGCAAAACGGAAGTCGCAAGGCGAAACAAAAAATTTACCAACACCAAATAAAGTATCTAAACGAAAAAAGAACCAACTTTGTTGTCCTAAGACATCCCCCTAATCATAGAAGGCTACCAGAAGCCTTACGAAAAAACTATCGCTTAGTCAAAACAATCACTCAATCGTATGAAAATAAAGAGTTCATCTATCAATTATTTATAGTAAAGGAAGAGGAAAAATGAAAGCAGTACCCATTCTCTATTTAGTAATTCCCTGTTATAATGAGGAAGAGGTGTTAGACCAGACAACTAAAAAATTACAAAAGAAACTAATCGACTTGATTAGCCGTAAAATCATCAGTAAAGAGAGTCGAGTTCTTTACGTTGATGATGGCAGTAAAGATAATACGTGGAAGTTAATTGAAAAATTCCACCAGATGGATCAATTGTTTACAGGAATTTGCTTATCCCGCAATAGAGGGCATCAAAATGCCTTGTTCGCTGGTTTAATGATCGCTAAGAAAGACGCCGATATCATCATTAGTCTGGATGCAGATCTACAAGATGATATAAATGCTATGGATATGATGATTGAGAAATATCAAGCAGGCTATGAAATTGTCTACGGTGTACGTAGTTCACGAAAGAAGGATAGTTGGTTTAAGCGTAGTAGCGCAGAAGGGTTTTATAAACTCATGCAAAAAATGGGCGTAGATATTGTTTTTAATCATGCAGATTATCGTTTAACAACTAAAAAAGTTCTCAATTATTTAGAAAATTACCAAGAGGTGAACCTCTTTTTACGAGGTATTTTTCCTCTCATTGGTTTTTCTTCGACAGTTGTTTACTATGAAAGAAAGGACCGACTAGCAGGGGAAAGTAAATATCCCCTTAAAAAAATGTTATCCTTCGCTTGGGATGGAATTACCTCTTTTTCTGTGCAGCCAATAAAACTTGTTTTAAATTTAGGAATTTTAATTTTCTTTGTTAGTGTCATTGCTTTTATTTATTGTCTAGTGATAAAATTATTAGGAAATGCTGTCCCAGGTTGGACTTTTCTTGCTTGTTCCATCTGGTTAGTAGCAGGACTGGAAATGTTATCACTAGGAATTATTGGCGAATATATTGGTAAAATTTATAAAGAAACCAAACTGCGCCCTAGATATATTATTTCCAGAAATCTAATAGAGGAGGAAAAAGAAAATGCCTAATAATACTTCTAAAAAGAAAGTCGATAAAACAACTCAATTTGTTCAAAAGTGTCTAAAAATATGTCATCTCCATTTTCAACCTAAAACAGAAAAACTCTTGATCCAAATTTTTAAATTTGGAATCGTAGGGGGAGTCGCCTTCCTCATTGACTTTCTGTTTCTCTATTTATTTAAAGAATTTTGTCATTTCCCAGTATTAGTTTCCAATACCTTATCTTTTTGTATTTCTGTTATTTATAATTATATCGCCAGTGTAAAATGGGTCTTTGAAATAAATCAGGAGAAGGATGCCAAGAAACAATTTATTTTATTTATTATTTTTAGCGTGATTGGTCTTTTATTGAATGACCTGATTATGTGGGTTAGCACGCATCAAATGCATATCTATTATTTATTAGGAAAAATAATCGCTACCTTTATTGTGATGGTCTTTAACTTTATTACTCGTAAAATTTTCCTAGAATGATTTGATAATTAAATACTAGCGAACGTTTTTATAGATTGAAAATAACAGAAGAAGACAGACGTAATTTTTGTAAGAATTGTGTTATACTATCATTATCAGTAAAATAGGAGATGGTATTGTGAAATCTATATACCTAATTACAGGGGCAGCTGGTTTTTTAGGAAATACAATTGTTTCAAAACTGTTACAAAGAGGTAAACAGGTACGAGCACTAGTATTACCGCAAGAAACAATGCCTTTTAAGGATCAAAAATTAGAGATAGTAAAAGGGGATGTAACGAAGAAGGATAGTCTAAAAATATTTTTTGGAGGGCTCGATTATGATCAAGTGTTTGTGATCCATTGTGCGGGGATTGTTAGTATTGCTTCTAAATATGATCAAAAAGTCTATGATGTCAATGTCAAAGGAACAAAAAATATAATGGATCTATGTCTTTCTCATCAAGTGACCAAAGTGATTCACATCAGTAGTGTTCACGCAATTAAGGAACAGCCTAAGGGAAAAACCATCAAAGAAGTCACCTCCTTTGACCCTAATACAGTAGAGGGCTTGTATGCGCAAACGAAAGCCGAAGCTAGCCAGTATGTTTTAGATATGGCCAAGAAAGGACTAGCAGTAGTCATTGTTCATCCTTCTGGTATTATTGGTCCTGGTAACTATGGGCGTGATCATTTAAGTCAAGTAATCGTTGACTATATGAATCACCATTTAACAGCTTTAGTACATGGAGGGTATGACTTTGTTGATGTAAGAGATGTTGCTGCTGGGATTTTAGCGGCACTTGAAAGTGGTCGAGTAGGTGAATGCTATATTTTATCTAATCGTTTTTTTGAAATTCGCGAAATTATCACAATGCTACATGAGATTACAGGAAAAAAAGATATTCATACCATATTGCCTTTATGGTTTGCCAAACTAACTGCCCCCTTGTCAGAAATTTATTATAAATTAAAAAAACAACCGCCTCTTTATACTAGCTATTCCCTGTACACTCTAGCAAGCAATGCAAATTTTTCCCATGAGAAAGCAACACAGGAGTTAGGATATCAGCCTCGAAAGATGAAGGAAACCTTAACTGATACCGTGGCGTGGTTAAAACAAAGAGGAAGAATCGAGTAATTGTTGTAAAATAGTCTATTTAGGACTTTTTTCTTTGCTATAATAGTGTTATGATGAAGAGGAGTTTATTGATAGGAGGATATATGCTACAAGTTAAAAACATTGTCAAATATTATGGTAATAATAAAGCCGTAGATCATTTATCATTCGAAGTGAAAAAAGGAGAGATATTTGGTCTATTAGGGGAGAATGGTGCCGGCAAAACGACTACTTTTCGCATTATTATGGGATTATTAGAAGCTAATAGTGGAGAAGTGACCTTAGATGGCAAAAAAATTGATTATAGTAGAAGTGATGAGATCGGGTTTGTTACCGAGGAACGTAGTCTATTAACAAAAATGACCGTGAAGGAACAAATCATTTACTACGGTGTTTTAAAGGGAATGGAAGAAGAGGAAATTGTTAAACAATTAGATAAATGGTTAAAACGCTTTGATATTCCTGATTATACCAACCGTAAAATTAAAGAATTATCAAAAGGAAACCAACAGAAAATTCAATTTATATCTGCTGTCATTCACAAGCCAAAATTACTAATTTTAGATGAACCATTTTCAGGATTAGATCCTATCAATGTAGCGATGTTAAAAGATGCTATTCTAGAGCTACAAAAAGATGGTTGTTCTATTATTTTTTCATCTCATCAGATGGAACATATTGAAAATTTTTGTGAAAAATTAATTATTTTAGTCAAAGGAAAACCAGTCGTTGATGGCTATTTGAGCGATATTAAAAAAACGTATAAAAAGAAAAATATTTTACTACGTGGGGAAGATTTACCTTTAGAAGAAATTAAAAAAATAAAAGGAGTCCTTTCAGTAGCACCGCTGAAAGGGGAATATGAGATTAAAATTGAAGATGATGAGGTAGCACCTAAAATATTTGCGAAAATCAAAAATAGTCATGTTAGTAAATATGATGTTACTGAACCAACCTTAAATGAAATTTTTATTGAGAAAGTAGGGACAAAACATGAAAAATAAATTTTGGTTTTTAACAAAAATGAGTTTAAAGAAGAAAATTGCTTCCAAATGGTTTGTCATTGCCAATATTGTTTTAGCAATTATCATTATTGCACTAACCAATCTTAATTCTATTATTACCTATTTTGGTGGCGATTTTAACAATCAAACAAAAATATATGTTGTCGATGAGACAAATCAAGCCTATACTACTTTTCAAAATAGTCTAAAAGAAATCACAAAAGCAACAGATCAAGAAAGTAATAAAGAGGAAAAAATTGTCGCTGAGCAAAGTCTAAAAACGGCAAAAGAAGCTCAAAAAGACTTAAAAGATAAGGAAGTATTAGTAATATTTGAAAATGATACTGCTAATTATATTAAAGCAAAAGTAGTGAGTGAAAAAAAGATTGATAATATGACGTATCAAATTATTTCGCAAACCCTAAATAATACGAAAGCAGCAGTAGCTTTGACAGAAAGTAATATCGATCCAGTTGAACTTAGTCGTATTTCCAGTCCCATTGCAATTGAGCGTTTAGTTCTAAGTGAGAAAAAAGATGTTGATGAGAATATGGACTTAATTATGGGGACTGTCTTTCCAACGATTATTTTACCATTTTTTGTTTTAATCATTTTCTTAGTACAAATGGTTGGTGGCGAAATTTGTGAAGAAAAGACAACAAAAAGTATGGAAATAATAATTTCCAATGTTAGCCCTAAAGTGCATTTAGGCTCTAAAATATTGGCTAGCAACGTTTTTGTCATTACACAGGGATTGTTATTAATCGTGTATCTAATGATAGGCCTAGCAATCAGTGGTGTCTTCTCAGGAGGAAGTCTTGCCCTTCCAACAGAAATTACCTCTGTATGGGATAGTTTAGTACAAAGTGGTTTCCTTAGTAAATTAATCTATTTAATTCCGTTAGCGCTTATCCTAATGGTATTATCTTTTATTGCCTATTCTTTAGTAGCTGGTATTCTAGCTTCTATGACAACCAATATGGAAGACTTTCAACAAATTCAAACACCGATTATGATTATTTCTCTTATTGGTTATTATTTAGCTATTATGGCTGGTATGTTTCAAGGTTCGATTTTAATTAAAATCTTATCTTATGTTCCCTTCTTGTCTTGTCTTATTAGTCCATCCCTCCTATTAATGGGGCAAATTAGTATTATCGATGTCATTATTTCTATCATTATTTTAGTTCTGTTTATCTTCCTATTAGTAAGGTTTGGCTTAAAAATTTATAAAGTAGGTATTTTAAATTATTCTAATGAAAAAGTATGGTCGCGTCTTGCTAAAGCTGTAAAAACAAAAGATATTTAAAAATAATACTTAAATGAGGTGAAGAAAATGAAAAAAATAGATAGCATAATGTTAACCTGGGGGGGGGTACGATTATCTAACTAATCGTTCT
>CAUAFL010000016.1 GCA_958428295.1 uncultured Bacillota bacterium
TATTTTCATCTATTGTATTACCACTTTGTTTCTTAACTCCTATTTCATAACTAATCAGGGCTTGTCCTTGCACTGTGGAAGCCACACTAAAATCAAAGTATTCCCCACTTTTTGACAATTTCTTTCCTGTATTATCCGTTGTGGGAAGAGCATTGGTGATACTAATGACATTACTACTTTCCGTATAACTCATGACCATCACTCCTGTGGTAATGGTATTGACCTTTTCTCCTGCTTTACTATAACTAAAGGCGGCATAACTTACTAGTCCCATTCCTAAAATTAACAAAAAGATAGCTACTAAACCAATGGTTAATTCTTTCTTCTTATTCTCCATCTTCTACTCCTTATATTATCATTGTATCTTTTTTAGTCTATCTTGCAATATTTTTCAAGCATAGATTGAGAAATTTGTCATAGTTTTTTATAGGTGATACTTTTGAAAAAAATCGGATGGTTCTTATTATTATTTTTGCTACCACTTAATGTGTTAGCCTTAACAGATACCGCGGCCGCCGCAATGGTGATGGATATTGATAGTGGTCGGGTATTATATGAAAATAATGCCGATGAACCACGACTCATCGCTTCTATTACCAAAATTATGACTGCGGTAGTGGCACTTGAAAATGGTAATTTGGATGAGGTGATAACAGCTGGTGATGAAGTGCTAAAAATGTACGGAACTAATATTTATATTGAACGAGGCGAGAAAATGACTTTACGAGATTTACTTTATGGCTTATTACTACGTAGTGGTAATGATGCCGCAGTGGTTATTGCAAACTATATCGCGAAAGATGAAGAGGCATTTGTCAAACTAATGAATAAAAAAGCGAAAGAAATCGGAATGACAAATACTGTTTTTCATAATTCGCATGGCTTAGATGAGGAAACAGAAAATTATTCAACAGCAAGAGACATGGCACTATTAAGCCGTTATGCCTATTCTCACTTTAAAGAATATCGAAAGATGAGCGCTACTAAAGAACATGTTGTAAAAACGGATAATAAATCCTATCTTTGGTATAATCGTAATAAATTGCTCAAGCAATATGAGTATTGTACAGGGGGCAAAAATGGGTATACTCCCCGTGCGGGGAAAACACTTGTAACGACGGCTGAAAAAGACGGCTTGCGGCTAACTACCGTCACCTTGAAGGATGGTAATGAGTATGTTAACCACAAGAATTTAGCGGACTATGCTTTTGATAAATATAGCGCTTATCAAATCGTCAACAAGGATAAATTTTCTTTTAGTGATGATAGCATCGAGGGAACGTTATATGTCAAAAAGAATTTTCAATATCCACTAACGGAAGCTGAGGCTGCTGATGTTAAAGTGTTGGCTAGTGTTGATCCTAGCTTAAAAGAAGGAAAAGTAGGCAAAATTGAAATTCGTTTAAAGAAGGACCAACTAGCAAGTATTCCTATTTATCTAAAAGCTAATAAAAAAGAGAAAAAAGGCTTCTTCAGTCGTCTGTTCTCTTAAATTAAGTATTTTTACTTTCTAAGCGGAAGAAATTAATACTAGGTCGCGCATTAAAACGATAGGGATATTTACTGGTTCCAATTCCAGAAGAAATATAAAATTGTGTAGTATCTAGTTGATAGTAACCGCCTTGATAGCGACCAACCTGGTCTTTGTCTACAAAACTTATTACATTAGGGATTCTTACTTGCCCATGATGCGAATGACCAGCTAAAGCTAAATCAACAGAATGTTGTTGCAAGATAGTTTCAATGTAAAGTGGTTTATGAAACATGGCAATAGTAAAAATATCTTCATTGTGATCACTTTGCTGATAATAGTCAAAGGCTTGTTCTAAATTTAAAGTATCATGATTAGTATTTAAACCAATTAATAAAAGTGGACTAAGGCCTTCATTATAAATCAAATCATAACTATCGTCTAATATTGTAAAATGACAATCCGTTAAAATAGAGATGGCTTCCTCGGTATCATTTTCTCCTAAAACAGCATAATTGCCAATGGTAGAAGTGATTTTTTTCAATTGTGCCACCAATACTTTGCGTTGTTCTGTATCCAAGGTTTCTTCGCCTAATAAGTCACCAGTAAAAAGGACTAAATCGGGTTTGCGTAAATTGATGGCGTGAACAACTTTCTGTAATAATTGGTCATTTTCATAGTGAATATCAGAAAATTGAATGACTTTCAAGCCGTGAAAATGAGGTGGTAATTTATCACTTTCTATGGTTTGTTCGTTCACCATTAAAGAAATGGTACCAACCTTTGTAATATAAAGACAAGTGCCAAAGATGAAGACTAAAAGGAAAAGCAATATTTTGACTAGTAATTTGACTAGTTTTTTTTGTTTTCCTTGCTTTGCTTCTTTTTCAATGGCTTCTTGCTTATCCTGATGTAATTCTATCCGACTTCTTTTCATTATTTCTTAGTTCTCCTTCTTCCAAGATGCCAATCACAAAAGTGAAATGCACACTAGCATTTCCTAGTTATTATTTTAGCATATTTTTAAGGATTGAAAAAGAGGTAGAACCTAATCGGCTACCTCCTCGAATTGTGAATTGTAAAGTTCAGCGTAAAAGCCTTGTTGTTTTAGTAAATCTTCATGAGTTCCTTGTTCAACAATGTCCCCATCTTTCATCACTAAAATTAGATTCGCATTTTTTATGGTAGATAAACGGTGGGCAATGACAAAACTAGTCCGTCCTTCCATTAGCTTATCCATAGCTTTTTGAATGAGTTGTTCCATTCGTGTATCAACGCTACTGGTCGCTTCATCTAGTATTAAAATCTTCGGATCCTTCAAAATGACACGCGCAATCGTTAACAATTGTTTTTGACCCGCAGAGACATTATCACTTTCTTCATTGAGAATCATATCATACCCTTCCGGTAATGTTCTGATAAAGTGATCAATATGTGCAGCAATCGCTGCTTCCTCTACTTCATCATTATTTGCTTCTAAGTTCCCGTACCGAATATTTTCCCGTACTGTATCACTATATAACCAAGTATCCTGTAATACCATACCAAATAAGCTTCGTAAATCATTACGTTTCATATCTTTAATGTTGACACCATCAATTGTAATTGCCCCTTGATTGACATCGTAAAAGCGCATTAACAATTTGACAATAGTCGTTTTACCAGCACCTGTTGGGCCGACAATGGCGATCTTTTCCCCTTTTTTCATAGTCGCATTAAAATCGTGAATTACTAATTTATCCTTGCGATAGCCAAAGGCTACATGGTCAAAACTAACCTTTTGTCCCATTGTTTCCAATTGATAAGTGGTGTTCTCTATTTCTCTTACTTCTTCTTTCTCATCTAAAAACTCAAAGACACGTTCACTAGCAGCCATCATTGATTGAAGTAAATTACCAACTTGTGCAATTTGGGTTAGAGGGTTCATAAAGTTACGAATATATTGAGAGAAAGATAAAATGTCACCCACCTCAATACGATTTTGAATTACGAGCCAACCACCTAAAATGGAAACAATCACATAACCAATATTACCAATAAAACTCATAATTGGATGCATCATTCCTGTAAAGAATTGACTTTTCCAAGCTGTATTGTAAAGTTTTTCATTAGTTTCATCAAATTGTTGTTTGGCTTTTTCTTCACCATTAAACAGCTTAACAATATCATGACCACTATACACTTCCTCAATTGTTCCGTTAATGTCACCTAAATATTCTTGTTGCGCTGTAAAATATTTTTGACTACGCTTCATAATAAGTCCCATCATAAGGAGTGCAATTGGAATAATTAATAAGGTAATTCCTGTCATTAAAGGACTAATAGATAACATCATCACCACCACCCCAATAAGGGTCGTAATGGAACTAATAACCTGCGTTAAAGATTGGTCCAAACTCTGCGATAGTGTATCAACATCGTTAGTCACACGTGATAAAATTTCCCCGGTTGTTTTACTTTCAAAATATTTTAAAGGTAATTTATGCATTTTATGTGAGATTTCTTCACGTAGATGAAAAGCTACCTTCTGATTGACGCCACTCATAATAAAACCTTGTAAATAAGAGAAAATCATACTGAGAATATAAAGTCCTAATAAAGTTAAGAGAATACCAGCAATTTTTCCAAAATCGATTCCACTACTAGTCCCCATGACTTTCCCAACTAAGCCATTAAAAATTTCTGTCGTAGCATTCCCCATAATCTTAGGGCCGATAATAGCAAATACAGCACTACATATAGAGAAAATAACGATGGCAATAATACTTACCTTATAGGCCCCTAAATAATGAAATAAGCGCTTAGCAGTTCCTTTAAAGTCTTTTGCTTTTTCTGTACTCATCATAGCTCCTGGTCCATGCTGTCGAGCTTGTCTAGGAGTTTTATTGTGATTACTAGGCATTTTCTAACTCCTCCTTTGATAACTGACTTTGCGCTATCTCTTTATAAATAGCACAAGTTTTTAGTAATTGTTGATGGGTTCCAATTCCCACCACTTTTCCTTCGTCTAACACTACGATTTGATCTGCTTTTAAAATTGTATTAATTCGTTGGGCAACAATGAAAATAGTCGCCTCTTTGGCATGTTCATGAAGTGCCTTACGTAGTTCATAATCCGTTTTAAAATCAAGGGCTGAAAAACTATCATCAAAAATATAGATCTCAGGATTCATCGCTACTGCTCTTGCAATTGATAAGCGTTGTTTTTGTCCTCCAGAAACGTTGGTACCACCCTGACTGATTTCACTCTGATAACCATCTTTTTTACTGAGAATAAATTCCTCTGCTTGCGCAATTTGGGCAGCTTTTATCATTGTTTCATCAGACATTGACTCATCACTAAATTTAATATTACTTTCAATCGTTCCGGAAAATAAAATTCCTTTTTGTGGTACATAGCCAATTTTAGCATGCAAATCACTCTTTTTGACATCCTTGACATTTACACCATCTACTAAGATTTCTCCTTCAGTAGCATCATACAATCTAGGAATTAAATTAATTAAGGTACTCTTACCAGAACCAGTACTACCAATAAAAGCTGTCGTTGTTCCTTTCTCAGCTGTAAAATTAATATCCGTCAAAACATCTTCATCACTGTCTGGATAACGGAAGGTTACGTTCTTAAATTCTACTAATCCTTTTATTCGTTTACTGAAAGTCTTAGGATGAGATGGATCTTGAATGCTTTCTTCTGTCTTTAATACTTCCATAATTCGCTTAGCAGACACATTGGCTCTTGGTAAGAAGATAGAAAACATTGAAATCATTAGAAAGGCCATAATAATTTGCATAGCATACTGAATAAAGGCTAGCATGTCTCCTACTTGTAATAGGCCATCATTAATGCCATGTGATCCTTTCCAAAGAATTAAAATACAGATACCATTCATTACAAACATCATTGTAGGCATCATCAAATTCATCATCCGACTAACAAAAAGGTTTGTTTTCTTTAAATCACTATTAGCCTTTTTAAAGCGTTTCTTTTCATAATCTTGATTAGAAAAGGCTCTAATAACAGGAATTCCTGTTACAATTTCTCGTGTTACTTGATTAAGACGGTCTAATAGTTTTTGAAGTTTTTGGAATTTAGGCATCACGGTCGTAAAGAGAATGACAATAATCGCCATCACTGCTAAGATACCAATCCAAATAATATAGGTCATGGACGGAGCACTAGCTAATACTCGTTGTACAGCACCAATAGCAATAATAGGTGCATAAATAAAGATTCGTAAAGTCATGACAATCATCATCTGCACCTGTTGAATATCATTGGTACTGCGTGTAATTAAGGAAGAAATTCCAAATTGCTTATATTCTGCTTTTGAGAAATTTAAAACTTTACTAAATTCTTCCCGGCGAACTCTTCTAGCAAGAGTCGCTCCAATTCTAGCACCCAATAAGGAAACAATAATTGTCGTAATCATACTAAGGAGTGCTAAGCCTAACATTTTAAGACCTGACATTGTAATATAACTGGTTTGTAAATGATTGGTATTAATCCCGATCTTCTGATATTCTGCTTTTATGAAAGCAACCGCACTTTGACTCACTAGACTATCCGGCATTTCTTTAAAACGTTCATTAATACTCTTCTGTATTTCTATCAAATTTTCTTGTGGCAATAAGCTAATTACTTCTATTAAAGACATCTTTTGCATTGTTGGGGGCATTTCTTTTAAAAGTGCCTCTTGAAGTTTTTGACCTTCCTTTTCAGTGGTTGTCAACATATAATCGACTAACATTGCTCGCTCAAAAGCTTCATTATGATAGGTTTCATTTTTTAAAACATAGATATTTTCTTGCTCTAAGATTTTATAATCATAATCCTTACTTTTGGTGTCAATTAGGCGATAGTGATCTAGTATCGCTTGTTTTTCTGTCTCACTAACAAATAATAAGACTTCTTCCATTTTACTCTTACGAATCACTTTAGGAGTTTTCTCTTCAATGCCGCCTTGTTGTACACCCACATTAATAATCTTAGAGGTGTAATCTGGTAATGCTAAATCACAGTTAGCCTGTACTACTAATAAAGCAACAATCAGTAGTATTTGAAAGATATTTTGTTTTAAATAACGAAATATTTTAAGCATTTTTTTCTTCCTTTCCTTCTAATATACCTATTTGTAATAATTCCAATTGTTCATGGTAAGCTTCTAGTGCTTGATCACTCGTTTTCTCCCCTCTTACAACAAGCACTAAATTTGCCATTAATAAATGAAAACATTCAATTAGTAAAACTTCTAAATACTTCTTAGCAAGCGGACGAAAACAAGTGCTGTTTATCTGTTTTAATAATTCGTCTAAATGCTTCTTATCATGGAATTGATAGGTTTCTTTTTTCTTCTTGTACATCGTTGTATTTTCGATGACTTGTTTAATAAAGTGGCGATTTAAAGGAATGGTCACAAAAAAGCAAGCATTCTTGAAGATTTCCTCAAACATGAAAAATGGGTCACCACCACTAGCCAGTAGGGCTTCCTGCATCCGTTTGAGACTTTGTTCTGCGTACGTTTCTAGAAGATAATAATATAAATCTTCTTTATCTTGAAAGTACATATAGAAACTCCCTCTAGAAATGTCTGCTTCTTTAATAATTTGATTAATAGACACTTCGCCTAGGGGCATTTTTGCAAAATTGGTCTTCGCTACTTGCAATAATTTTTGTTGTTTTTCTTTATCTAAACGCAAAAATGTTGAACTAGGCATGATAGGGCTCCTTTCATCGGCACCTTTACATTATATGTGACAGCCTGTCATAAGTCAACCTTTTTTTGCATAATTCTATTCAAAGCCATCTGTTACAGCCACAATTTGATATCCTAAAGGCCGAAGTTTTTGTGCAAGCAGTACGCTATGGATCCCACTTCCACAAAAAAGATAATAGATTTCTTCTTTTAATAAGTACTTCTCGGGAAATTCCCGCAACATTCGAAACGGAATATTAATAGCACCCTCAAGGGTTCCACGCTCATACTCATAATGTTCTCGTATATCTACCAATCGTATTGACCTCCTACTTAGAATTTCTTTTAATTCCTGCATTGTAATTTCAGTTTTCATATTATATTATCACCCATTATAATATATCCCAAACAAAAAGAAAGGTTTGTACCTTTCTACTGTTGTTGATCTCCTGTAATTCGTAATTTTCCTCTCCAAACATGGCCCTCAATATTATTAGTATTAATATCCGTGCGGATCCATAATCGTAAAACATAACTATTAGTAACAGAAGCATTTAAAGTACCACTATCTAAAACTCGGTTTTTATCCGCACCAAGTGAGGTTAATAAACTAGCACTCCCCACCGTGGTGTTTTTAGTTAAATTGTAACGCAGCCAACTATCTTCTAATTTGGTTTCTCCACTAGCAGGAGTTACATTATCTAAATAAATCTTATAAACAGCTGGTGCCGTACCTGTATTTTTCAAAGTAAAACTATATCCCGTCGTAGCTAAGCCATTCGCATCCGTCATTGGATAGGCTTCTGTTAGATTAATTTGATTTCCTTCTGTTAAGGTTAACTGTAATGTTCCGGTCGTAATCGTATTTGACTTGGTTCCCGCTTTAAGATAACTAAAAGCCGCATAGCTGGCACTTACTACTAACACTACCATAACGATACTCAAAATTGTTAAAATCCCTATTTTTTTTGGCTTGTTCTCCATGCTTTCACCTACATTATTATTTATAAGTATAGCATATCTTTTACAAAGTAACAAGGAGGATACCCTACTTTATTTGGCATTTTTTCAGCTATTTTCACTAGGGCTATTATAACTTCTTGAGCATTCTAGGGTAAATCTACTTTTTTAATTGTTTTCACTTCTTTATTATTCACACGAAAGGTGGTTGTATTCACATCGTAGTTTTCGAATACCGAGTAACTGATAGTATAAAGTACCTCTTCCTTAATTTGCCCATCGGTATCAAACAAAGCCTGGTTGAAATTTAAAATCATTAAATCATCTTGTTGTTCATAATCCATCAATTTCGTATTTTCATTTACTAAACTACTTAAATTAGGCTCATAAATATAACTAGTCGTCAATTCTTCAATAATAATATCCATCTTATCGCGAGCATCATTTAAATACTTAGTCACCGGTACATAATAATTGGTATCATTTAAATTTTCAAGATAATAAATCACCACTTTATTAATATCTTTGGTTCGTTCTATATCATATTCTTTATTAATTCCTATATTTTCTTTAGTTAATACTTCTGGAAGTAACTCTTTACTATTAGGGTAAGCAGTAAGTGGTTCTCCTTCGACCAAAATTTGTACACCTGTTACGCCTTTCAAGCCAGTGATGCTATAAACAATAGCCTCTAACATCTTTTTTTCTTGATCTTTTTCTATGGTTAAAAACTGGTTAGAAAAGTCAATTGTTATGTTATTTTCTTTCTGACTAACAGTTAAGACCTTTGTGTCTTTAGGAATAACACCCCTTAGTCCTAAAGGTGTTTTGCCATGATCAGTGACTATTAAATTCGCTAATAATGTTTTTATATTTTCAATCATATCATTACTATCTAATAAAATTCTTGATTTTACTAAATATTGATGATCATTTAATAAATAAACAGAGTTATTGCCTAGTCCTGTAATATATTCTAGTTCTAAATTAGTACTCAAAGTTTTTTCCTTAGTTGTTGTCGGAATTAAATAAATGGCCATAATTATAAAGACACTCATTGTTGTAATCATAATTTTCCTTAAGGCTTTTCTTCTTAACATATCTATTCACCTAGTATAAAGATATTAAAAAAAGTACTAAAATAGTACTTTTTATAGATGAATTTCTTTTAATTTTAATAATTCTACCACAGCACTAGAGCGGCCTTTCACGCCCAATTTCTGCATCACATTAGATATATGATTGCGGACCGTCTTTTCACTAATATCTAAGATGTCAGCAATATCTTTGGTAGTTTTACTCATTACTAGTAAACTAAACACTTCTTTTTCTCTAGGTGTCAATATACCTCTATGCATGAATTTTATCCCCTTTCCCTTTTTTCTACTATCGCTTCATAGTATCATATGAAAAAAAGGATTATTGTTGTGGGACAAAATCCTATTTGCCTTTATTTTTCAAATTTTACGGTAATGATTTGTTTTTCTTTAAACTGTTCCTGGACGGTACGCATAATATTATTCGCTAAAGCTGCATCGTGTTTTTTACTAACAGCAACCACTTTTATTCCCGCAGTATCCACTTTGACAAAACTGTCAAGTTGATACTTTTCCTTAATTAGTTTCTCTAATTTTTCTTCATTTCCTTCTACTTCTGTTAGGTATTTAAGCTGTTCATAGGCATTATTTTTTTCTTCTGTGGTAGCATCTTCATTCGTCATTGTTGCTTTTAGCTCGGTCTTTTCCTGATCACGTTCTTCTTCTAAGCTGACCCGTAAAGCTGTGAGATTATCGCTTTCACTAATTGTTGTATCATCCTTTTGCTTTTTAGTCTCAGGTTCTTTTTTTTCTTCGGTTGCTTTGGCCGCTACCAGCAAATCATTAGGCATCGTAATATAGTAAACACTAAGAACTAAAATCAAACTAAAGAGCGTTAAAAACCATAAATTTTGTTTATTTATCATCCGTCTTCCTCCTAAACTACTATACTGTATGAGGGAGCTGATTTGTTTATTCCTGATTTTTACAGGAACTATATTGGAAAATTAGGATAGTAGGCTAATCTTGGCAAAACCATGACCACTATTCCCCGTCATGGTAGAAGCCCCATCATAAGTAGGCATCGTATCATCTCCCGCTTTCATCACGGGATTTACAAACTTCTTACCGGAATAATGATAAGAACAAGTGATATCGGTTGTCCCATCAGCACAAGCAGCTCCACTACTATTCTTTCGAGGAGTGATGGAAGTAGCAGAAGTAATCGCCACACAACCAGTGTAACCAGAGATATAGGAAGAACCTCCTCCTCCTGTTCGACCATGGCCTGTTGCTCCTCCGTAATAACCAGAGCCTCCTCCTCCTCCCCAGTCATTGCTTACGCTTTGTGTCGCATAACCAAAGCCACCTATTCTAGCACTGCTGGCAGCAAGTCCAGTATCAGTTTGTGTTCCTCCTCCTGCGGGATATTGATTTGTGGCAAACTGTGAATTACTAGTCGTTCCTTCAGCACCAATCAAAGCTCCCCCTGCTCCTCCTGAGGTCGTACTACCAACTGTTGCTCCACCGCCACCTGAAGCCACCATTAAACGGCTGGCAAGTGAGGTGGTATCCTTCCAAGTACCTGAGGTTAAACGAATGTCTGTCGCACCTCCTCCTCCATAGGACTTAACACTACTATTTTTTCCCGAATAACCTCCTCCATTATAACCACCTACATTGGTTAGTATATTATTTGTTTGTCCTTGGTTTCCTACATAAATATATAAGGTATCTCCTTTGGTTAAGCTTATGTTTCCAGAAGTATAAGCACCCTTTCCTCCGATATAAGTACCATTAGTTCCCCCTTGGGCTCCCCAGAGTTCTATTTTATAAGTTCCTGTTTGAGGGGCGGTGAAGGTTTGAGCTGTTCCGGTGTAACCATAGGTCATCGTGGCCATCGAATTACTACCACTTTTTCCATAGACATTTACTTTTACTTTAAAACTGAGACTTCCTCCATCTCCTTGGGGATTATAATTCTCATTCACCCACATCCGTAACCGATAGTTCTTGGTTACATTACTACTAGTCGTTCCCGTATATAGACTCATCTCATCCACAGGTCTTCCTGTGTAACTATTAGCACTGGTCTCTTCCCTATATACCCTAGGAGCCGTTACCTCTGTTTCGGTTCCATCACTATTTTTCTCGGTTAGATATAACTTGATATTATTATCAGCCATTGTACTACCACTTTGTTTCTTAACTCCTATTTCATAACTAATCAGGGCTTGTCCTTCAATGGTAGAAGCCACACTAAAATCAAAGTACTCGCCACTTTTTGACAATTTCTTACCAGTGGCATCGGTTGTTGGAAGAGCATTAGTAATACTAATGACATTACTACTTTCGGTATAACTCATTACCATCACTCCTGTGGTAATGGTATTGACTTTTTCTCCTGCTTTACTATAACTAAAAGCCGCATAGGCAATTCCAGTGATTGCTATCAATAAGAAGATTAATCCTATTATCATTAATCCTAATTCTTTTTTCCTTGTCATGATCTACACCTCTATTATCTCTATTATACCCTATTTTTTCTATTTTTCTACTGTTTCTTTAGCCACTAGAAAAACAAGACTCATTGCCTTGTTTCCGTTATTATATGAGAAAATGAAGGGTTAGTTAGATAATCTTACCCCCCTAGAATATAAGTTATACCCAAAATTACTTTTCATAAAATTAATTGAACTTTTGCTTAATCCAATCTAAAATAATACTTCCTATCTCTAATTCTTTCCCATTGTAAAAATGGTCTGTATCATTTATATACTTATATTCAAAATCATTACAATTTTTTGCTTTCTCTTTTAGTAAATCTAAGTGTAAATAATTATCGGTTTCATTAGAACCTGAAAACGTTAATACTGGTATATCTATTGTTTCAAATTGATACCAATTTTTAGAATTATTCATAAGTGGTAGATTATCTAAATTAGAATTTTCATGAAACCAATTATAATAAGTTCCAGAACTCATGTACATATAGTCTTCAATTAAATTACTGAGAATTTTAGTAGACTTACCATTATCAATATTTTCTTTTGCTTCTTTCATAAGTTCTTTATAATTTTTTTGACGCAATAATTGCAATCCTACCATATCAGGAGCACTAGCAAGAGTTAAACCTAAAATATTTGGCTTTTTCTTATAAAATAGTTAATATACCCTTAAAAATCCCTAAATAAAGGTACATTTGTAAGATTTCATGGTTAATTTACTACTATTTTACTACTTATGAATAACAAATCTTGATATGCTATTTAAATTCTGAATATCTAATCTTTTACATTAATTATCAGAATAATGCTAATTGTTCTTTCGATTTTCTCAACTATGACAAAATAGTTCTTTAAACATTTGTAATATTGTTATTTTATTAATTGTAATTTTTGTACTAGTTTTTCATTAATTGGTCTTGTGAAATCTACAATATTCTCATTAAAGGCATCTATTAATGGTATCCATTTAACTCCACTATTTTCATCTTCTTTAATTTTTAATGAGAGTGTATCATCAGCCTCTAACAAATAAATTACATCTAAATGTGTATGAGATGAAATATATTTCCCTCGCTTAATATGTCCTTTTGTAGGTAATGCCTGAATTCCATACACTTCTTGGAACAATGGATTAACTACTAGTCCTGTTTCTTCTTCGACTTCTCGAATAGCCACATTTAATAAGTTTTCTTCTCCATCAGCATGTCCACCGGGATATATCCAAGCACCATAAATATTATGCCAAACAACAAGCATTTTTGTTTTATCTTTATTAACTACAAAAGCAGAACTAGAAAAATGGGCAAAACTGTTTTCTCTGGATAGTAAATTATCAAATCTATTAAGCCACTCAATAAAGTATTTTTTATCTATTATTTCTTGTTCGTTAAAAGGATTATATTCTTCAATTAATTTTTTTAATTCCATAGCAATTCTCTCTTTCTATAATACCGAATATTAATCTTTTATATTTTTAATATCGCCATTTAATGTTATAACTTCCCAAGCTAATAATTCATCTTTATATGGCTCGTATAAATCATTTAATAAGTAAATCCTTTTGTTTAGGAAAAAGGCTAGTGCAATTTCAGCAAAACTATTTGGTCCAATATAATTTTTTTTATCATTTTTATCAAAATTTAAAACTAATATTGCATCGGTATGCGAATCTGCTATTTTATTGAAATGCAGCATTGAATATTCCCTTTTCATAGTAGAATTTATTATATTTTTTGGGTCTTCTGGAATTAAGACATCAAAACCATTATCTTGTAATATCTTTTGTGCTTTTTTCATTTCTTCTTTAAATTTCATACTTCCACAAATAACTATTTTTTTATTATTCATATATATCCCTCCATGACTAATAATTTATATTATGACACATTTTTAAAACATCATTAAATTTAATTGATAATAGAGATAGTTTAAAGGTTAACCATATTACTAAATACTTGTCAATGGCTACATGCTACTTGCTACACTATAAGGGTAATACTATTCCTTATAGTTGCGGGTGCAATCGTGGCTTTGCCACTTGCCCCGCAAAGGTTTATATACGGGTAGATACCTAAAATAAAAGTTTACTACTATTTTACTACTTTTGAAAGCGAAAATATAAGAAGTTGTGACGATATATGTGAGTATCTTTCAAAAATAGAAATACCGAAAATACTTTTAAATGCAAGTTATGACAGCATTTAAGAACTTATAAAAGGTTTAAAAAAAACTACATATTGTTTTATTATAATAATAGTAAATTAATTTATTGCATCCATAACTATGTCCCATCAAAATAAATCTTTTATAACCTAATTCTTTGGCTTTATTAATTGCTAAATCAATGTCATAAATACAATCTTCAAATATCTCATACATACAGCCATATCTTTTAAAAGATCCATCTTTCATTATAATATCATTTTCTATTGAATGTCCTCTATTATGTTCATAAAGAAAACCAATATTATTTTTTGATAATATATTTCCCCAAACAGTAGTGAAATAATTATCAATGATTGTTTGACACATTCCATGAATAAAGATTACACAAATATCCTTTTTATCACTTAAAAAATGCACCATAGGCAGTTTTAAACCATCTTCCGTATAGGCATCATTTATAAATTCAACTCTTGTCATTTTGATTCACATCTTTTCCTTCATTTAAAACCTTTTCAACTTCGCTAATTAGTTGTTGCTTATTAGGAATATAATAAGTATATGTTGAAGCAAAAATATTACTAGATAATCCTCCTAAAGCATATTCTAACATAACATTGTCCTTTTCAGCACACAAGATAATCCCTATTGGTTTGCCATCATTTTCATTATTTATGGCCTGTTCATAATAATTTAGATACAAATTCATTTGTCCTAAATTTTCTGCTTTAAGATTAGTCATTTTTAAATCAATTAAAACATATGATTTCAAAAACTTATTATAAAATACCATATCTACATAATAATCTGTGTTATTAAGTGTTATTCTTTGTTGTGAACCAACAAACATAAACCCTTTCCCAAGTTCCAATAAAAAGTCTTCTATATGCCTTATTAATCTTTGTTCTAAGTCTTTTTCAAGAAGTGGCTTTGGCTCCTTTATACCTAAAAATTCAAATACATATGGTTCCTTTATCATATCACTCGGTTTATTTAATATTTGCCCTTTTTCAGATAATTCTAAAACTTTTTTCTTATTGATTTTACCATCCGATAACAACAATCTCTCAAATAATGAAGTAGATAATTGCCTTTGTAATTCTCTAACTGACCAGTTTGAATTAATGCATTCTTTTTCATAAAAATTTCTTTTATCTAAATCTTTTATTATCATCAATTCACAATAATGTGACCAAGAAAGTTTATCATTTAACATTTCAAAACAGGGTATGCCTTATAAAAGGTCCTCATATATTTTAAATTAGAAACAGAATAACCCTTTCCTAAATATTTAGTTAATTCTTCAGACAATCCCTTTAAAACTTCCTTACCATATTCTAAACGATTGTTATGTTCATTTTCATTTGAAACAATAATTCTACCTATATTCCAATTTACAAAAATGATAGATTTATTAATTTCACTAACTAAGTTTGTTTTTACCTGGTTCACTAAATCAGTGATTTCATGAATTATTTTATTATTTCTTTTTTCTAACACGAATTGACTCCTTTCTGAATTAGACAGACATGTCTGACCTTTTTAACTACTAATATAATCTTACCATATTTTAAATATCAAATATAGAATTAGGAAGAAAACTTTTTGAAATTAATTAGTTTTTGGCAAGTTAAAAATCCAAACGGGATATGGTGTGGCACCAAACGGAAAATAAAACCCTTATTTTGTAAAGGTTTCACTCCGTTTTTTTGGTGCAAATTTATTTTTGCACTTGCGAAAAAGCATATAATCATATGTTTTTGATATGCACATTTTGCTGTTTTTATTGAAAACAAATGGAAAAATGATATGTTCTAATTAGCTATTAATGCTTCTCTGGGTATAACTTGCGTTCTCCCCCCCCAGGTTAACATTATGCTATCTATCTTCATCCTCTTCTCTCCTTTAGGTTATATCACTAGTATAATAGCTTGCTTTCTTTTTCTCAAGAATTTTTTGTTTCTTTGGTAAAATTAATGTATTGCTAATTTTTTAACTGCTTCTATTACTGCTAGCCGACCATAGGCATAGGTCGTACCACCTTGTTGATAGGCAATATAAGGGGGTCGAATTGGTCCATCACAGCTTAACTCAATGGAAGATCCTTGAGTAAAACTACCACTAGCCATAATAACATCATCTGTATATCCAGGCATATAAGAGGGAATAGGTAACGAAAAAGCATCCACCGGTGAGGCACTTTGAATTCCTTGACAATAGGCAATCAGTTTATTTTTATCTTCAAAAATAATATTTTGTACTATATCTGCTCGATTAGCATCATAACGAGGCTCTACTTGATAGCCTAATTCTTCTAATAAGGCAGCTGTAAAAATGGCTGTTTTCAAAGCTCCTGCTACCACACTAGGAGCCATAAATAATCCTTGATAAAGACTTTTATTAATTCCTAAAGTTGGACCTACTTCCTTTCCTTCTCCTGGTAAGGTTAGACGTTCTGCTGCTAGCGCTACTAAGTCTTTTTTACCAGCAATATAGGCACCATTAGGCGCTAATGCGCCGCCTAAGTTCTTGATTAATGAACCTACTACTAAATCTGCCCCTACTTGACAGGGTTCTTTTAAAGAAACAAGTTCACAATAACAATTATCAACTAGAATTATCACCTCTTGATCTACTCTTCTAATTTCTTTAATTACTTTCTCTATTTGTTCTATTTTCAGCGACTGTCTTGTTGAATAGCCCTTTGAGCGTTGGATTTCAATTACTTTAATAGTTTGTGTTTCTAAAGTATGCTTCAATGCCACAATATCAAATTCATTATTAACTAAGTCAATCTGTTGATACTTAATACCAAACGCTTGTAAAGAAGAGGCATTTTCTTTTATTCCAATGACTTCTTCTAATGTATCATAGGGTTTTCCTGTAATACTAAGAAGCATATCTCCTGGTCGTAAAAGCGCGAATAACGCAACGGTTAACGCATGGCTACCAGAAATAAATTGACTGCGTACCAAAGCATCTTCACTTCCTAAAATACGTGCATAGATTCTTTCTAATTTATCGCGTCCTTCATCATTATAACCATAGCCTGTTGTACTTTGAAAATCTGTTTCTGCTACTTTTTCTTCTAAAAAAGCCGTTAAAACCTTTTGGCTATTTAACTGTTCTAAGGTATCTATTTTTTGTAACTGTGGACTGATTTTTTGGTCTACTTTAGCAACTATCTTAGTTAACATCGTTTTATTCCTCCATCAATTCGAATCACACTATCATTAATATAGCTAGCTTTATCACTGCCTAAAAAATAAACTAATTCCGCTACCTCTTCTGCTTCGGCAAAGCGTCCTAATAAAATTTTTTCCATTTCTTTTTGGCGCCAAGTATCATCTAGTTGTGCCCCCATTGAGGTGTTCATCCATCCTGGGGCAATGGCGTTCACTCGAACATAGGGGGCAAATACCGTAGCCAAATTGTGAGTTAAGGAAAGTAGTGCAGCCTTAGAAGCGTCATAATCAAGGCTTTCTGGATAATACATATCAAAGGCATTATTAGAAGCAATATTGATAATTACACCGTTTTTGGCTTCTAACATTTTGCTGCCAAAATATTTACTGACCAAAAAAGCACCTACCACATTCGTATCAAGAATTTTAAGAAAGTTTTCTTTGGTTTTCTCTTCAAAAGAAGTATCCTTCGCTACTCCAGCGTTATTAACGAGAACATCTACTCTTCCAAAAAGTGTCTGTGTTTGTTGATATAAATTTTCAATGTCTTCCTCTTTAGAAACATCTACTTTCACTACTAAGGTTTCCACCCCAAATTGACTTTTTACTTCTTCTGCTAAATTGTATGCCTCTTTTTTATGATGTAGATAAGTAATCACTACCCGGTAGTGTTCCCTAGCATATTTTTTTATAATTGCTTTCCCTAGCCCCTGACTACTGCCTGTTACAACTACACATTTTTGCATTTGCTACCTCCTTGTCTTCTTGTATTATAAATCAAACTTACCTTTTTTTAAAGAAAAAAGTTCCGTAGAACCATTTATTGCTTAAAAGTTATCTTGGCAAAGCCATGACCACGATTCCCCGTCATCGTAGCTGCCCCATCATAAGTAGGCATCACCT
>CAUAFL010000017.1 GCA_958428295.1 uncultured Bacillota bacterium
ATTTTTTCTACTGTTTCTTTAACCACTAGAAAAACAAGACTTGTTGCCTTGTTTTTGTTGTCACATGTGAAAAAGAACAATTAGTTAGATAATCGTACCCCCCCTAGAATATCACTTATACCCAAAATGTTATTTTCTTTTAATTTGACTAAAAATTGTGGTTCCACTGGAGCCACAATTTATCATACTTCACCATGATTAAATTCAATAATATTTTTTACTTCTTTTAATTTATTTTCTAATAATTTTCGGTCAATCAATTTAAGTGTATACTCAGATACTAATGTCTGTGACATACTTTTACTCATAGAATATTCTACAACATCAACATCTTTAGAAGTACATAATATTACTCCTACACTAGGATTTTCTTCTTTTCTTTTTACATCTCGATCTAGTGCTTCTAAATATAAAGCCATTTTACTTGCATACTCTGGCTTATACTTTCCAATTTTTAATTCAAAGGCCACTAAACAAGATAATTCTCTATTAAAAAACAATAAATCTATAAAGAAATCATGATTTCCAACATGTATTCTATATTCTTCTTTAATAAAAGTAAAATTTTTACCGACTTCTAATATAAAATCTTTCATATTATTAATAATAGCAGTCTTAAAATCTTTTTCAGAAAAATTATTAGGCAAATCCAAGAATTCAAGACTATATAAATCCAGTATTTTAGTATTAGGATAATCATCTTCATCAATCGTTTTTGTTGTACTAGGCAACAAATTTTTATGAGGCGAAATTATATATCTTTGATAATAAGCCGAATCAAGTTGTCTATCTAATTCTCTTTTTGAATAATTTTCTTTAATAGCTAATTTTAAATAAAATTTTCTTTCTTCTCTAGTCTTACAAGAATTTAGTATTAATAGATTATTTGACCAAGATAATTTCGTAGTTAATTCAAGTAGTTCAGTATCTTCTTTATATGTTTCATAAAACATAACCATACGATATAATTTTCTGCGATCATATCCTTTCAATGTAGGATAGTTTCTTTTAAACCAATCAGCAGCTTTATCAATAACTTTTGCACCATAACCAGTCTTTTCCTTCAATTCAGACAAAAATTTACCAATATCTTGAAATAATAATATTTCTTCTTCGTTTATCTTCCTATAAGCATTCGTCTTTCTTTTTTCAATCATGCTTAGTATCATACAAAATTGTTCCTCTAACAATTATTTCACCTCCTCTGACATTGCTATTAGATATACCTTTCTCACTCTATTATTCCGCCATGACAATGTAATCTATAAATCAATTTGTCATTTCTGTAGATTTCCTCTATTCCTGTAAAGTTTTCCATTTTACCATCACTTTTAAATGTATAAATGTACTCTTCATTTTCAAATCTACTAGGTCCTCTTACTGGTAAAACTGAATTATCTTCACCAACTTTCATAAGTGCTGGACGTAAAGCTTTATCCATTGCCTCTTCTGATAGACTTTCATCAATTGTAATTCCATAATAATTCATACCCCACTTTGGCTTATTGGTACCACGATAAACAACCTCTTCACCCATAAATTGAACACCACCAAAATAAGTATCGTGATATATCATGATTTCTCCTTCAATTTCTTTTTCATAATGATAATCATTTGAACCTAAACGTGCGGATATGTTCTTTGGAGCATTACTATTGGCATAAGTTTGTTTCTTTGCTTCTATTAAAAATCCAATTAGTAAACTGATTGGCAAATCATTAAAATTTGGTAATTGATCATTTGATAACCCAAGTTTCATGGCATAATTCTGCATATTGATATAATCTTCTTTTTTTGTTCTATCTAACTTAAATACTTTATCCTTAAAAACAACATAATGATATTGATTGTTACGAAAATCACAATACCAATCACTACAATACTTTGTATCAATTAATTTACTTAATTTTTTAGTATAATCATCAATATCTTTCTCATTGATAGATACTGTATACATAGTCCATTTATCAAGCCATGGTGTATTTTCCTTTTCTGTAATTGATTCAATATTTTTTTGTAAAACATTTAATTCTTTAATAATCAAAGATTCTACTAAACTTTCTTCTATTATGACACCTTTATAATCCATTTTCTTATCACCTCTCTTATATTATAACAGATTTTAATTTCAAATAATCAATAATGCTTAAAAGAAGCCACTTATTTGCGCTTCAAAAAATATAACAGGATATGGTGTGGCACCAAACCAAAAATGAAATCCTTATTTCATAAAGGTTTCACTCCGTTTTTTTGGTGCTAATTTATTTTCGCACTTGCGAAAAAGCGTATGATCATATGTTTTTGATATGCACATTTTGCTGTTTTTATTGAAAATAAATGGAAAAATGATATGTTCTATTTAACATGGAGCATTCTCTGGGTATAACTTGCGTTCTCCCCCCCAGGTTAATATTATGCTATCTATCTTCTTCATTCTCTTTCCTCCTTTAGGTTATATAGCTAGTATATCAAATTCTCCTTTGGGAAGCAATCCTTTGTTCATCACTATCTAACTTACTAAAGATATCTTGGCAAAACCATGACCACGATTCCCAGTCATCGTAGAATCTCCATCATAGGTGGGCATCGTATCATCTCCTGCTTTCATTACCGGGTTTACAAACTTCTTACCTGAATAATGATAAGAACAAGTGATATCGGTTGTCCCATCAGCACAAGTAGCGCCACTGCTATTCTTTCGGGGGCTGATTGAGGAAGCTGATGTAATCGCTACACAACCAGTGTAACCAGAGATGTAGGAAGAGCCTCCACCTCCCGTTCGTCCACAACCTGCTGCTCCGCCATAATAACCAGAACCTCCACCTCCGCCCCAAGCACTGCT
Source organism: uncultured Bacillota bacterium (assembly GCA_958428295.1). GTDB lineage: Bacteria > Bacillota_I > Bacilli_A > RF39 > UBA660 > Onthousia. Next base: position 2,843 of record CAUAFL010000017.1, read on the forward strand.
GATGACTTGGGAAGCATATCCAAAGGCTCCCTTTTTAGCACTACTATAAGCAGGCCCAGCACTGGTTTGGGTTCCTCCTCCTGCGGGATATTGATCTGTGGCAAACAGTGAATTGCTATCAGTAGTTCCTTCAGCACCTATCAAAGCACCCCCTGCTCCTCCTGCTTTACTAGTACCACTTACCGCTCCTCCGCCACCTGAAGCCACCATTAAACGACTAGCAAGTGATGCAGTATCATTCCAAGTTCCAGAAGTCAAACGAATATCTGTCGCTCCTCCGCCTCCATAGGACTTAGCTCCAGTGTTATTTCCGGAGTATCCTCCTCCATTATAACCACCGATATTAGTGATAGTATTATTAGCTTCTCCTTGGCTTCCTACATAAATATAGAGAACATCTCCTTTGGTCAAACTTAGCTCTCCTGTGGTATAAGCACCCTTTCCTCCGATATAAGTACCATTAGTTCCCCCTTGGGCTCCCCATAATTCAATCTTGTAGGTACCAGTCTGTGGAGCCATAAAGGTTTGAGCTGTTCCCGTATAGCCATAGGTCACCGTTGCCATCGAATTATTGCCACTTTTTCCATAGACATTCACTTTTACTTTAAAACTTAAATTCCCTCCATCTCCTTGCGGATTATAATTCTCATTCACCCACATCCGTAAGCGGTAGTTTCTGGTTACATTATTATTAATCGTTCCCGTATATAGACTCATCTCATCCACAGGTCTTCCTGTGTAACTATTAGCACTGGTCTCTTCCCTATATACCCTAGGAGCCGTTACCTCTGTTTCGGTTCCATCACTATTTTTCTCGGTTAGATATAACTTGATATTATTTTCATCTATTGTATTACCACTTTGTTTTTTCGCTCCTATTTCATAACTAATCAAGGCTTGTCCCTGAACCGTAGAAGCCACACTAAAATCAAAGTATTCCCCACTTTTTGACAATTTCTTACCAGTGGCATCGGTCGTGGGGAGAGCATTGGTGATACTAATCACATTACTACTTTCCGTATAACTCATTACCATCACACCGGTTGTAATAGTATTGACCTTTTCTCCTGCTTTACTATAACTAAAAGCTGCATAGGTAATTCCGGTGATTGCTATCAATAATAAACCTAATCCAACAATAATCAACACTAATTCTTTTCTCTTCATCATGACCTTACACCTCTATTGTCTCTATTATACCCTATTTTTTCATTTTTTCTACTGTTTCTTTAGCCACTAGAAAAACAAGACTCGTTGTCTTGTTTCCGTTACCATAACACGGTATACAAATTTCTAGTCATTACTTTATTCATTTGATATATATGCTAAATCAGCACGACATGAGGATACAAAGGTAATATAATTATCTGCTGTATTTTGAAGAACAATCATTCCATATTCATTTCTTATCACAGTTCCTTGTGCAGGAACTTGTGTGTTACTTATAATACTAGTATTAGTTCCAATAGGCAGCAATTCGCGAAATGCAGAATCGCAATCTGAGCAACAACCAGTTGGTAATGGATCTGGTGCTTGTAAAAAAGTAATTGAGTTATTAAAAGTAACATTATTAATTCTAATAGAATCAATACCACATATTGAAATAAGTTGTCGTAATGTTCCTGATTGGTTTATCACTTCAAACACTCCTGAATCACCCGCTGGTCCAAGTACAATACTCCCTGGAGTTCCCAAAACAGCATCCCCACTATCTAATGTTATAAATAAATTACTATTGGGATATAGTTCTATAATTTGTTCAATTATATTTCTCATTTGTCTAATACAATCACAACATGTAGAATTACTATCTCCTGATGGACCCTGTGGACCTCTTGGACCTGTTGCACCTATACAATAAATATACTTTGACATACATTTTTTAGCATCTTCTATTTTTTTTAATGCTTTTTCATGACTATTGTCACAACTCATATATGTCGACTCCTTTCATGCTATTATATGTAGTAAAAATTGAAACTGTTAAGTTTTAAAAACTATGAAATAGAATGGCCACCAATTACCATAGTCAAACTACGATAGTTCTAATTTCTCCAAGCATAGAACTATTTTATGAAAGACAAATTCTGTTTTAATAACTTTCAAAGTTATCTCTATTACACAGTCAGTATAAAAAACAGATATAATGATAGTAAATACCCTATTTACTAAACTTACATCCTTATATATTATACATGAAAATCCTACCATTTCTTGATTATAAAGGTCTAGCGCTTTACAAATATAAGTTTCTTGTTCAAATTAGTTAAAAAAGAAGATAAAAATAACTACTATACTTTATTAATAGATAAGAGTTTCTTTGGAATTCCTTTTTAGTATCCTAATTTTTTAGAAAAACAAAAAACTCTTCCAACAGAAGAATTTTTATAAACGAGAAATTGACCTCTTTCATTTATATATCGTAAGATTTCACCTTTTTGGTATACTTTCGTCCCTGAGGTAACATGGTACTATCCTCTTCCCTCACACTTATTTCAATTCATCAATATACTTCTTCAATTGTTTTGATTCTGGACCTAAAATAATCTTTAGCTGATTATTAATTTCCACAATACCTTTCGCACCAAGTTTTTGAATTCCTTCTTTATTAGCCTTACTAACATCCTTTAAAGTAACAATAAAACGAGACAATTTAATTTCGGTTTGAATAATATTGTCTTTTCCCCCTAAATACTCTACTAATTTATTAAGGTCTAATCCCGCATCCTTTTTATTTGCTTTTAATACAGCCAATAAAACAATTAACAAAATTACAACAATAATTATATATTCCATTATTTATCACCATTACTAGTATACCTTCTTTTTAGACTTTTGAAAAGGTGTAAAATTCTCCTTAGTTGTCGCATAAACTAGAAATATAGGTAATTGACTACACCAAAATCACTAAGACGAATACCTTATATTAGATAATAGATAAGAGGTGGATAAAATGAAATCATGTGAAAATTGCTGCTTTGCCAAGATGCTAAAAGTAATCGATATATTACAACGCAATGCCAGTGGGGAACCATGCAATGATGAATCTTGTACAAGACCATTTTTAGGAGGTAGCCCAAACATCATTTGTTTCAACACAAGACCAGTAACCTTCTATACTTGCAGTGGTGGTCTATTTACAGCTAGTTATACCGTAGGAACAGAAACGAGAACATCAAGTGTATTCCGCGTAGAGTGTGTTGAAGGTTGTTGTGTAAAATGTCGCATTCTTGAGCCAAATCCAGATACTAGTGATCCAACAAGAGCATACATCGCAACAAATCAGTTTGTGACAATCAATCTAGACTGTATTTGTGTCATTAGCTGTCTAGCTGATATTATCATTGATAATTTATAAGAAGGAGGTAAAGTTTATGTGTAATCAAAACAGAGAAACACGTACAAACTGTTTAACAGATATTTTAGATACTATCCTTTGTTTACAAGAAAATAAAAATGATTTTTGTGAACCCAACGGATGTGATAAACCTTATTTAGGACCAAGTCCAAGTCTCATTTGTTATAATACAAGACCAATCAACTTGTATAATTGTTGTAATGGGACACTTTGGACTTTTCCTTATACGATAGGTTCAACAACAGGAACTTCTAGCGTCTTTCGTGTTTGCAATTTAGAAGGTAATTGTGCTACTTGCCGTGTGTTAGCGCCAAATCCTGACACAACTATAACAGATGAACCTTATGTAGCTACATCAACTTTCATAACTGTAAACCTAGACTGCGTTTCTGCCATTAAATGCTTAGCAGATACCTTTGTAAGTGGTGTATAGTTAGAAACTGTAATTGAAAAAAATTACCCCAAGCCTCACAGCTTGGGTTTTCTACTTTTATCACAACAATAAAAGACCTCATCAATCATTTGATGGGATCTTTTATCTCTAAAGACGTAATCGTGGAAATAGGAATCACTTCATTATCTAAAGTAATGAGTGAGCTTTTGGTTCTAGTTGCTAAGAAAGTTTCTATCGATTTACCAGCAAAGGTAATCGTAACGGGAATATTGAATGAATACCCGCGAGTTGTAAAAATAGAATCTAATTTCTCCTCAATGCTCATCTCTTGTTGAAAAGTGCTTTCCCGTACAGGTTGCTCTTCCGTTTTGGAATAAAAGTAACTTTTATTATTTGTTTTAGGAATTTTATCATTACTTACTTTAAAGATTGGTGGTAAATTTTTCGCCATTATATCCCTCCTAAGATATTTTATGTATTTTATTAATAAATATTGCCCTTTTTTGGTATAATAGTAATGACTTGGAGGTGGCACAATGCTCAAACAGAAAAAAATAGACTTAGGAATTATCATTCCTCTCTTTTTATTTGCCATCATTAGTATTATTAGTATTTCTAGTGCTTCTACCTATCTATCCCCCAGTTTAGGTAACCTTGCTTTAAAACAGGCCATTTGGTATTTAGTAGGAGCTGTTCTTGTTATCATTCTATTAAAGGTCAAAAATGAATTTCTCTATCGAAATGCTTGGCTTTTTTATATTTTACTTAATATCTTACTGGCCTGTCTTTTAGTATTTGCTCCTAGTATCAATAACAGCAAATGCTGGTTTGTCATTCCGGGTATCGGTAGTCTACAACCAAGTGAGTTCATGAAAGTAAGTTTAATCCTTCTCTTAAGTGTCATGATTCAAAAATTTCGAGACAAAACTGATCATCCAACCGTAAAACAAGAATTTCTATTTATCATCAAAACCCTAATAATTGTCTTAATACCTAGTATTTTAACATTTTTAGAACCCGATACTGGAGCCGTAATCATCTATTTAGTGATTTATTTTTGTATGATGTTTGCCTCCGGAATTAGACTACGTTGGTTTTTCTTATTAGGAACTTTATTACTTGCTATCTTAGGGTTTACCCTAGGAACCTATTTTCTTAAAGAAGATTTATTTGTCAAAGTATTTGGCAATGATCTTTATTATCGGCTCGACCGCATTTTCGATTGGAAAAGTGGTAGTGGTTTACAATTAGAAAATGCCTTAGCGGCCATTGGTTCTGCTGGCGTTTATGGGCATGGCTACAATCAGACTCCTATTTACTTCCCAGAATCAGGCACTGACTTTATCTTTGCCGTCTATGCTTCTAATTTTGGACTATTAGGAGCCATCGTTTTAATTCTAATCATCGGCTTCTTTGATGGAAAGCTAATTCATTTAGCCACTAAAAAAATTGCCACCATTGACAAATTTGCCCTTGCTGGCATAATTGGTATGCTCGTCTTACAACAAATCCAAAATATTGGTATGACGATTGGACTCTTTCCAATTACCGGAATTACCTTACCATTTATCAGCTATGGCGGCAGTAGTCTTCTTTCTTACATGTTATTAGTAGGAATTATTTTAAACATCACTACCCATAAAGGAAAAAAATATCGTTTAAAATAAACACTTAACATTCTTTTTATTTTATCCTTTTAAAACAGATTCATAAACTGCTTTTAAAGAACGACCAACCGTTTTAATATCACGCATTTTAGCTATCTCAAAAGCATTTTTTGAAACACTTGGTAATGTCCCTTTGAAAAAAGCCTTAATTTTCTGTTCAAATTCATCAACATCTTTAGCTTTATAAACATTCACACCATCTTCTAACCAATGATCAAAAACGGGAATATCTCGAATAATAGCATCCGTTCCCATTGCACAAGCTTCAATAATTGGAATTCCTTCCGTCTCTTCTAAGGTTGGAAATAAATATAAATCACAACCACCCAAAGCTTCACGAATGAGCTTCTGAGGAACATAGCCAGCAAATTTTAAATTATCGAGTTTAGTCATCACTGCTTCACGAACATCAGCCGTCGCTACTGTTAAAGGGGAATGACCAAACCAAATAAACTGATACTCTGGCATTCTTTTGGCCAATTCTACAAAATCAACAATTCCCTTACGACGAATATAAAGACCAATCCCAATGATTACCTTATCTTTTTCTTGATAACCATAACGATTTCGAAAAGAAGACCTATAACAAGAATCTGGCTTAAAAAAATCCAATTGCAAACCATTAGAAATAGCATAAATTTTTTTATTTTGTAAACCACGATAATTTTCTAAAATATGTTTAGAATAATCCGTTGGAGTTATAATAACATCCCCTAATTGATAGTTTTTAACGATCCACCATTTAAATAACTTCCTAGTAGCATGACCAAAAACAAAACCATCAACATAATCCTCTTCGGTAGAATGAGCATGAAAAACAATTTTAATTCCCTTTTTCTTTAATTTTTTAGCTAAAAAATAAGATTTTAAAAAATACGTGTTAAAATGAGCAATATCATAATCTTTCTCTTTTTCATTAGTTGTATAAGGTATTTTCATATACTCTAACGCTTTTTTTTGATGCTCAATAGCCTTACCTAAGCCACTAATAGAAAGCTGCTTAGATAATTCCGTATATAATAGTATTTTCATAAACTCATCTTCCCTCATTAAACTAAATTATAGCATAAAGAATAGTTTTAAAAAAGTATTGACAGATATTTTTTCAATATGCTATAATTCAAGTACTGACGGACATTTGGGGAATTAGCTCAGCTGGGAGAGCGTCACGTTTGCACCGTGAAGGTCAGGGGTTCGATCCCCCTATTCTCCACCATAAGAATTCAAACCCTTATATTATAAGGGTTTTATTATGCTCCAATACTAGTTAGGTACGAATTAGGTACTTTTACACCAAAGAAAAAAAAGACCCAAGTTTTACCTCGAGCCTTTCTTTTTCACCTTAAACTTAAAATGATAGTTATCACTCGTATCAATTTTAAATTCTCCACCATATTGATTAAGAAACTCGAACTTTATGTTTTGAGTTTTAATATGTATAACTATTTATATAAATTAACTCTCATCAAGGTCAATATACGAATAGGAATGACCTCCTTCCATAACATTAATATCAATAATAAAATTTTTGTTAGTTTAGAACTTACCTTAAAAACTGTAAAATAGATACTAAAATAAAGATTCCCTAGATAGCAAAAAAAGAATCTGTCACCAGATATCTTTTTTACATTGTTTTAAGAAAACTGTGTAGCTTCTCCTGTACTAGACTCTTCGATCATTGATACAGAAATCTCTAGTTCTTTTAAACTGGCTAAAGCCTGTTCCAACTTTGTACTATCTAGCTCACTTTCAGAAATCGTCTTCAATTTTTGCTGTGCTTCAACACCGCTCGCTGTATTCCAACAATCCTTTAATACATCGACAATACTTGCAACCATTTCCAGTGCATTTGTAAAACTACCGGTTTCAGGTAACTCAGCTTGTGCATCTTTCAAACTTTTGACAGCTTCATTTACCTGTGCTTCTGATACTTCTTGCATAAACTCTCCCTTCTATTAACGAGAATATTGTTATACGCCCTCGTTCATTTGGCTTTCAATTTGTGATCTATGAGCACTAATAGCCTCAGAAGATTGAAACATATTGTTTTTAAGATTAGCTGCAAGTTCATTAAAATTAGATTGTAATAGATCAATTCTTGATTTAATGCCAGCAGTAATACTATCGATATTAGCACTACTTAAAATACCTTGTGATTGTAAAGCGCTATATGAATTTAAAATTTCTGTTGTCTGTTCATCAAGAGGTCCAATAAATTGTTTTTCTAAATAATCAATTCCTTCCCCAATTCCTATCGTTGATACATTTTTATTATCCATAATTTTTTTCTTCCCTTCTCTTATGCTTGATTAATTTGTACCGTATTTACTTGTGCTTCTTTTAAATTTTGAATACGACCGTTCAAATAAGTAATAAAACTAGTAATATCTGTCTCGGAAAAGTTAATAAGTTCATTTACCGTTTTTGTACCGGCATCAGTCGTCCAATTTGGCCGTAGTTGACTGTTAATATACTCTTCATACTTTTGCTTACTATTAACAATTAGATCCCGTACACTTTCTAAAATTTCAATTTGTGCTAATAATTGTTCTGAATTAAATTCCAAATTATCACTATATGTTGCCATCTTTTTTCCTCCATCTTTCTTTTTTATTTACCATACTTAAATATACACTAACTGTGTTCCATTTCTGATGTTAGTATCACGTAATAGTTGATCTTTAGCATACTTTGCCCCATTAGTTCGTTGATAAAGTTGTTCATCCCCTCTTAGTTGATATTCTCCACTATTAATATCTAGTAAAGCCTTTCCCAATAGACGAACAATTTCACCAATCCTTGAAGAAGCAGGTAAAAACACCTCATACTTTTTTTCAATCAACGGTACATATAACGTGACTAACACCTTATTCTCCATCAATATCACCCCCTTTCTCTACAACCTTAATTCTTATTGCCTCACCTTGACAAATATAATAGCCAAAATTAGACGGTAAAGGAAAAGCCAATTGTCGTAGTGGTGTCACTAGATTATGGATAGTACTATTATTTAACCCTCTTCCTAGATAAATACCGCTATCAGTACTAATATATTGTTTAAACCACGCCTCATAAGCAAAAGCCTTAAGATCAGCAAGACGTGAGACAATGACAAAATGACACTTTCCCGCAAGTTTTAATGTTGCTAAAAAATTAATAAAATTAGGTTTATCAGAAGGTGTTAAGGAAGATAATAATTGATCAAAACCCGTAACAAATACAAAGGTATCTTCCGTAATAGATAACAAGTATTTTAAATCTTCTAATATGCTATCTTTATTTTCTAAATACCGAATGGTTGATAGCGGTTCTCTATCTCGGTAAAAAGAAGCCAAATTGACTACCACTAAAGGAGCAATTTTAGTAAGTGCTATCTCTTTTAATAACAAATAACTAAAATTTTCTAAAGCTCCTAAATCTTCGGCATTGATCATACTCATAAAATACTTAGCAAAATCAAACTTAGCAATTGTTAAACTATCTTCAAATATTCCAATAGCAACTTGGTGTAAACTAACCTCCTCTTGCAATAACATCGAAAGCGTTACCACCTCTGGTAACACAGGAATTCGAGGAGCCTTTTTATGAGGCATATATTCCTTTAACTTTTTAGTTAAATCGATTATTTTTTGATGCAATTGATCGCTTTGACAAACAACCGCACTTTGAAACTCATAAGGTTCATCTACTACAAGTGCCACCCCACGACCTTCAATATCAGCAATTAAAGGCGCCTTTTTGCCCAGCAACATATTATACTCAATAGGAGCACTTAACTTTAATGGTAAAATTTGCGGAAAATTAGAGCGAACACTAAGCCGCAAAGCCCGATCACTAATCGCCGTTAAAATACAGTAAATTCCGTACTTAGCACAATCGCGAGTTAATTTAATAAACACAGGATCTAATGTTTCATAACTTTCTTTGAAATTTTCATATCCTGTTAAAATGAAAACAATTGCCGGAAGTTTTTCTGAAGAATTAGTATTATAAAACTGATAACTACCATTATAATTCTGAAATAATTTTTTTCGATGATTTACTTCCTCATTCAGAAACTTAAACAGCTTTTCCACTTTTTCCGTCTCATTAACAAAAACAACATCGCCTACTTGTGGCATTTGATCATAAATCTTAAGCGTTTCAGTATCTAAATCAAGCAAATACAAATTGACTTCTTCTACTGTATAAGTGGTAACAAGAGAATAAACAAGGGCATTAACCAAAGAATTTTTATTAGCCATACTATAAATGACAGCATTGCCCTTCTCTACAAGATCAAGTAATAATAATTCTTGCTTTTGTTCTTTAGGCTGATCATACTCACCTACAATAGCTTGAACATGAAAAGGCTTCTTAACATAATTATATTTTTCTTTCAGTGAATCAACGGTGATAAACGCCGCTAACTTCTCTAACCATAATGGACGAACAACCAAATGTTCCTTCTTACTAATGGCGTCTAAGTATTTAACGATATTTGGCAATTCTTCTCCCACATCTTTAATCATCTCTTTACGAGGAGTAGAAATTGTCTTGATACTTTTTCCGATAGCATTAATAAAGATAATTCGATCATCCTCTTCATGATAAACCTTCTCTTGTGGTATGTATTTACTTCCTGCCCATGCCGCTTGCCCTAAGGCAAATAGCTCATTATATCCCACTTGTAGATAAAATCTTCCCACTTCTTTTAACGCCGCAGCATCACTTCGTTTAATCATTTCATTAGAATCAGCAGCTTCTTGAACCTTGAAACAGACTCTAAAACGGCTATTAGACCAAATCTGATCATTGACAACCCCACTCGGTTTTTGCGTTGCTAAAATCAAATGCACACCCAAACTACGACCAATTCTAGCAGTAGAAATTAATTGATCCATAAATTCTGGTTGCTGACTTTTTAATTCTGCAAACTCATCAGAAATGATAAACAAATGTGCCACTGGAGTTGAAAGGGCTCCCTCTCGATAATAACGTTGATATTTATAAATATCGATCGTTCCTTCCCCTAACTGGTCTCTTGCTTGATTAAAAAGTCGTTGTCTTCTTTTCAATTCACTCTCGATCGATGCTAATGCTCTATGAATATCAGCGATATCAAGATTGGTAATCGTCCCTGCCAAATGTGGTAATCTAACACCTGTTTCTTTATTTTCAAAAGCGCCAACTAGACCACCACCTTTATAATCGATAAGGACAAACTGCACCTCATCAGGATGATAGTTAATCGCCATAGATAAAATATACGTAATAATAAACTCACTTTTACCAGAACCCGTCATCCCCGCTATTAATCCATGGGGTCCCTGTTCTTTTTCATGTAAGTCTAACTTAAATAAATTTCCGTTACTCAATAGCCCAACTGCCACAGAAAGACTGTTTATTGGATCATTCATCTTCCAGCGTTCTACTGGATTTAATTGTTCAATAAGACCAACACCATACATTTCCAAAAACCCTAACACTTTAGGTAAATGGTAACTTTCATTTTTATTTTCAATAGGAATATTGGCAAGTTTTAAAGTACAAAAGTTTAAATCCTGCTGTGTTTTCGTTTCAATTTGAAATTTACGCTGAGAATTAGCTGTTAACTCATTTTCAAAAATCACCCCCTCTTCTTCCCTATCAAGACCAATAAAGGCTTTGCATTCTGTTGGTAAATTTGCCAGATTAGGATGCATAATCAGTAAACTAAAACCTAAATTTAGAGGTGAAGAAAGAACTTCCTCGACAATAGAAAAATCACGCGTCGCCTTAAAATCATCGGTAATAATTAAATAATAACACGAAAGATTTTTATAAAAATCAGCTTTCACCTGTCCTTTACGACTAAGCTCTTGCCGTAAGAGAATAATCTTTTGTAAATACTGAGATATTTCTTTTCCTTCATCATAATTAGTTGAAAAAAAGCGGATTTCACGATCATCACTCCAAAGATGAGGTAATAATTTTAAATATTCCCAATAAGGCGCATTTCGTTCATTTGTTAAAATAACAATTTTTAAATCATAATAGCTATGTAGAGCCATTATCTGAATTAAAAGGGAGTCCATATAAGGTTTAATAAAAGCATATTTGCCCTCAAGCGCTAAAATATTCTTTTCTATCAGCGAAGTAATAATGGGAACACCTGCTACTTCTTGATGATTGTCGACAATAAGACGCATCTTTTGTTCTAATAGGTCATCTTCTAAACTAAATCGTTCTCCAGGGTAATCAATTTTAACGGCTAAAGGAACAGGTCCTAATCCTAAACGTAACGTTAAAAAATCATTTTGATGAAGCTCACGTGTCCATAAATGACGACTACGATTAACAATTAACTGATAACACTCTAAAGAACTTAGATAATTAGAAAGCAATACTTGCTTTTGCATAGCCGCTAATTGAGTTAATTCCTTTTCTTTTTGTTCTAAATACTCATTGTAACGTCGATCTCGTTGTTCTTGTTTTTTCTGTCGTTGTTTCTTGCTAAAAGAACGATTAATCGCCGGCCAAAGCAGCGTACCAGCCAACATAGAAACTGACATAGCCATCATTGGTAAAACACTAATAAGAGTTCCTCCATTTTGCAAAGAAAGAAGAGAAACAAACACCATAACAAATGAAGTCATTCCCATAGTCAGCATAGGACCCATGGTTAAAATTAAAGGCGTCTCCTCTTGCTGCCCCAAATTGGGTGGTGCTTCTAGATGAAATTCTCTTTCCTCTACAACTTCCATAAAGCGCGGAGACCGTACAAAATAATCTTCTTGTTGATAAAGTGTAATGGTTTCCTCAGAAATGAGTGGTTCCTTTAATTCTGGTACCTTTTCGACGGCCATAGAAACTAGTAATTTAGAATCATACGTAACCGACTGCAAAGGATTATTAAAATAACATATACCATTTAACAATATCATCTTAAATCCCATAATAAAGATGACATCTCCTGGATAAAGACGTTGTAACTTAGCTACCCGTTTATTATTGACAAACGTTCCATATTTACTATCCAAATCTTCTAAAATCCAAGTACCCTTCTGACATGTTAAACGCACATGAATTGGAGAAATTAAAGAATGATGACAAACAATGCTGTTAGTCTGATCATGTCCTATTGTTAAAGCCGCATCTTCAGGAATTTTTACTTTTATCATTGTCTTATCATTCAAAGGACAAACATAAAGCATCACATACCCAATTCTATCCTTTACCTGTAAGAAAATAAATTGATAATCTTCTAAAACTAAAGAGGATAATGTCTGTTTCCCCGAAACGATCTTGACCTCTTTATTACTGATTGCCACCCATTTTCCCTCTTGTTCTTTAATACTGATTAAATGGGTAACTTCCCCTTGTTCGTCGACATCATCAATAAAATAACTACCATAAACTTTAGAAGGCAAAGGATAACTGAGCAACTGTTTTTCCTTAATAACATATACTAACATACCCTTCCCCTCCTATCTTAGTCACACTTACAATTCAATAACTAGCTATTGCCACCATAACGTTTACGATGACCATCATCATACACATCGGTGAAACTACCATCCTCGTTTTTGTAACGCTCAAAGTGACCGTTTTTATCTTCTCCTTCACCAACAGGAGTCCGATCACCACCAGCACTACCACCAAAGCTCTTTTCGCTACCATCATCATACACATCGGTGAAACT
>CAUAFL010000018.1 GCA_958428295.1 uncultured Bacillota bacterium
GGAATGATGAGAAGTTTAGTGGTCTATTAACTTCAAATATTTGGAATAGTAATGCAGAAGAAATAGAGACCATTTTAAAGATGCCGGAGTGGAATGATGAAAAATTTAGTGGTCTATTAACTCCAACTATTTGGAGTAGTAATGCAGAAGAAGTAGAGACCATTTTAAGAATGACTGAGTGGGAAGAAGAGAAATTTAGCGGTCTATTAACTTCAACTATTTGGAGTAGCAATGCTGAGAAAGTAGAGACTATTTTAAAGATGCCGGAGTGGAATGATGAGAAGTTTAGTGGTCTATTAACTTCAAATATTTGGAATAGTAATGCAGAAGAAATAGAGACCATTTTAAAGATGCCGGAGTGGAATGATGAAAAATTTAGTGGTCTATTAACTCCAACTATTTGGAGTAGTAATGCAGAAGAAGTAGAGACCATTTTAAGAATGACTGAGTGGGAAGAAGAGAAGTTTAGTGGTCTATTAACTTCAACTATTTGGAGTAGCAATGCTGAGAAAGTAGAAACTATTTTAAAGATGCCCGAGTGGAAAGAAGAGAAGTATAACGGTCTATTAACTCCAACTATTTGGAAAAGTAATTCGAAAGAGATAGTGGCTATTTTAAGAATACCCGAATTACAGAAAAAAGAATATGAACACCTTCTATCTCCTAGTATTTTTAACATAAATTATAAAAATATCATCCCTAGCATTCATTTATTTGAAGAATATGGTATCGGTAGTTATATAAGTAATAGAAGTCTAAGAAGAAATGTAGAGATACAAAGAAAACTAATGGAGTATATGTCAGAAAACGATGTTGCTTTACTTATCGAAAAGGAAAATGGAGATTATCGGCTAAATCCAATATTAAATGCTAGTAATAGTGTATTGAAAGACAAGTATGGAATTGATGTTAAAAATTTATCTAGCAAAGGAGATACAAAGAAATGGATGAAATATTAGAAAAATATACAAATTCTGTTTTGAAAAATATAGATAGCAGTAATATGAAAAAAATTATTAGTTTTCTTGAGAAAAAAGAATGTCATTATATCGAAGACATAGTAGAAGATTATTTAGATTTGTTTACAATTGATTATGAATTATTTATAGAATATTTTGATCGATTAAATGAAAAGTATCATCATGAGTTCCTAACACTAGCCTCAGAGGATATGAACTTATGGGAAGAGTTTTTTCATTAAATAAAGTGGCTTTCCTTTTGATGCTAGAATTATAATAATGATAACTGGGGTTAAAAGTAAAACATCCATTTATTAGGCATTGAAAGTTTAATGATTTTCTATTATACTATTAGAAAGTTAGAGGTGATACTTATGCATTTACCAGATTTTAAAGTAGCAAGAACAAATACAAAGGTAGCTTATCAGAAAAAAAAATATCAATTGGAAGATAAATATCGTAATCAATACCAAGGGAAAAGTTATTTTTTAAAAACTTATGGTTGTCAAATGAATGAGCATGATAGTGAAAATATGAAGGGTATTTTGAAGGAATTAGGATTTGAAGAAGTTGACAACTATGAAATAGCAGATTTAATTTTGTTAAATACCTGTTCTATTCGAGAAAATGCACATAATAAAGCCTTTGGCTTTTTAGGAAGAGTAAAACATCTCAAAGAGACAAAAAAAGATTTAATGGTTGGTCTTTGTGGCTGTATGGCTCAAGAAGAGGTTGTAACAACGACGATTGTTTCTAAGTATCCATGGCTAAACTTTGTTATTGGAACACATAATTTTTATCAATTACCAGAAGTACTTAGCAAATCTTTAATAGATAAAAAGTTACAAGTAGAGGTATATTCTAGGGAACAGGACTTAGTAGAAGATATGCCTACGAAGCGATCAAATCGTTATAAAGCTTATGTCAATATTATTTATGGCTGTGATAAATTTTGTACTTATTGTATTGTTCCCTATACTAGAGGTCGACAAAGAAGTCGAGCCAAAGAAGATATTATAAATGAGGTCAAACAACTAAGAGCATCTGGCTATCAAGAAGTAACATTATTAGGACAAAATGTCAATGCTTATGGAAAAGATTTATATCAAGACTATTCGTTAGCAGAATTATTAGAGGATGTCGCAGCAACATCCATTCCTAGAATCCGCTTTATGACGAGTCATCCTTGGGATTTTAATGATAAAATGATTGCGGTGATTGCAAAGTATACGAATATTATGCCTAGTATTCATTTACCAGTACAGTCAGGAAGTAATCGGATCCTCAAATTGATGGGACGCCGCTATACCAAAGAACAGTATTTAACCTTATTTCATAAAATGAAAGAGCAAATTCCTAATTGTGTTATTTCTACCGATATTATCGTAGGCTTTCCAGGAGAAACGGAGGCAGACTTTTTAGAAACTTTAACACTTGTAGAAGAATGCCACTATGATAATGCTTTCACCTTTATCTACTCGCCTCGCGTGGGAACACCCGCTGCTAAATTGGTAGATACGGTTAGTAAAGAAGAGAAAGAACAACGTCTTTATCGTTTGAATGAAGTAGTAAATCGTTATTTTTTGTGTAATAATCAAAAATTAGTAGGAACGACAGCAAAGGTTTTAGTAGAGGGAAGGTCTTTAAAAAGAAAAAATGAGTATTTTGGGTATACGGATACTAATAAACTAGTAAACTTTAAAGGAGAAGGGATTGTGGTTGGTCAAATTGTTACGGTAGAAATTGAAGATGCTAAAACGTGGAGTTTAGATGGAACCATCCACTAACGAAGATATTTTAGCTGCTACAAAAATATTAGTAGAAACCTTCCAAAAGAATACCGTTTATCAACATCATCTACAAATTCGTAACAAATTAGTGAAGCATTCTTCTATTACACAGCAAATTGCCCACATTAAAGAACTCGAAAAAAAATATGTAAAAAGTGCTTTTCTAGATGAGGCCATTCATGCCCAAATAGAACAACAATTAACTATTTTACGAGAATTTCCATTATACCAAGCTTATGAACAATCACTTAGCGAAATCAATGGAATGATAGAACAAATTAAGAGTGAGTTAAATACAACGTTTACCAATCTATTAACAAACAAGAAAGGATAACGATCCAATGAAAACTTTTCATTTTTCTTTGCAGGGGGATTTCAAGGTACCACCGTTTGATCTAGATCCTGAGCAACAAAGAGAATATAATCAGATAAATCGCCGTCATCGCCGTTTTGAAGTTGGCAAATGTATCACCATCTTATTACTTCCTTATGTAATTGCTGGTAGCATTTGTGTTATTAGTCCACATCTACCTTCTACTATGGTACCAAAATTAACACAACCCAAGTCTTTGGAAGCAGTACCACCAAAGCAAGAAGAACAAGAGAAAGAAAATATGTGGCAGATAGCAATGTGCTTTGGCGTAGCGACTGTCTTTGAAAGTATGATATTAGCGAATGGTTTAATCCGTAATACCAAAGACCAGCTTGCCTGTTATCCGCTTCTTTCTCAAGAGGAACAGGAAACAGCAGCTGAAACGTATCAGTTAAAACTTAAAAAATAGACAAAAGAATTGTCTTTTTTTAGTTCACTTTTTCTAGGTGTATGCATAGATTAGAGTGAGGAGGGATAAGTTTGGCAAGCTTTAAAGAAATCGTCACCAAAGCTGTGATTGGTAAAGGTAAAAAACAGTTTACAGATAACTTATCATTAAAGACGTCCAATACACCAACAACAGTATTAGGATGTTGGGTAATTAATCATAATTTTAGTGGTAGTAAGGTGGGAAGTAAAGTTACAATTAACGGTAGTTATGATATTAATGTTTGGTATTCGTATGATAACGATACTAAAACAGAAGTATTAAAAGAGACAAAAAATTATCAGGAGTCTGTATCCATTCAAGGAAATAATACTAATACCGACAATGAAGAAATTATCGTTAGAAGTTTAAGCGGACCTAGTTGTATCAAAGCGGAAATTGATGGTAGTAATATTCACTGTACGGTTGAAAAAACATTGGGAATTGAATTAGTAGGAGATACCAAAGTTAGAATTAGTGTCGATGATGAGTCTAATGAAACTTGGGATGAAATTACAGACAGCGATGAAGTCATTGAAGAACAGATTGATCAACAAGTAACAGAAGATTATTTAGACCAACAAGTGGAAGAGTTAGATTAACATCAAACGACTGACATAGAAGAGCTACAAGGGTAGCTTTTTTAGCTGTTAACAAATAAAGGTTGACAGGGATTAAAAATTATAGTATAGTAAGAACAGTAAAAAAAGAAAGGTGTGAACAAAAAATGGCTGTAAAATTAAGATTAATGAGAATGGGTGCTAAAAAAAGACCCTTTTATCGAGTAGTGGCAATCGATGCTAGAACAAAAAGAGATGGAGAATATCTTGAGTTAGTGGGAACTTATAATCCAATTGGACAATCAAAAGAAGTGAAATTAAATGAAGAAGTAGCATTAAAATGGTTAAGACAAGGTGCAATTCCTTCTGATACAGTAAGAAGCCTATTAAAAGACGCTGGAATTATGAAAAAATTTGCCGAAGAAAAAGATAAAAAGGAAGCAAAATAATGGATGCCAGAGAATTAACAGAAAAAATCATCAAGCAATTAGTCACAAAGGAAGATGCTGTTAGTGTCAAAGAATTTCCTAATGAAGAAGATAATATGATGGTTTTAGAAGTACTTGTCAGTGAAGAAGATATGGGAAGAGTGATTGGAAAGGCTGGAAAAACCGCTAATGCCATTCGCACCCTTGTTCAAGCTAGTAGCAGTCTTCATGAGGGAAAATATATTAAAATTAATTTTGATAAGTTTTAAAATAGAATTCTCAGATACTGAAAAACCTTATGGAAACATAGGGTTTTACTATGGAAAGGTAAATTGGCACCTTTCTAGAAATAAAGTTGTCTAAATTTCTAATTTATATTATAATAATAGACAGAATGGGAGGCTATTTTATGAAAAAAAGAGTAATTAGTGCTGTGGTGATGATTGCTGTCATTATTCCAGTAATTTTATTAGGTGGCACAACTTTTACAATTTTTATGACCTTATTAGCAATTGGCGGTCTATATGAATTAATAAAAATCCGCGAAAAAACACAAGAAATACCAATGATTATTAAAATTTTTGCCTATATCCTGATGCTCACTTTTTGTTTGATGAACTATCAACAGAATGTTTTTAGCTATCAAATGGATTATCACATTGTGGCATTTACTATCTTTGCCTTTTTACTACCGATAATCTTAATCAATAAAAATGAAAGCTACACGATTAATGATGCACTTTACATGATTAGTTCTGTTCTTTTCATTGGGTTATCGTTTAATCTTTTAATTTTAGTTCGTAATTATGATTTGATGTATGTTATCTACCTATTATTAATCACCACTATTACGGATACTTTTGCTTTTATTACAGGAAGTTATATTGGCACACACCAATTAGCGCCCACTATTAGTCCCAATAAAACAGTGGAAGGCTTAATAGGCGGAGTAGTCATGGGGACTTTCGTTGCGACGACTTTCTATCATACGGTGATTAATTCGCAAATATCTTTAGTCATGGTTATTTTCACTACGGTTTTTCTAGCCATAGTAGGCCAATTAGGAGATTTGGTCTTTTCTAGTATTAAACGTACTTATAAAGTCAAAGATTATTCGAATATAATTCCCGGCCATGGTGGAATACTAGATCGCTTTGATAGTCTAATTTTTGTGGTATTAGCATTTATTTTAGTACTGGGAATTATTTAAGGAGGCCGCATGACAACATTATTATTATTCATTCTTATTTTAGGGTCCATTATTTTTATTCATGAATCAGGTCACTTTCTCTTAGCAAAATTAACGGGTATTTATGTTCACGAGTTTGCTTTAGGAATGGGTCCTAAATTATTAAGTCATCAGGGAAAGGAAACGCTTTACTCTCTCCGGCTCATCCCTATTGGTGGCTTTTGTCAATTAGCAGGAGAAGAAGGAGAAGAAAAGGATATTCCTAAGGAACGTACTTTACAAGGTAAAAAAGCTTGGCAAAAGTTTTTAGTAATGTTCTTTGGTGCTGGCTTCAACTTTATTTCGGCGATGTTAGTACTTTTCCTTAGTGCGCTTATCTGGGGGGCCCCTAATCCTGCACCGATCCTTTCAACTGTGGAAAAAAATACAAAAGCCTATGAAGCTGGCTTACGTCAGGGAGATCGTATTTTATCTATCAATGGAAAAAAGGTAAATACAATCGACGATATTTCTTTATATTTAACAATCGATAATCATAAAAAAGCCACTAAATTTGAGGTGGAAACAAAAAAGGGACAGAAAAAAACCTATCAGGTAACACCAGAAAAAGAAGTCAAGGAAGAAGTCGTCAGTTACAAATATGGGATCGGTCTAACCGCTTCGAAAGAGCGTGGATTAGGAAAATCCTTACAATATATGTTTGTTAAGACAGGTTCCTTATTTAAGCAGATGTTTGTTACCGTTACTAGTTTATTTACAGGGACAATTCGTCTTAATCAGCTAAGTGGACCCGTAGGAATTTATTCTATTGTTGGTACCCAAGCCAAAGATGGTTTGATGAGTTTGCTGTATTTATTCTCTTTTCTTTCCATTAATGTTGGTTTCTTAAACCTTTTACCTTTCCCTGCTTTCGATGGTGGTCATATTCTGTTCATTATCATTGAGAAGATCAAAGGAAGTCCTGTTAATCCAGATACAGAAGCAAAATTTCATACGATTGGTTTATTCTTATTAATGCTCTTAATGATTTATGTGACCTTTAACGATATTTTGCGCTTATTTTAAAAGACACTGTGTCTTTTTTCTTTTGGAAAAAGCAATTTAATGTTATACTTAGACTATCATATAAATAAGGTGGATGGAAATCATGGTAGCAGAAATAGTAATAAATGATGTCTGTGCTGATTACAGTTTAGCGAACGGTATATCGATTGTGCAAAAAATCTTTGAACTTGTTTGTATTTTAGTACCAATTCTTTTGATTGTGTCTTTAACTATCAGTCTTGTTAGTTATATTAGTAACCCTGATAGAAAAGGGGGCTTCAAGCTTATTTTCATTAAGGGAGCAGCTGCTATTTTGATATTTTTTTTACCATCAATTACAAATGTTGTAATGAATCTATTACCTGATGAAAAATTTAGTGTGGCCGCCTGTTGGAAATTGGCAGCAGAGACCAAAGCTAAGATTACTAAGGCTAATTATACTTATGGAATTACTACCAAATCGGGAAGCTTGTATGGAGATTTGAGTGGCTTGAAAAAATATAAAGATAAAAATAGTAATGCTTCGACCACTGATAGTACCGGAAAAGGCAAAGTTTTATTAATTGCTGGGCACTCTTATCCCCCTTACTGCGAACAGAAAGCAAATGAATGTCGAGGAAAATTAGAATATACTGGTTATGATGAAACAGAAGAAACAAGAACATTAGTTACGCTTATCAAAAAAGAGTTGGATAAATTAAACTTAGAAGCTGATATTGCCAATCAACTATTAGCAGGAAGTAAAGATAGTAAAATGAATCGCTCCTTTTATGTGGAATGTTCTCAAAATACAAATCTATGTAAACAGTTTAACTGGCATAAGTATAAATATGTCTTAGAGGTCCATTTTAATGCTACACTACGTCATAATGCTACTGGGACTACTTTAGTAAAAGTCACAAATGATCAAAACTATCCAATTGATCAAGAAATTGTCAAGGCCGTTACGAAACATACCAAGGGAAAACAAAACGCTGATTTTGTCACAGGAATTTTTGATATTCATTATTTTCGCAATCAAAATATTCCGATTACTTATTTAGAGACAGAGTTTTATGATGTGAAAACGGCAATGGACAAATATGCGGCCAATAAAGAGAAAATTGCCAAGAGTATTGCGCAGGCTATTAAAAAATATTATGGATAGGAGGTCAACGATGGAACAAAAAAGAACTATCAACTGGAAAAAAGTAGTACCGATTGGAGTGGGGCTATTAGTGCTGCTACTAATCATAAACTACTTCTTAAGTGGTAAGAAAGAAGCTACCATAAATAAATTAGACAAAAGTAAGTCCTATGTTTATCAAGAGGCCAGTAAGAAAGTAGCGTCTTCCACTATTTACTCCTATTTACCCTATATTAATCTAATTGGTGACGATGCCCAGCGGGTGAATACCGAGATAAAAAAACAGTATCATGCGATCGACAAAACAGCTGTTCAACAATTAACCTATCACTATGCGGTTAATCGAGAATACCTATCTTTAGCAATCCTATTAACTAGTCTTGAAAATCCGGAAGGCTATCCCCATACGACAATTACTACTTATACCTTTCGTATTGCCAATGCGGCTCTCACCTCAGAGCAAGAATTATTAAATGATTTTGGTAGAGAAAAACAAACCTTTGTCAATGATTTTAACCGAGTGATGGAAACCTATTATCAGGAAGCCTTAACTAAAAATTATTTGAGTGCCTTAGAGTGTGATTATCAATGTTTTTTAACTCTTCATGAGGGAAGTGAAGATAGTAGTAAGATCTCTTTATTTGTTCAAAATGATCAGTTGCTCTACTATCGACCATTTCTTATTTTTACAACTTATCAAGATGAAAAAATGTATCAACAGAAAGAAGAAGATTTTCTTTTTGAGCTAGGAAAGACCACGTAAAAAGGAAAATTCCTTCTTTTTTTATTTTCAATTTACAAACGAAAGTTCTATTGTTACAATAAAAAAGAGGTGAAGTTTATGGTGGTCGGCGTCTTAGTGGAAATAACAAATAAAAACGTAGATAAACTATTTTATTATCAAGTAAACAAAATTTTACAGTCTCAGATAAAAGTCGGCGTTAGAGTAGTAGTTCCTTTTGCGCATACCACCTTAGAAGGCTTTGTTCTGGCTATCAATCCTACGGAACAATATGGTCACCAATTAAAGGAAATTATAGAGGTAATTGATGCTGAAGTGGTACTGAATGACGAATTATTAGCTTTAGGAAAGCAGTTAGCCAAAGAAACATTAGCTTCTAGGATGAGTTGTTATCAGGTGATGTTGCCCAAAGCCTTAAAGGCGAAAGCCCGTAGTATTGTTCGTAAGAAATATCAAAAAGTGTATTATTATCATCCTGAGGTAAAGTGTTTACTAACGCCTAAACAACAAGAAATTATCGATTGTTTTCAAGAAGGTAGATTCCTTACACGTTCTTCTTTACAAGAATTTTCCTCCGCTAGACTAAAAGTGCTAGTAAATAAAGGCATCCTAGAAGAAAGAGAAAGAGAGTGTTATCGGTTACATTATGATACCCAAACCACTGAAAAACATCCGCTGACCAAAGAACAGCAGCAAGCAGTAGAAACTATTTTCACTACGTCTAAGACAGTGTCACTATTACATGGCGTTACTGGTAGTGGAAAAACAGAAGTGTACATGGAACTGATAGAAAGAGCTTTAAAACAGGGAAAACAAAGTATTGTGCTAGTACCAGAAATTTCTCTGACCCCTCAAATGGTAAATCGTTTCCAAAGTCGTTTTGGCGATCAGATTGCAGCGCTGCATAGTGCTTTATCTGAAGGAGAAAAATATGATGAATGGCGACGTATTTCTCGAGGAGAAGTAACGATTGTGATTGGGGCACGCAGTGCTATTTTTGCCCCTCTTACCAATGTTGGTTTTATTATCATCGATGAAGAACATAGTGATTCCTATAAACAAGAGAACACCCCCCGCTATCATGCGACACAAATTGCTCTTATAAGAGCAAAATTCCATCAGGCCAAAATCGTCCTCGGTAGTGCTACTCCTACCTTAGAAAGCTATGCTCGTGCTAAAAAAGGAGTCTACCAACTAGTAACCTTACCCCATCGAGTGAATGGGAAAAGTTTGCCTATGGTCGAGGTCGTCGATATGAATGAGGCTATCAAAACCGCTAAGGGGCATTTTTCTCTACCTTTATTACAAGCTATCAAGAGGTGCCTTGAAAAAAAAGAACAATGTATTTTATTATTAAATCGGCGCGGTTATGCCTCTTTTGTCAGTTGCCGGCAGTGTGGCTATGTTCGCAAGTGCCCTCACTGCGATATTACCCTAACATTTCATAAGCACAGTAATACTTTGCGTTGTCATTATTGTGGTTATGGAACAAATACGAGTCTTGTTTGCCCCAATTGTCATGAGGAAGCGATGCAAGATTTAGGAGTTGGTACAGAAAGAATAGAAGAAGAGTTAACTAAGTTATTTCAAGGGGTAAAAATTATTCGAATGGATGTTGATACTACCAGTCGGAAAGGCTCTCATCAAAAAATGATCACAGCTTTTGCTAATCATGAAGCACAAATATTGTTAGGGACACAATTAGTAGCCAAGGGCTTGGATTTTGAAGATGTTACTTTAGTAGGAGTAATTAATGCTGATACTTCTTTAATGTTGCCAGATTTTCGAGCAGCTGAAATGACTTTTTCCTTATTAAATCAGGTTTCAGGACGCAGTGGCCGTAGCGCTAAAGAAGGACATGTAATCTTTCAAACTTATAATCCTGACAATTATGCCATTGTTTGTGCCAAAAATAATGATTATCAACGCTTCTACCAAGAAGAAATGGCTATTCGCCACTTAATGAAATATCCGCCTTATTACTATTTAATCTCTATCCATATAGCGAGCAAAGAAGCAAATAGAGCCCTCCTAGAAGCAAAACGTTGTGAGAAAGTAGTAAGCAAGTATTTAACGAATACGATTTTATTAGGACCTAGCCCGGCTTCTATTTTTAAGAAGAATAACATTTATCGTTACCAATTAATTCTCAAATACCAACATCAAGATCAGTTGCAAGAAACATTACAAAAATTAGTTGATTATTATGCGCCTAACCATAAAGTTAAATTAGAAATTGATTTTTCACCGTTACATTTATAAAAGTTGTTTCATAGAAAAAAACTTGTTATACTAATAAAAAGGAGAGTGGAAAGATGAAATTTTTAATTACTGGAGGAGCGGGATTTATTGGTAGTAATTATCTTCACTATGTAACTAAAACCTATCAAGAGGATACCTTCGTTTGCTTAGATGCCCTAACGTATGCTGGAAATTATAATAATATCAAAGATTTAGAAACACTTGAAAATTATCGTTTTATTAAAGGCGATATTACAGATCGAGAATTGATTGACCAACTTTTTGATCAAGAAAGATTTGACATTGTTATTAATTTTGCCGCAGAAAGTCACGTAGATCATTCGATTAAAAATCCGGGTATTTTTTTAACCACCAATATTATTGGCACTCAAATATTGATGGATGCTTCTCTAAAATATAACGTAAAACGATATCATCAAGTGTCAACCGATGAAGTATATGGGGAACTTCCTCTTGATCGACCTGATTTATTATTTACTGAACAGACACCAATTCATACATCTAGCCCTTACTCAACAAGTAAAGCTAGTGCTGACTTATTAGTGCTTTCTTATTATAGAACTTATGGTTTAAAAGCAACGATTAGCCGGTGCTCTAATAATTATGGTCCTTATCAATTTCCTGAAAAGCTAATTCCTTTAACAATCATGAGAGCCTTAGCTGATCAACCCATTCCTGTGTATGGAACTGGTGAGAATGTGCGGGACTGGATTCATGTTTATGATCATAATGTAGGTGTTGATTTAATTGTTAGAAAAGGAAAAGTTGGTCAAGTTTATAATTTAGGTGGTCATGCCGAACGGCCAAATATTGAAATCGTCAAAATCATTCTTAAGCAATTACACAAAAGTGAAGATTTAATTACTTTTGTGGAAGATCGAAAAGGACATGATTTGCGCTATGCTATTGATTCTAGTAAAGTAGAAAAAGAATTAGGTTGGAGTAGAAAATATCAATTCGAAACGGGGATAAAAGAAACGATAAATTGGTATTTAAATCAAAAGGAATGGCTTGCTAGTATTGAAGATGGTAGTTATCGCCACAGTTATTCAGAGAAACTTGACAGTTAAAAGCTGTCAAATTTTTTACTTTCTATGAAGAGAAATTCATTCGATGATATAATCAATAAGGAAAGTAAGGAGTTATAGTTGTATGAATAAAAATAGAAAGAAATATCCTCATAATTATAAAACCACCACTACTAGAACTCGAAAAAACAGGGCCAAATATTATCAAGCAAAAAAATCTCACCAATATAGTAGTGCTCTTAAAAAAATCCTCTATTTTAGTTTTTTTATAAATATTATCTTATTAGGGTATGTATTCATTCATAAACCAGAACCTAAAATAATTACGAAGACTAGAAAAGTTGTAACCGTCAGCCCTAATTATGTTTTTTTAGGAGATTCCATTACTGAATTCTATGATTTGAAGAAGTATTTTCCCAAGGAACCAATTGTAAATAGCGGAATTAGCGGTGATACAACAGAGGATATTTTAAACAACATGGAAAAACGTGTTTATCAATATAATCCAAGTAAGGTTTTCTTATTAATTGGCACCAATGACTTGCAAGAAGGGAAAACAGTGGAGGAGGTTGTTACTAATATTAAAAAAATAATATCTCAAATACAAAAAATGCGACCCCAGACAGAAATTTATTTAGAAAGCATTTGTCCAGTTAATGAATCCGATGAGAAAGGGATAAAGCCTTCTGTTGTCGATAAGAGAAATAACCATGATATTAAAAAAATTAATGAGCAATTAAAATCCTATGCCAAAAAAGAAAACCTACTATATATTGATTTATATAAAGTTTTAAAGAATAATCAAGATGACAATTTGAAAATAGAATACACAAAAGAAGGGCTTCATATATCAGAAAAAGGTTATGAAATGATCACTAAAGAGTTAAAACAATATATGGAATAGCTACTTATTATATGGCTTTTTATATGGCTTTTCTTATAGAATTAAACTCTTTTTATTTGAAAAGAAATCAAAGTATGATATCATTTAAATAGATAAGATCGAAAACGTAGAAAACGATCACTTGGGGGTATCGTCTGATGAAACAAAAAAAAGTGAGAAGTTCAAACTTTGAATTAATGCGAATTATGTCAATGTTTTTTATTGTATTTTGGCATTTACTTACTCGAAGTCATCTTTTTGAACATTGCTCGGATACATTATTGTTGATTTTAAAGTTTATTCAATACTTTATGATTGTTCATGTAAACTCATTTGTATTAGTAACAGGATATTTCCAGTATAATAAAATTTTAAAGCCTCAAAAAATTTTCACTTTGTTAAATCAGTCATGGTTTTATAGAGTATTAGCTGTTATTTTATTTTCTTTTTTAGGGGTTGTTACTTTGTCACCAGTTGCCATAGTGAAAAATGTTTTCCCTTTAGATATTACAGATAGTTATTGGTTTTTAAACTGTTATATTGTTCTTCTTTGTTTATCTCCTTTTATAAACCAATTGATTGAAAAGATGAGTCAAAAAGAACATCGTCATTTAATTTTTCTTTTCCTCCTTTTATTTTCAATTATACCTAATATAAGTTATCAATTAAATATTAAGAATGATGGTTTTTCTGTGATACAATTTATTCTTCTATATTTTATAGGTGCCTATTTTGCGAAATACCCACTAAAGAAAAATTTACATTTTAAAAATTTTTCAAAATACAAAACGAGACTAATATTGATAGTAATATTTATCGCTACTTGGCTTTTTAATTATTTTCTTTACCATTTTGCTAGTTACTTGATCTCTTTTCAAAATCTTAATATCA
The DNA here is from genome assembly GCA_958428295.1 of uncultured Bacillota bacterium. Classification (GTDB taxonomy): domain Bacteria; phylum Bacillota_I; class Bacilli_A; order RF39; family UBA660; genus Onthousia. The sequence continues at coordinate 13,703 of CAUAFL010000018.1, forward strand.
AAGAGCTAGGTCTTTATTTGCGACAAGGATGTGAATGTTATGGTAGTTTGTTTGTATTAATTCAAAGTGCTTGTTACTTTTTGTTCTTCGAAACTCTATGTTTCCAAAAGAAAGTAATTAATCATATAGCCTCGTTGATGTTAGGAGTGTATTTCATTCATGAGAATCCATTGGTCAGAACCTGGCTTTATAAATTCCTGCACTTAGATGTCGACTATATTCTTTCTTCAAATATATTAATAATAAAATTATTTGCTTTAGCGCTTGCCATTTTTATAATATGTATGTTAATAGAACAATTGAGAGTTTTACTGTTCAATTTTGTTAACCATAGAAAATGTATAATTAAAACAACTAAAAAAATAGCAGACATAGTAAAAGAATTTTAATTAGTAAATGTAAATAAATCTTATTAGATTCAATAATAATTGCACTTTTTTTAATGTCAAATTATAATAGTATAGAAAGGGTGATAAAATGAAAAAAAATAGGTATATAATTTCTTTTTTTGTAGTTTTATTTTTTATAATCTTTAGGGTAGTAGATGTAGAAGCATCAATGATTACTAAAATGACAACGGAAAATGATTTTAATATCCATATAGGTGAAACATTGGATTTAACTACCATTGTTTCTAATCCTAACCAAGAGGAGATAACCTATCAGATTCTTTTAGGGGATGAATTGATTTCCCTTGATAAAGGAAATATACAAGGACTTAAAAGCGGCGAGGTTGTTATTCAAGTATCCTCTCTAGATCAACAATTTAAAGAGATTTACCATATTCAAATAACACAGTTAGAAATACAATCTGAAAATGTACCTCCGCCAACAAAGCAAAATGGATGGGTCACAATCGATAATTTCACCTATTATTATCAAGATGGCGAGGCCTTAAAAGGAATTTATGAAATTGAGGGAAACTGGTATCATTTTGGACAATTATCAGGTCAATTAAAAAAAGGCTGGAGTGC
>CAUAFL010000019.1 GCA_958428295.1 uncultured Bacillota bacterium
TCTCAGCAGCCGTACTCGTTGTATAATTATTATTACTAGCCGCATTTGCTTTAGCTAATAACACCTCAGAAAGAATACCTGATTTATATTCTTCAAACGCCTTCTTACCACTTGGTAAGCTTAGGCTATTATTAGGTAAGCCCGCTGAATACCCTAAAGTAATTGAAAGAGATGAATTAGTTTTATTTGCCACAATAATTTTATAAGTTTGACTACTACCACTACTGCCACTAGGTTCTAAAATAACTCCCGCTCCTGCCGGTGGTGTATTTAATCCTGTACCTGTCCGATAGCCTATCTTAATATTACTGTCATTGCTATTAAGAGAATAATAAAGATTAAATTTTGCCTGCTGTGTAGAAGTGTTCCTAAAAGTTATATTAAATTCCGAAGTGACAGTAGGCGCAATCATTACCATATTGGTAACATTAGAGCCAACCTTAATTTCCGCAGTTAAATTACCGGTTACGATACTAATAGCATTTTTCTTTTCTTTGCTGACAGTAAACATTGCATAGGAATAATAACCACCTAACATAACAACCGATGCTAAAATCATTACTAACATATATACTTTGGAGATTTTAGTTTCTAACAATAATTTTTTCATGGAACACCTCTTCATCTGACAATTCTATTCTGTTTACAGTATAACGAATTCTAACAAGAATTTCAAGAAGTTCCGAAATTAAAATTTTAATATCACCATCTTCTTAAGAATGACATCCCAAACAATCATTTAACTTTGCTAAGATCTTCTGTTCCTTACGACTTACCTGCACCTGACTCATGCCCAAAGCATCTGCCGTTTCCCTTTGTGTTCGATCTTCATAATACCGAGAAGTAATTAACTGTCGTTCACTTTCTTCTAATCCTAAAATAGCCGTTTTTAAATCTAAAATGCCAGCATCATATCCCATTTCAATCTTAGCTACTTGCTGATATAAACCATAGTTTTCTTCTGTCGTTTCATCCAAACTACACATAGGAATTGTTAATTGTTGTACCTGTTCTACTTCTTGTACCTCTTTTCCTAACACATAAGAAATCTCAAGTGTTGTTGGCTCACGTCCAAATGTTTGTAGTAAATCATCTCGTGTCGCCGCAACTTCTTGCTGTAACTTATAGATATCAGGACTTACCTTCAACTGTTTGGAAGCATTCAAAGCTTTTAGCACTTCTCCTTTTACATATAGATACGCATAATTTAAAAAATCACTTTCCTTCGTAGCATCATATTTTTGAAGGGCACTAACTAATCCCACCATGCCTGCCTGATACAAATCATCATACTCAGCCCAAAATTGATATTTAGCCGTAATATGACGAATTAATCCCTCATACTGCTCTACTTGTTCTAACACATACATTCCCTCTTTCTTGTCTAAAGCATAAAAAGAAGCTTCCTATTCTACAAGCCTTTCGACAAAACTAGAATTAATTTTCAATCGACATCTTTACGACTTGACTAAAAAATAGTCGAAAAAATGAGAAAGTATCTCCTTTGGTAACATAACTTTTAGGAAAACTCATGCAATTCATCTCAACCTCTTTAAGGTAGGAAAAATCACGATAACTAAGTCTAATAACCCCTCGACCACAAAAGGGTTGATAATCTACTTGTAACTTTGAAAGTGGGAAACTACTATTCTTAACCAAAACATCTAAATCTATATAGTCTTTAAAGATCACCTCATCATATAATTCTAACTGTTCCTTTCGATAAAGGTGATACTTTTCTATTGTTTTAAGCACATGAAAACCCTCTCGTTTCGCCACTTCACTCATATACTTTTGAGGAATTTTCTGATAACGATACTTACGTCGACGATAACGATATTGTTTTTGTTTTTCTACAAATTTTAAATAGGGAGAAAAATCTTCTTCATAACTAACAAACAATTGAGAAGAAAACTGTAATTTTTGTAAACAATTAATCAACTTAATTGATTGTTCCATCATTCCCTGATCAGTTACGGTCACTTTCTGATGAAGAAATTGCCCCTTCTCATCTTCAAGAACAAAACTACCACTGACATCTTCTTGTAATAAAAAAGTAGTTACTGAAAACACTAAGTCTTCTACTTCATAAAAATCTCCTAAATCAATCATCAGTGAATTTTTTGCCGATGGATAATAAGGAATCGTAGGCAACAGAAACTCTGTTAATTTTTGTTGTTTTTTAGAAACTGTCATAGCTACGAGGCCAATATTTATTACGTCCTTTAAAACAAGAAAACGAATTTTTTCTAACTTTTGATAACGATAGATAGTCCTTATTTCTTTCTCCTCATACCCCTTCTTTTTAGCTCCCCACTTCGTCCAAGACGTCATAATAAATTCTTTACTCTGAAGAGGATACTCTTTAGGAGCTGTTCCCTCAAAATAATAATCTTTGGTCAACACTTGATCTTCTTCCAATAAATAGAAAGTTTTTTTATCAAGTCGTTCATTAAAAGAGACCTGATAACTAGCATCCACCTCTCCCACTAATAAATAAGGAGTCTCGATCACTTCCGCTTGCACCGAAACAGGAGTTAAAAAAACCAATAATAAAAATAGAAGCATTCCATCACCTCTATTATATTATTCCAAGAATATGAGTTAATCTTTCGCTTTAAAGAACAAAGTAAAGACGAAAGAGAAAATGATTGCCGCCGTTATTCCAGAAGCCGTGAGATCGAACATGCCCATTAAAAGACCCAAGAAACCAAAGGAATCAGCTTTCGCTAAGGCACCATGAATTAACGAATGCCCAAAGGAAGTAATCGGTACCATTGCACCACCACCACACTTTAGAATAAACCAATCGTAAATGCCAAAAGCATCAAGAGCGGCCCCCACAACAACGAAAATACTAGTGATATGGCCAGGTGTTAATTTTGTATTATCTAAAATCAACTCGGCAATCAAACAAATCATACCACAAAAGAGAAAAGAGTTAATAAGATACATCCACATTTATATCGCCTCCAAACATACAGCATGTGCAATCGAGAGAATCGGTTGTTTTTGATACACAAAGGTAGGAGAAAATAAAGCTCCCGTTGCCACCAGCAATACTTTATGATAAGTACCATTTTCTAATCCTTTCAAAACGGTACTGTAATTCACTAAAGCACTACAAACAGGACCAGAACCACCAGCCATCACATCGGTTTGTTTTTGTAAATCATAAAGCATAACTCCACAATCATTATAATTATCTCCTAAAGAAATTTGATAATCAGCTTTTAGCAAATCACGTAAAATTTCTTTGCCATAAAGGCCTAGATCACCCGTTAAAATTAAATCAAAATCATTAGGACTAGTCTTCGTATCTCGAAAATACTTATAAAGGGTATCAGCAGCAGCCGGAGCCATAACAGCCCCCATATTAAAAGGATCTTTTTGATTATAATTAATAATTGTCCCAATGGTTCCATCAACTACCCGGATACGACTAGGTTTATTAGAAAGCATAATACTAGCTCCCCCTGTTGCTGTAAACGTAGCAGTCTTTGGTTTCGTAGCGCCATACTCTGTCGGATTACGAAACTGCTTTTCACTAGACATATTATGCGAAGAAGTTGCTGCCACACAAGTATTCACTTTACCACTATCAATGAAAGTAGCACCAATTAACACACCCTCAATACTCGTTGCACAAGCGGTATAAATCCCAAGAAAAGGACTATGCATATCAAGACCTGCATAAGTAGAAGAAGTAATTTGATTTAATAAGTCTCCCGCAATAATTAACTCTACATCCCGTTTATCAACCTTAGTCTTCTTTAATAACAATTTCATACTATCTTCCATTAACTTTACTTCTGCTTGTTCAAATGACGCTTCCCCACAATATAAATCTTTTACATACTTCTTATCAAAACTAGTTTTCAAAGGGCCTTTCGCTTCATAGGGTCCCGCCACAGTACTAGCGCCTGTTACATATACATTTTTAAACGTTAAAGTCATGCTATCACCTCAATCAAATATCGTACCATTCCAAAAAACCAGGCGGCCACAATGCCATAAAGAATCACCGAACCCGCTAGTTTAAAAATATTACTGCCCACACCATAAATAGGTCCTTCCTTCTTATAATCAATGGCTGCTGAAGTCATCGAATGGGCAAATCCCGTAATAGGGATTAATAATCCTGCTTTAGCCTTGGTCACCAACTTATCGAAAACACCTAAAGCTGTTAATAAAGAAGCCACAAAAATCAAGGTCACCATCATATACACCGATGCATCCGTACGAGAAATTTCTAAAATATGACTATAAAAACAAATCAATAACTCTCCTAATACCCCGATCAGACCACCAACTATAAAAGCAACAATCGCATTCTGAACACGTGCCTCTTTTGGCTTATGCTGCTGTACTAACTTTTCATATTTTTGTTTTTCCATTCTCTTCACCTAATAGTAGTATTACGCAACTTTTAAAATTTATACGATTTTTTGTATGTAATATTTTAGAAAAATAAAAAAAGAATAGTGATGAGCTATTCTTTTAAAAATATAGATAACACTAGGCAATAGGACAACCAGCAGGTTCATCTTGCCAAATAATTGTTAAACTACTATCATTAAGTCCTGTAAGATCCTTTTTGCTGGCACAACTGCCAATCACAGTAAGTTTGGTGCCATTCGGGATATAATAAAAAGTCCCCTCTAGAATATTCGTCCAACCACTTCCTAATGTTAACTCCTTAATGCTATTACAGTTTTGAAACATCTGAGTCATATTGGTAGCGCTACCCGTATTAAAATCAACAACATTCAAATTGGTTAAACGACTACAACCATAAAACATCTTTTCAAATGTTGTTACTTTAGCGGTGTTAAAACTAGAAATATCTAAATTTGTTAATTGACCACAAGAGTAAAACATAGAGGCCATATTGGTTACTTTACTGGTGTTAAAATTACTTAAATTCAACGTCGTTAAGGCATACATCCCCTGAAACATAGATTGCATATTAGTAACATTAGCGGTATTAAAACTAGAAATATTTAAACTAACATACTTTGTATTACCTTGAAACATGCTGCTCATATCCGTCACCTTGGAAGTATCAAAGCTGGAAAGATCCAAACTAGTCATACCCTCTGCTCCACAATAGGAAAACATACCTTTCATATTGGTTACATAAGAAGTATCTAAATGACTGAGATCCATACTAGTAAAATTAAAATTAGCAAATAAATAACTAGCATCGGGATTCGCATAAACTTTACCATTGCCCCCTAATGTTATCTGATAAGAACGAGGATCGCCGTCCACTGGTTCTGTATAAGCAACAACACTATTATCACCAGCTTCCGAAATATCAAAGCTAGCAAGAGCTGTATCTGGAATCATAGTTGTCGTCGTTGTAACTAATCTTACAGCTCTATTTTTTATAGTAGGATTATGAAAATCCTCAAATGAATTTTCACCATAAACCTTCATGTAAGAAACTTCTTTTTTAGTAGTAGCACCGGCTTTACCATAGACATTAATCCGGGTTTTATAAACTAATCCACCGCCATCTCCTTGCGGATTATAACTTTCATTCACCCATAACCGTAATCGATAATTAGTCGTCATTGTACTATTACTACTGCCAGTTGCTAAACTCATCATATGAACTGGCCGCCCCGTCGCGTCATTCGCACTACTTTCCTCTGTATAAATTTTAGGTGCCAGCACTTCTGTCTCAGTACTACCCTCTAATTTCGTCAAATAATATTTAATATTACTACCACTAAAAGTACTATCACTCAAATCTTCAGCGGCAATTTCCCAATCGATCGTTGTATCTCCTGTGATTGTCGTGGTCACACTAAAGTCAAAATATTCTCCCTTAGTAAGTCGAATTTTTCCTGTCGCATCAGTCGTTGGCAAAGCATTCGTAATAGTGATAATATTATCACTTTCCGTATAGCTCATCTGGATTGTACCAGTCGTAATGGTATTTACTTTTTCTCCTCTTTTACTATAACTAAAGGCAGCATAACTTACTAAGCCCATCCCAATAATTAAAGAAAACACTGCTACTACCCCTATTATTAATTCTTTTCTTTTTCCACTCATCTTTCCACCTCTAAATAATTCTTTCAAACACCATTTTCTCACTTTAAAATATAAGGTGTTTTTATGGTACCATTTCCTGACTTAATCATCGCCCGCTTACTAAGCATAACAACAGGTCGAATACGTTTAGAATTAGCAGATACAGCTGCTTCAGAATAACCAGATTCATTAACATAAAACGCTTTATAACTATTTTCTTGTTCTGCTGTCAATAACCACCAGCTACTATCTACTGCTGCCAAATAATTATAATTTTGACACGAGTGACTAGCTAAGGACAGACAATTACTATCAATAGAAGCATTAATAAAATCACTGGCCGTTAAAACACCAATCATCTGATTTTCTAAAGTATCCTGGCATTCCACTGCCCCACTATTGTTCGTCTCTTCCGCACCCCGTTTACCTACACAAAGAGAAAAAGAGGTTAATTTTTCTTTCACCGCCTCGGTAATAGTAATCTTTCCTTCACCACCACTCTTATAAAAAGTGCGCAAATAATCATACAAACGACTAACCCGATAATCATTAATTCCGCTTTGATAGTTTCGATCATTATTAAAACGATCATCCCAGGCATAACTAACATCATTAACTTCATTACTAATTAACAACAATTCATGATTGGCGGTCACCTTTACAATACGAAAGAGGCTCTCTCCTAATTGAATATAATTATTAACATATTCTCCCCGAAAAACATATTCATTATTCATCTCATACAAGCCATTAGAAGAAGTAACAGTTCCATTTTCTAATACGGCCTTGTAAACCTCTTTAGTAACATATTTATTACCGCAAGTAAGGTACGGTGTATATACATAAGCACCATTAATCTTTTCTACAACTACTTTTCCAGTACAGTTCTCATCTTTACGTAATTTATCAAGCGGTTTCATATAATCACTAGCTACTAATACGGTATCATCCACTTGATCACTAGCCCCCTCTTCAGTAGGAAGCAAGCTATTTTGAACTTTATAATACTGCATAGCGGCTTTTTTCAATTCAGTTTCTACTTGTTGATAACTTTTCGTGCCACCCTTTACTAAATGAATAATAAAAATGACAACTAATAAAACAATAATAGCTCCCACAACCAGTGCCATTAATTTAATAAGCTGCTTCCGCATCTGTTGCTTTTGAACAGGTTTCGTCTCTTGATTACTTGGTTCTTCAGCAGCAGAAAGTTTATCCTTGCCCATATTTTCATTCACAATGATTCACCTCTAATTCTTATTTAACAACATTATTGTAACATTAATTATAAATTATGTAACCCTCTTTTTGAAAAGTTCTTTAAAAGCTCTTCACTTTCTCCTGCAACCAGTCATACGCTTCTAGACTCATCGGATGAAGCGTTTTGTGTTTTCGTCTTCTATTCGTAATCCGCATCTTCATACATAGAAAAACCGCCTGATCAATATTTATAAAGGAAAGTTTCCGTTCTTGTTCTATCTGTTCATAATCTTTACTAGGTTCCGTTTTATCCGCCAAATATACAATTTTTTCTAAGAGAGTCATATGCTTTCTACCCGTTACATGATATAAAACAGAATCTGCCATCTCTTTCGTAAAGCCGTAACGTTCCACCACGATATAAGCGCCCAAAATAGCATGAAGTAACCCTTTATGATCCTTTTCCAGTAAAAAAACAGGTAACTGATATTTTATTATCAAAGACCTATTTTCTTCTTCACTTAATTCTTTCGCCACATCATGCGCTAAAGCACACAAAGCCACTTTTTCTTCCTCTAACTGATAATAGTTAGCTAACTTAATTGCTAATTCCATCGTACGTATAGAATGTTGATAACGATAAGAAGACAATCTTTTTTCTAAATCTTGTGCTACTGCTTTTCTACTCCACATAATAACTCCTTACTTTTATTATGCCACATCTAACGTCTGAGGTAAAGTCAATCTTACCTTAGTAAAAGCTCCCTCTTTAGAATCATAAACAATACTTCCTTGATGCAACTCCATGATTTCTTTAGACAAACTAATGCCCAATCCTGTTCCTTTAGCCTTGGTAGTAAAAAACATATCTGTTGCCTTCTCTAAAGTTTCCTGATTCATTCCAACACCATTATCCGTCACCATAATTTCCACTTCTTTTTTTCCTCGATCAAAAGATATTTCAACAATAATCCAAGGCTCTATTTTTTCTTCATCTTTAGCTTCTACGGCATTCTTCAAAACATTAATTAATACTTGTTTTAAGCGATTATAATCAGCCTCAACATAAATTTCTTCCTCAGGAATTCGAAAATAAGCTCGAACCCCACGTTCAAAAAATAACGACGCCAAAGTTTGTTCTGTTTCTTCCAACAACATCGTCAAATCAATTTCTTCTTTCTCGATCTTAATCTTTGTATAATCTAAAAAATCATCCATTAAAGTTAAAGTACGATTAATTTCATCTTTTACAATAGGAACATACTTAAATACTTTCTTTTTATCATTTAGATCAAGCATATCTAAATAACCCTTACAAACAGCAATTGGATTTTTAATTTCATGTGTCACTTTAAACAAAGACGTACGCAATTCTTTCTCACGTTCAATCTTATAAAGAGAAGTATTTAAATCGACAATTTTTTCTCCTTGATCAAAAAAATAAAGCAACAAATTAGCAATAAAATACAATACAAAAATAATACTTAATAAATAGGTAATATTCTCCTCAACGCCCCCATTAGGATGGATAAACCAAAATACTTCTAACGATAAAATAAAACTTTTGATAACTATGAAACAGTTCACCATTTGAATAGGCGTCGTACTAATCTTCTTCTTTAATAAATAATAATAAATACCAAAATAAAGACCATACTCAATGCCTAACAAGAATGGATGTACCTGCATAAAAAGACTTTGATAGATAATTAAAACAAGAGAAATAACAATACCAAAACCAGTTTTCTTTTTAAAATAGCAAATTAATAAAGGAATATCAAATAACATAGTGGGATAGGTTTGTTCATACGTCATACCATAACGTAATAAAAAATAAAGAGAACTAATTAAAGCAATTTCTAATGTTAGCGTGCTTTCCTCTTGATCAGCATTCTTACGATACATCATATATAATAAATAAAGGGCAATCGGGCATAGAAGATAAAGACAATGATTGACAATTATTTCGACAAAATTCACACAACTTCCTCCTTTTCCCTATCATTATATGTGAAGCATTTGTCGATATTTGTCGAAAAAAGAAAGAAAAACAATTTATTGTCGTTTTTTGTCTTCTACTTATCACTTCAAAGAAAACTACTAACTAGTAAAATCATAATATAACAATAATTTATCTCGATCGGTTAGATGAATACTATTCTTGAAAT
>CAUAFL010000020.1 GCA_958428295.1 uncultured Bacillota bacterium
ATATCATGCCCACCTATGATGGAACCGCTACGATGACGGGGAATAGTGGTCATGGTTTTGCCAAGATTACTTTTCTCAATTAGGGGGTTAAAATATTCCGAAAATTTGTTATAATTGACTTATAAAATGAGGAGTATAGAATGAAGAAAAAAGAATTACTAATTACCCTAAGTGCGATCTTAGCTTTAATCATTGGAATGGGCTTAGTTAGCTACGCTGCGTTTAGTTATAGTAAGGCTGGAGAGAAAGTAAACAGTATCACCACTGGTGTCATGACGATGAATTATACAGAAAGTGATAATATTATGACAATAACGAATGCACTTCCAACCACCGATGTCACTGGAAAAACTAGGTTAACGAAAGGAGAATATTTTGATTTTAGTGTGACCACTACCATTCAAGGACAGAGTGTAGTAAACTGGGAAATCGCTGCTGAAGAGTTAGCGGATAGTACCTTTGATGGTAATAACATTAAATACTATTTAACAAAAATAAATGGTGCCGATGAAGAAGCGGTCATGGCTCCACAGGTTTATCATCCTAGTGATAGTGCTAATAGTGAAACCGGTAGACCAGCTTTAGAAATGAGTTTAGCAACTGGTAGCAGTAACGCCACCGAAACAATAAATTATCGGTTGCGTTTATGGGTAACGGATACCTATAATCCGCAGGGAGATGGCGGAGGATTAGTTTATAAAACCAAAGTCAACGTCTATGGAAAAGTGCAAGATCCTAATGCTTTACCTGTGATGAAAGCATATAGTTCTGGCTCTACCGATGATTATCATAATAGTCTTTATAAGACTAAAATTACCTCAATTACTACCAAAACTAATACACTTGTACCTGATGCCGCACTTGAAAATTGGGATATATCAGAAAAGGGAAATGGGAGCGTTATAGCCTATATTGAAGATGATGGAAAAGGCGCTGGAACCTATAAACTAACACTCGGCGGTCAAAATGGGGTAGGGGCAAATCCTAATGCTAGCTATGCCTTCGCTGACTTTTCAGAGACAACTAGTATAGATCTTAGTAATTTAGACACCTCTAAAGTAACGGATATGAGTTATATGCTATCTTATTGTAGTAAGTTAACAAATGTAAATATTGCTAATTTTGATACATCGAATGTCATTAATATGGCTGGGATGTTTGGTGGTTCAAGCCAATTGCAAACATTAAATTTAGAAAATTTTGATACCTCTAAAGTAAGTGATATGAGCTTTATGTTCTTCTTTTGTAGTAGCTTAACGGATATTAATCTTAGTTCCTTTAACACAGCCAATGTTGGAGCAATGACTAGTATGTTTAATTTATGTAGTAGTTTACAAAGTTTAGACTTAAGTCATTTTAATACTTCTAAGGTAACCAATATGCTTAGTATGTTTTCTGGTTGTAGTAATCTTACCAATCTTAATGTTAGCAATTTTGATACTGCCAAGGTAACGACGATGAGGAGTATGTTTGGCTCTTGTATGAAGTTAACTAATATTACACTAGGAGTGAAATGGACAAATATTCCTGATACCGCTTTTCTAGGGTGGACAGAGGCCCAAACTATTACGGTAAAAGGCAGCTGTGCTAGTAAAAGTTATGCAAGTGGCTGGAATGCTAGTGCTCATATTGTCTTTCAAGATGAACCAAGTGGTTGTTAAATAAAAACAAAAAGAAATCAAGGATTAACTATGTTCCTTGACTTCTTTTTTTATATCTACTACGATCGGTAATACAATTGGCTTTCTCCCAGTCAGTTCCATAATATAGGGAGTAAGATCCATTGCTAACTGACCTTTAATATCATTAAAAGTAGCTTTATTGTCTGCTAGTTTATGATTGATAATACTGGCAGCTTTGAGTTCGATTTTCTTTAATAACTCTTCATTTTCATTAACGAGTACGAATCCTCTAGTAGTAATATTAGGACGAATTAATAATCGGCGTTTTTGAGCATCAATATTGGCAATGACCACTAAAATACCATCACTTGCCATAATCTTTCGATCCTTTAATACGGCACTGCCGACTTCACCAATACGACTGCCATCAACATAAATATCATTATTAGGATAACTCATTCCTTTGGTTACATTGTGGTCCTTTAAGATAAGGCAATCGCCATTTTTTAGAATGAAAGTATTCTCTTTTGCAATCCCACAATCAATACCTAAGTTGGCATGTTGTTTTAACATCCGATAATCCCCATGGAAGGGCATTAGATATTTTGGATTAAGCAACCTAATCATTAATTTTAACTCTTCTTGATTAGCATGCCCTGAAGTATGAAGGCTATTAATGGTCATATTAGTAAAGACACGCACCCCTTTTAAGTAGAGCTTATTAATAGTCTTTGAAATACTAAGGGCATTACCAGGAATAGCACTAGATGAGAAAATTACAATATCATCAGGTCGTAGCTTAATTTGTTTGTGAATTCCTTCCGCAATTCTTGATAATGCTGCTAATGGCTCTCCTTGTGAACCAGTACAGAGAATGGTTACCTCTCCCGGTTTTAAATGATTGGCTTCTTCTGCAGTGACTAAAAGCTCTTTGTGGTCAATATAACCACCTTTCATAGAAATATCAATATTATTTTCCATACTGCGACCGAATACACAGATTTTACGACCATGTTTGTAACAAGATTCAAAAATGTGTTTTAAACGGTATATGTTAGAAGCAAAGGTAGCAATAATGATACGATTGTACTTATATTTGTCAAAAATATCAGTTAAAGTATCATCAACCCTGGACTCACTAATAGACATGCCTTCATTAAGCGCATTGGTACTATCACTAATTAATAAATCCACGCCCTCATGTCCAAGGGTAGCCATCTTATATAGGTCAGCCATTGGTCCAATAGGTGTTAAGTCAAATTTAAAATCTCCCGTAGTGACGATTCTACCGTTTGGGGTAGTAATACAAATCCCATGAGAATCAGGAATGGAGTGCGTTGTTCGAATAAACTCGACCTCCATATATTTAAACTTTACTTTTGTATTTTCATCATATACATTTAAATGATCATAACGAATATTACGATCTTCTAACTTTAACTGAATTAATTCTTTTGCTTGATTAGGCGCATAAATTTGCGGAATATTGACACTTTGAAGTAAAAAGGGAATCGCTCCAATATGGTCTTCATGACCATGAGTAATAAATAGAGCTTTAATCTTATCTTCATTTTGTTTTAAAAAAGTATAATCTGGTAAAACATAATCAATTCCTAATAATTCTGCTTCTGCAAAAGAAACACCTGCATCGATGATGATAATTTCATCCTCGTGCATAATACAATACATATTTTTTCCTACTTCACCTAAGCCGCCTAAGACAATAATTTTTGTTTCATTAGGCTGTTTGTTCATTTTTTCTCCTTTCTTATTAAGTTAATAACTATAAAAGAACTAACCGACATAAATTATACTATAAAGATCAATTTTTGTAAACACTTGCCAAACAGAAGAAGTTGTGGTATAATATGGGCACTAATTGATATTAGGGGGTTATGTATGAAAAATATGAAATTTAAACAGTGGGTGTTAGTAGCTACGATCTTATTAGTAGTGACAGCTATTACGCCAGTTTTTACAGCGGTGGTATCAGCCAAGAGTGAGGCACCTAAATCATTTAATGCCACAAATGAAAAATACTTAGATGGCTATATTGCCGGTTATCACTTTGGTAAAAAGAAAACAACCAGTGGCAAATATGTGTATTGTAATGATATTCATAAGGGGACACCTTATGGGGAAAAGATGACGTTAATTGGAGAAGCACCAGCAGGAATTGCTTATATTCTTGAAAATGGTTATCCAAGTAAAAGTTTAACAGGTAATAGTGATTATGACTATTATATTACGCAAGCTGCTATTTGGTGGTATATTGATGATACGACAGGAAGCAGCAACTTATCTTCTGCTTTTCGAACCGGATCTGATCCTTATAATTTGCGTAAATATGTAACAAAACTAGTCACAGGGGCTAAGAAAGTAAAATCTTATGAAAAAGCTAGTTTTACATTAGTTAACAGTGATAAAAAAATGACACTTAGTGGTGATGGTAAATATTATGAATCTAAAGCCATTAGTGTCAAAGCCAGCAATATTAAAGGAAATTATACAGTTTCTATGAGTGGAGTACCAAGTGGTGCAAAAATTGTTAATGCGTCTAGTGGTGCTAGTCAAAAGTCTTTTACAACCAAACAAAAATTTAAAATCCGTATTCCAGTAGCTAGTGTTAAGACTACCAAAATTAATATTACAGTAACGGCGAAAGCAACGGGTTCTATCAATAAAGCATATGAATATAAATCAAGTGATGCCAGTGTTCAAAATGTCTATGGCTCAGCACTTTATCCAGATACGAATAGTTTAAGTGATAAAACAACGCTTTCTCTAAGTCCTAGTAAAGTAACGATTGAAAAAGTGGATGCAAAAACAGGTGCTGCTTTAGCAGGAGCTAAATTTGTTCTTTTGAACAGTAGTGGCGCAACAGTAGCTTCCTTTACCTCTACCACCAGTCCTTACGTGATTCAAAATTTACCGAATGGAACGTATACCTTAAAAGAAACAAGTGCTCCAGAAGGCTATAAAATTGCACAAGAGACTACTAAGATTGTCATTACGGATACAAACCGTAATATTACCGTCAAGGTTGACAACCAACCAGATGATAATAGTTATATTAAAATTATTAAAATCGATGCTAAAACAAAAGAAACATTAGCAGGTGCTAGCTTTGTCTTAATGGATAGTACGGGGAAAACAATTAGTACTTGGACCTCTACAACAAGTGCTCATGTCATTAAAGATTTACCGAATGGAACATATATCGTAAAAGAAACAAAAGCTCCAGAAGGATATTTACTTTCTTCAGAAAGTAAAACGGCAGTTATTGATGATACCCATCGAGATATTACGATCACCATGGAAAATGAACCTGAGAGCAACTTAGTAAAAGTACTGAAGATTGATAAAACTAGTGGCGAAACCTTAGCGGGGGCAACGTTTGAATTAACTGACAGCACCGGTAAAGTAATTACTAGCTGGACCTCTACTGTCAATGCCCATGTCATTAAGAACTTACCTAATGGTACTTATTTCTTAAAGGAAACGAAAGCTCCAGAAGGGTATAAAATGTTACAAGAGAGTATCAAATTTACGATTGATGATAATAATCGTGAATTAACGATTAAGATGGAAAATGAATCCATTACCAAATTAGTCAATATTTTGAAAATTGATAAACCAACAGGACAACCTTTAGCAGGAGCCCACCTAATAGTAAAAAATCCATTAGGGGAAGTAGTTGCTGACTTTATTACAGATGGTACACCATATACCTTAACAGGACTTAGTAATGGAGAATACACAGTAGAAGAGGAAAGTGCTCCAGAAGGCTATATTAAAAGCGATGAGATTTATCGATTTACCATCAGTGATGATACACCAACTGCCAAGGTAGTTTTTGAAAACTACCCTGAAGTGTACGTACCAAATACTGCTAGTAATCATTCCATTTTCCCACCACTAATAGGAACCATGATTTTACTTTCAGGAATAGGATACTGTTATTACAATGGTAAGAAACAAAAACAACAATAAACCAAGTCGTATTTCTGCTAGCGGTGTGGCACTGATTAGCGCGAGTTTGATTGTCATAGGAGCACTGTTAGCAAGTACTAATTTTATTAGTGAAAAACGGCTAATTGCTTACGATTATATGAACACAAAAATGGCAACTGCTGAAGTAATTGATACAAGTAATGTAACAGTTGTCGAAGAAACAAATGAAAGTAACTCTGAAGTTCCTAATTCTTCAGCTTTTGATTTAACAAACTATATAGGGTATCTACAAATTCCTAAAATTAATTTTAACCGAGGATTTTACGCACTAGGAGCAAGTGCTAATAACGTCGAAGAGAATATTGAAGTCATTGCTGGTAGTCAAATGCCCGATGTTAAAAAAGGTAATTTGATCATTGCCGGGCACTCTGGCACTGGTTGGAAAGCTTTCTTCAATGAGCTCTATCAATTAAATGTTGGTGATCAAGCCCAAGTGGTGTATCAAGATAAAACATATACTTACCAAATTACTAACATTTATAAAGCTCAAAAAATCGGAAAAATTGCTATTAAACGAGATTACACTAAAACAAGTTTGACATTAGTAACCTGTACAAACAATGATAGTACAACACAAACAATTTATATTGCTGAGCTTATCGAGACAACATAATAATAAAGGGGGTGTTGGTGATGAGTCCACTAACGTTATGGGAAAAATTGCAAGTAACATGGGAGGTTATTACATCTACACCTCTTTATGGATTTATCCTTGCCATTATCTTATTTCTAATTTATCTATTTATTACGACAAATAGTAGTAATAAAAAGGAAAGTAAAAAAACCTATCTTTTAATCTACGCAGCGGTGGCTATCTTCCTTGGAATTCAGTATGGAAGTAGCATTGGTAGTCTAGTGGATTATGCACTTAATCAAGTATTCATTACCTACTACTTTCCAAATATTGTGATCTATCTCTTAACATTTATTACGACAAATATCATATTATGGAAAACACTATTTAGCGATAAACTCTCTAAAAATATTAAAGTATTGACTTCTATTGTTTCAGGGACGATTATCTATCTATTTATTTTAATTGTTTCCTTACTTGCCAAGTTAAAGCTTAATGCCTTTAATTTAGAAGAGCTATATAGTAGTGAGCAGATGCGTAGTTTACTGGAAATTAGTATGTTTATCTTTATTGCTTGGATAGCAGTGTTAGTGATTTATCATTTGATTAAAAAGTATCAAATCAAACAAAACATTATTAAAATAGAAGAAGTTACTAACTATGAAGTACTTGATAATTTTAAACTAGAAACCGCTACGGTAGCACCGAAGAAACCAGTCTTTTTCCCTGAACAATTAGAAGAAAAACAACAAATTGTTATCGAAAAGGAACCATTTACTTTGGAAGAATATAAAATGATGGCTAAAATACTAAAAGAGGAAAAAGAAAAGGACAAAAATCCATTAAGTGAACTAAATGCTTTATATCGTAGTATTGAAGATTAACTTGAATAACTGCTATCCATTCGGTTAGCAGTTTTTTGCTAACTTTTACCTGCTATTTTAAAGAAGGTAAGCATATAGTATATTGGTGATAGTATGTTAGATGATAAAAAATTTGTTCAGGAGTCTTTAAACACGAACCTTTTCTATTTAAGAGCTGTACGAGAATACTGCTTAAATATTCAACTTTCTTTTTATGTCAACAATAATAATTATAGTCAAAGAGCTGAAACCATCGCCCTTCGCTGCGAGGATTTAGGACGATTGCTTGTCGAGTATACCCAGGGAGTAGTACCACCAGAGGCAATAAAATATCAAACTTATGTGACCGACTATACCTTAGAAGCGGAAGAGTTGACTGAAAAGTTATTTAATGTGAAGATTGCCACGGATATTACGAGAGAAGAATTACAATTTGAAGCAGGTACACCCCAAAATCCTAGTCCTACGTTAGTAAAAGAAATTGAAAGTGTTAATCAACAAGCTATTGAAATCTGTGATGATTTTATAGCACTAGCAGAAGAAATTAGACAAAAGTTATTAACTAATGAACTTTTTTCTTACACTTATCCGGCCTTATATGTTTTCATGATTAACACAACAGATTTATATCAACAAAATTTAAAAAGACTGAATAATCGCACTACCTCAGAACCGATTTACGCAACTAGTGGAGAATATTTATATAATCTTTCTATGTATAATATTGTCCAATTTTTAAGAGGACTAATTGATCCTGCTGCTACCAACCATGTTGAACAATTGGATTCATTACTAGCTCGTTTTGCACCATTACTGCAAGATTATCAAAGTTTGCCACTAACTCCTGAAAACCAAAAACAATTAACTTCACAAAGTATTCCTTTAGTTGCTGAGTTAAGAAAATTATTGCAAACGATGCTAATGGAAATATTAAGTGCCAAACTGTACTTTATCGTGGAAGCAACAATGATCGATAATTTTTATACCGATGTAAATTACTTTGCTTACATTTTAGATGAAACAGCAAAAATACAGGAACAATTCTAATATAAAAATAATTTGAAATTTTAATTGTACTTCTGTTATACTAACACTATAAGCTAGTGAGGTGAAGAAAGTGAAGAAGATGGATAGCATAATGTTAACCTTGGGGGGGGGAGAATGTGAGTTATACCCAGAGAATGCTCAATGTTAAATAGTGCATATCACTTTTCCCTTTGTTTTCTTTTGTGGTAATCAAAACAAGGCAATGAGTCTTGTTTTTCTAGTGGTCAAAGAAACA
>CAUAFL010000021.1 GCA_958428295.1 uncultured Bacillota bacterium
TATTACTCCCTCCTACAAAAGTAAAAAGAAAGGATAACCATTTCCTTTCTTTTTAAACCTATAATGTGGATTTAATCCATATTTTTTAATGCTTTTGGTTCTTCTGCACACCATATGAAGCACCCCATACTAGCTGAAGCTGTAAGCATTAATGCAATCGCTGTAAGAATTTGTGCTGCTTTCTTTTTCATTTTCCTCTCTCCTTTACATTTCTTTTTATTTAAACACTCCACATGTTTAAACCCGTTTATAATTTTGATACGGTTCATGAAATATTTTATAAGTAACAGGTAAAATTAAAATAGTCTCTATTAATAAAGCACTAAGAAATAATTTACTAACTAATAAATTAGTAGAAGTAATGGCTATTAGAGAATAGCTTATAGCTAAGGTAACTGCACAGAGTTTTCTGATAAGTCGTTTACTTTTATTCGTTAAAGGCCTCTTTGCAGTATCAGCAGGTGCATATATAAAAAATATACTAACAGATATAATTGATAAACTTACGATTGTTATAATATTTAAAGGTATACTAATTAATAAATAAGGCAATCCTATCATTAAAATAACCGTTGATATGAAACATACACGTGATTTACTAGCATGAAATCCAAATCCAGGATATCTTA
This sequence comes from uncultured Bacillota bacterium, assembly GCA_958428295.1. Lineage (GTDB taxonomy): Bacteria > Bacillota_I > Bacilli_A > RF39 > UBA660 > Onthousia. The sequence continues at coordinate 630 of CAUAFL010000021.1, forward strand.
TAATATTAAATAGAATTAATATACAAATAAATTCTTTCAAAAAACCAAGAAAAAAAGCTATTAGAGAAACAATAAAAAGTTTCGTAATACTTATATAAAGTCCCTCTAAACCATACAATAATTTTTCTTTTTCATCAGCTAGTAAGATATGGTTATTTTTCTCAATAAATAATAAGGATCGTTCTAAAAAAACTTCTCGCATTATCTTTCACCTCGTATCACTGAAAGCATTATATAATTCAAAAAAGTTTTTCACACAATAAACAACTCTATTCAAAAAAACTGGTATAAATTAGACCATAAACGGTCGAAACACTTTCAAAAAATACCATTCGCGGCCTCAAAATGACAATTGGCGGCAATTTGCCAAATTTATGAATTTTTTTTGATATACTAAATTTACAACATCGAAGGAGTGAGCTAATTGTGAAAGAATTTTGTAGGAAAGAGGTGAACCAAATGATAGGAAAAGTAAAATGGTTCAATAATGAAAAGGGATATGGCTTCATTGAGTATAAGGAGAACGAAGATATTTTTGTTCATTATTCAACTATTAATTATGATGGGTATAAAACCTTGACAGAAGGTCAATACGTAGAATTTACTTTATTAGAGACAAACAAAGGCTACCAAGCTATTGATGTCACACCAATAAAAGAACCTGTTAGTATGAAATAAGTGGAAATCCCTTTAATGAGGGTTTTCTTTTGCTGCTAAAAATATCCAAAATAGAGTAAATCGAGTTACTCTTTTTACCATTCGCGGCCTCAAAACGACAATTGGCGGAAAAATTGTAGAAAAAGGTCGTTTTTCTGCTACAATACAATCACAACATTGAACACCAGCATTGTAGTAAAAAGAAGAAAGAGGTGAAGCAAATGATAGGAAAAGTAAAGTGGTTTAATAATGAAAAAGGATACGGATTTATTGAATACAAAAAAGATGAAGATGTTTTTGTTCATTATTCGACTATTAATTATGATGGGTACAAAACCTTAACAGAGGGTCAATATGTGGAATTTACTTTGCTAGAAACTAGTAAAGGATTTCAAGCAATCAATGTAACTCCTATCAAAGAACCAACATTATCAAAATAGTTGGTTTTTTCATGAGGGGTATGCTATACTAAAGGCAAGGAAGGTGATTCTATGGAAATAATAATTCGTGGTGACAAGATTGAAATTACACAAGCAATGAAGGACTATATTAATGACAAATTAACAAGACTAGATAAGTACTTGGAAAGTAGTGAAGATGTTCGAGCAACCGTAGTTGTTAGGATACACGGACACCAACAGATTGTAGAAATAACAATTCCGCTTCATCATTTTATTATTCGTTCTGAAGAGACACAGAATGATTTCTATGCGGCAGTCGATAAAGCAATCGATATTATGGAACGACAAATTAGAAAAAATAAAACGAGAATTAAGGCCAAAGAAAATAAAACAAAAATGGATTTCACATTTTTAGATTTAGAAGAAGACGAAGAAGAAAATACAGCAATTATTAAAAGAAAGACAGTAGAAATAAAACCAATGGATGAAGAAGAAGCTATTCTTCAAATGGAATTATTAGGACATCAATTTTATTTGTTTAAAAATAGTGTTTCCAATAAAGAAGCCGTAATATATAAACGTAAAGACGGCGGTTATGGTTTAATCGAAGCAGAATAAAGATAGAACTCATGAATTCATGAGTTTTTTAATAGTTATAAATAATAATTTTTTATAATTGGTAAAAATTGGTAATTACATTCTCGAAGTGTTACGCATAATTAAGTAAAAGGCTTTAAATAACTGTTATTATTTGATACAATAGTTCCTAAGGAGATGGGAAAAATGGGATTATTCACAAGAGTATTCGACCATGAATATAAAGAATTAAAAAAATTTGAAAAATTAGCAGATCAAATAATGGAGCTTGATGAGTCAATGCAAAAATTGACTGATTCACAGTTAACTGCAAAGACAGAAGAATTTAAACAAAGAATAAAAGAGGGGGCCACGCTAGAAGATATTTTAGTAGAAGCTTTTGCAGTAGCAAGAGAAGCTGCCTATCGTGTTATTAAAGAAAAACCATTTTATGTTCAAATATTAGGAGCTCTCGCAATTCATTATGGAAATATAGCTGAGATGAAGACTGGAGAAGGAAAAACATTAACTAGTGTTTTACCTGCCTATTTAAATGCACTTGATGGTAATGGTGTTCATATAATTACAGTAAATGAATATTTAGCTGGTCGGGATGCAGAATGGATGGGGGGAATTCATCGTTTTCTAGGTCTTAGTGTTGGTGTAAATACAAGGGACATGAAGGCTAAGGAAAAAAAGGAAGCTTATCAGTGCGACATACTTTATTCAACAAACAATGAAATAGGTTTTGATTATTTAAGAGATAATATGGTCATTCGTAAAGAAGATCGGGTTCAAAGACCACTTAATTTTGCAATTATTGATGAGGTAGATTCAGTATTAATAGATGAAGCACGAACGCCTTTAATCATTTCTGGTGGGCAAATGAATAGTGCTAATTTATATATTGATGCGGATAGATTCGTTAAGAGTTTAAAAGAAGAACAAGATTATATTTATGATGAAACAACTAACACAGTAACATTGACTGATCAAGGAAATGAAAAAGCAGAAAAATCTTTTCATGTTAAAAATTTATACGATATTGACAATACAACACTTGTTCATTATATAAACCAAGCTTTAAGAGCAAATTATACAATGAAGTTAGATGTTGATTATGTTGTACAAGAGGGAGAAGTCATTATTGTTGATCCTTTCACGGGTCGCTTAATGAAAGGAAGGGCATATAGTGATGGCTTACATCAAGCCATTGAAGCAAAAGAAGGCGTAAAAATTAATCAGGAAACTAAGACCTTAGCCACAATTACCTTTCAGAACCTGTTCCGCATGTATAAAAAACTATCAGGTATGACTGGAACGGCTAAAACAGAAGAAGAAGAATTTCGAAATATTTACAATATGTATGTAATTGAAATTCCAACCAACAAAGAGATTATTCGAATAGATGCTTCAGATCTTGTGTATGCTACTAAAGATGCAAAATATAAAGCTATTATAAAAGAAATTACAGAACGTTATCAAAAAGGACAACCAGTGTTAATTGGAACGATTGCTATTGAAACAAGCGAATTAATTAGTAGTCTATTAAAAAAGGCTCATATTCCACATGAAGTGTTAAATGCTAAAAACCATGCCCGTGAAGCTGAGATAATTTCTAAAATTGGTCAACATAAATCGGTCACCATTGCCACAAATATGGCTGGTCGTGGTACCGATATTAAACTTTCAGAAGAAATTAAAAATCTAGGGGGATTATGTGTCATCGGTACAGAACGACATGAATCCCGTCGTATTGATAATCAGTTACGAGGCCGCTCTGGTCGTCAAGGAGATCCAGGCTTTACCCAGTTTTATGTATCTATGGAAGACGATTTGATGATTCGGTTTGGTAGTGACCGAATTAAAGATATGATGAAAAGTTTTGGTTTTGGAGATCAAGCAATACAAAGTAAAACCTTTACTAAGGCTATTGGTACTGCTCAAAAAAGAGTGGAAGGAAACAACTTTGATATTCGTAAGCAGTTATTGCAATATGATGATGTAATGAATAACCAAAGAGAAATTATGTATGGAAAAAGAAACGAAATCCTAGATAGTGATACCATACATGAAATGGTTTTAAATACTATTTATAATCATGTTATGGATTTAGTAAAATCACATACTATTGATGAAGACCTATCAGAACAGGACTTGAAAGAAATTACAGAATTTGCTAATGAAAACTTACTATATCAAGATATAACCTTAGAAGATATAAGCTCTTTTGATGAAGAAAAAGTGCTAGATTTTATTTTTAATAAAGCAAAAACAGAATATGAACAAAAAATTAAAAATGTTCCAATTGAGGTAAGTAGTGAGTTCGAAAAAGCCTTGTGTTTGCAAGTTATTGATAATTATTGGATGGAGCAAATTAATGTTATGTCCCATTTACGAGAGGGGATTTCTTTACGTGCCTATGGACAAGAAGATCCCTTACGAGCTTATACAACAGAAGGATTTGATTTATTTGACAAAATGCTCCAAACAATTGACCGGGATATAACGGTATTCTTATTAAAAGCGGAAATTCGCCAAAATATAGAAAGAAAACAGGTAAGTAAAGTACAACATACGAATGATGGGAACAAAGAACAGAAAAAATCCCCAAAACATGTGGAAAAAATCGGTAGAAATCAACCATGCAGTTGCGGCTCTGGTAAGAAGTACAAACAATGCTGTGGTAAATAGCTTATTTTATAAGGGT